>NZ_JACJRY010000017.1:0-167618 GCF_014697485.1 Anabaena sp. FACHB-83 | reverse complement strand
TGATTAACCTCTTGCGTCACAATGGTTTTGATTCCCTCACCAGAGCAATACGGCATTGCGCCCATGATATTAAATTACTTTTTTCCTTTTTAGAATGAAACAGTCCTGCCTTTCCAAGGGGGGATTAAGGGGGGTAATTGATTTTTATATGCGTCTTCATATTAAATTGGTCTTACCCTACTTTCATCTGTGGTTAATCAATCTTGAATTTGCACCATCCCATCCAACAAACCATCAGAAATTATTACACCATTACTTGCAGCAATCTTTTCCACAGCGTCCAATTCATTTAGATTAATTACTGGCAATAAATAGTCATATAACTGCATTGCTTGTAAACAACTATTCATTCCCGATACTGCTGTGTTATAACTTTCTATTTTTTGTTCCACAGCACTTAGCAAGCGGCGATTCTGCAAAATTTTCTCTTCGGCTTCGTGTTGTAAAGTCTGTTCTAAATAAACACGCGCTTGGGGGTATTGTTGGAGAATATCATCGGCTTGTTGTTCCGCCATTGGTAACAATTGGGTTTTTAGAATTTGATTGATAGTTTGGCGGAAAGATGTCCGAATGGTATAGGAAACTTTTGGTTCAAAATCTAACTTTAACAATTGCCGAATTGCTGGTTCAGCTTCAATCATACTTTCACAGTCATAACTTTGGGATGTTTGCTGCAAAGTTTGACGAAATTGATAGATAGAAAAAGTGCCTTCATCATAAAATCTCGGACTTTCGCGCACGAAGCGATCGCATTCTACACTAGCAGCACTTACTAAAGCTAATGTTACCTGTTTTTCGATGGCTTTGATGTTTTGTTCAATCCCACCATCATTCCCCAATAAACGATATAACTGACGATAATATTCGGTTTTGCGAATTGTCTCAATTAAGCGTTGAAAGAAATTAGCAACTAATTGTTCAGAGGAATTAACTAAAATATCTTCCAACTGATTGGATAAATAATAAAATGCCTCGACTAAAATCGCCAGCAATGGCGCAGTTGCATTCCGTAAATGACTCAGAGTTGCACGGCGATAAGCTTCAGCCACAGAAAAGGTATCTAGCAATTCATCTAAACGCCGAATCATCCGTGATTGTAATTGACGGAAATCAGCTTCAAAGATTTCAGAACCATTATTAATGACTTGGTTGATTTCTGCGATAATATGTTGATTAAAATCTTTGCCAATTTCCTGGAGTTGTTGGTTGAGTCGCTGTAATTCCTGCGACTTCATCGCCTCAATTTCTCTTGGTTGACTGTCTAAATCTCGGTAAACTGACTGATAAGTTTTTTTCAGTTTAATACAAATACCTTCCAAATCATCAGCCAGATTTTGAAACAGCATCGGACGCTTTTCTTCTGTGAGATAGCGGGTAATAGCTGTGCGAAATTCTTCAATACCACTATCGAGAATTAGCTGATTAATTAAAGGTATACCTTGTTCAGCTAAAATCCGCGAATAATTTTGATTGGGAGTTTCAAATCCATTCAGAGAAATGCGAAAATTAGTGTAGGAAAGCTTACCAGAAGTCACACAATAGTTATTAAATGCGTAGACAAACTGTGGTGTTTCTTCTTCTCCATTCAAGCCTTTTACACTTTCCGCAAAGATAGAATCTAAACCAAACCTGTTCTGTATACTTGTCTGTTTAATCTGACTGCCATAAAAACCAAGTAAACCACTGGTTTTATAAACTCTGCTGGTATCACGAAACTGACTGCTAATTAAATCATCCAATCGCTGCCTTAATTGGGTATTGTACCAAGTTTCGTCGATGCGGTTGAAGACATAAAAGACGCGATCGCGGATTCCGCTATTTCCCCGCATTGTTTCTAAAAGCAGCGTTTCTTCTTTTGTCATGTCACCAGCCGATGCAGGTTTCAGCACGCATACCACTGCTGAAGTATCGGGATGTTGAATTTTAGCGTAAGTTAACTGTGCATCCTTTTCTACAGGAGCATCAATTCCTGGTGTATCAATAATAACGTTGCCATCTTCCAGCAAAGGATGATTGCAATAATATTCAATTCGCTTTAAAACAGCACTATTACTTCCGCGTCTTGCATATCCAGCAGCTTCTTTTAAATTGGAAAAATTAAATGTTTCCATTGAATAAGTCGCATTATTAACTGTATGAATATGCTCACGGTTCGCTTCATAACCTGCTAACAATAAAATTAATGCCTTAGCTTGTTTTGCACGTTCCGAACGACTTTCGCCACCTTCCTGTTGTAGAATTAAGTCACAGCCTTGATTGAGCAAATTAATTACTTCAGCTTGATTGATATTTACTGCGGTTGTAAATCCTATTTGCTGACATAAATAACTGGCTTGTTCTCTAATTTCCGATTCACTTAAAAAAGTTAGTACGACTCTTTCTTTATCTAGTTCTGCATATTCAATTTTGCATTCTGTCCCTGTGGCGTGACCTTCTGCACTATACAGTAATTCTCTTTCCAGGAGGGCATTAATTAGCATAGATTTACCTGCACTAAACGCACCCGCAAACACAATTTCAAACTTCGGAGAAATAGCCTTGCCTAAAGAAGTTTGTACAGGTGTGATATCCTGAGAACGTAAAGCAGGTTCTTGCTGGAAAAGTTGTAAGATTAATTCAACTTGCTCTTTTAAATTTGCACATTGAATCGGCAGGCTAGTCATTTTTAATACCCTGAAGATTACATATATATTAATAATGATTAAATCTGTAAAACCTCAGTAAATCTACTTGCATATAAGTCACTGGACAAATCATCTCCCGACTAATTTAAGAAGTCGCAGCGATGGTAACCAGAGATGAATCCTAAATAGAGAAATCCTGGTTAATTTCCTAATTTACTTGTGTATTTATAGAGTAGGAAAGTAGCCTTACCTCAATTACTGATATGAGTTCTATCCTGACCTCTGTACTCTGTTTTCCTAAATAATTTTGTTTGATATTTTAAATGAATGTATCAACTCTCTAAATTTAGCTTGATCAAAAAGAAGCCTCTCGCCTACCCGGAACGGGAGGCGATGAGATGAATTTTTGGGCGACGACGAGTTGACCTCCGACCATTATCAACCGCTAGGTTGATTAGGGAGTGGGGTCGAGGAGGAGTCGCCAATCTTGATACTTGGCATTCTATCAATCCAGTCCTCAACTAACTGAGTAACTGTTTTTTCTCTAGATTCTGCATAAGATTTAAGCTTGTCGTATCTTCTCTGAGAAAGCCTAATTCTGATAGATTTTTCCTTCACGATGTATCACTGTTATGGATACATATATGATAATATATAGGTGGTCATTGACCCGCCCACACGGCTGTAAACAAAACGAAGTAGCGGTACGACGCTTGCGGAGGTAACTAGCGTGAGTAAGGGGGAAGGGAATTTGCCACTGGAACGCATAGGCACACTCCATGTAGATTCTCGGATTAACAATTAAACTGCCTGCGGGAGGCGGGCGGCTACCTGGGTTCTGGCTCTCGCCCTGAGCGTAGTCGAAGGGTTGACCAGATAAAGGGGGGAACCCCAGAGATGCTACATAAGACTCGGAGCGTTTTTGGTAACGCACATTGTTTAACAATGTTCCTAACAGAGCAGTGGCAAGCGAGACAGGAAGCCTACAGTGTACCGAAGGTCGCTGTAGGTACTTCACTACCTTCACTTTGAGCTATGAATAAACTCTACCTAAAGAGAGATGAAAGAAAGAGCATCTTGGGATAATTCGTAGCAGTTTTTGTTGGTGAAATCAACATCAGCTTTTGACACTGAAGCGGAAATACCCCAGTAATTTTAACTCTGAGTAATAACTTAACTTAACATTTGGTATTTAAATTTAAACGAGCGCGGCAGGGCTCGAACCTGCGGCCGATTGCTTAGAAGGCAATTGCTCTATCCACTGAGCTACGCGCCCAAGACAAAATAGTGGCTTTTATGAGAGCCATCAATACAATTATATCGTTATTGCCCCTAAGAAGCAATCAAAAATTGCAGATTTGCGATAGCAAGGCTAAGATGCTAGTCGAACAAAGCAAATCAGTTATTGATTAGCTATATTGAGTGGTCAAGGCGAGTTATTTGCATTTTAGTGGAGATATCCTTTGGGTAGCTTACACTAGGGTGGCTAAAGAGCGATCGCGCCACTGACCTGAAACACTTACTAAGTAATCGCACTCTTGGCGATGTTACTAAATCAGATTATAGATCGCATATCCACAAAGCCCCTGTGAGGAGTGATTTTAGCGTGCCATGTTTATTCTCAAACGGCAGGATGTTGAAATATCAAGCATTCAGCACCCAAAAAGGGATCAGCAAGTGCCGATCCTCCATTATCAGGGGCAAACCTTTCGGTTGATTAGTTTGTTTAAAGCTAATCAAGAAGAAGAAGCTCGCGCCTTGTGGAGAGATTTGACAGATAATCGCGGTAAAGCTTGTGTCTTACTAGAAGAGCCAGATCGTTTTAGCATCTGGGGTAAAATCCGCTTAGAACAGCTAGATAGTGATACTGGTGGTCATGGTAAGACAGACATACTGATTCAAGCTAGTATCTTGCTATTACAAGCGGTACATCTAGACATTGAAGAGTTTTTAGGCGCTCGTCAATTAACATTATTTGAAAAAGATATGGGGGAAGTTTTTCGACAGCAGAAATTTCCTGAAGCTTCTTCCCCCGAATCTGTTAAGCATTTAGTCACCATAGATCCCTTAGAAGATACCAAACTTCCAGCTTGGCAAGAAAATCATGTAACTACGTTTTTACAGGAACTGCACAAGCTAGGGAAAACTTATTTTGGTAATGCCAACTTTGCCAATAAAGTAGCCGATAGGTTACAGGATATGGCAGAAGGCGAGCGATCGCTATTTATTTCCTGGCTCAACCAATCTTCCCTCAATAAACTCTGGCAATAGCCAGCAAAAGCATGAATTATGAAGTATGAAGCCTGAAAAACTCACTTATACCCTGAATTATTGCAAAAAAAGCTTTTCTGCTTCCATAGCAACCAAGGCACATACCCATAAATTCTCACTTTATCCTTCAGACTTCAAACTTCCAACCTTCCAGCGTGCATATACATAGTCAATCCCTATGAGTAGCTCTTACAACAATTCTCTGCGTTCTAAATCTATATTCAGTAATCGTAATATTATCTTGGCCGGAATTACCTGGGCGGTAGCGGCACTATTATATTTTTTGCTATTTAGTGCTAAAATTCCAGGAGCCAACGGCGAAGAAAGTCGTGCCGAGTGGTATGTAATTGGCACAAATATTTTTGAAGCGTTAGCTTACTTGGGTGCTGGTATTTTATGCTTAAGGAATTGGCGTAGCCCCCAAATCGTCAGTAGTCGAAATGTGTGGTTGGCAATTGCCATTGGTATGCTTTCTTATTTCCTGGGAGGGATATTTTTTGGCTATACAGAAATAGTTTTAAAAAAAGAACCGGATGTATCCATTGGCGATGTATTTTTTGTATTGACTTATATTTCCCTGGGCGTAGGCATGATTTTAGCTGTGGCATCAAGACGCATTAATCTCGAAAAATGGCAATGGCTGATTGTCGCTGCCATAGGAGTGTTTGGTAGTTTGGTGGCATGGTGGATTTCAATGCAACCAAAAACAACAACAGAAATACCAACAGGACTACTAGCCACAATTTTGAATTGGTTTTACATCGTGAGCGATGTATTGTTGCTGATTATTGCGACAACCTTACTCTTAGCTTTTTGGGGTGGACGAGTAGCTCAATCTTGGCGAATGATTGCAGCGGCCGCATTTTCGCTTTACATTGCAGATATGTGGTTTAAATTCGCTCAAGGGGATAATTATCAAAGTGGAGACATATTAGAAGTGTTTTGGGTATTTAGTGGAGTGTTATTTGGTATGGGCGCAGTCCTAGAACATGACGCATCATTGAGCCGGACTCGCCGGGAGCGTGGACGTAAACGAACTTAGATTTGGTGTCTACCGTGAGAAAACTAACAGAATCAGATAAACAAGAAATTCTTAAGTTATATCGAGAAACTGCTGAAACGACCTCGACTTTAGCAGAACGTTATGACGTGAGCAACTCAACCATCAGTCGTCTGCTCAAAAGTACCTTACCAGAGGATGAGTACGAATACTTAGTTTCGTTGAAACGCGCGGCTCGGACTCCTGAAGGTAGGGCGCAGGTAAATTATGAGCAGTTGCCTTTGCTGGTACCAAAAGAGCCAGAAATTGAACCTCCTCAGAGCGAAAGCAAGCCTATAGAATTGCCCAAGCTCAAGTCACAAGAGCCAGTCATTGAAGCAGCATTAGAACCAGAAGATGATGAAGACTCAAATTCTGGTATTAGAAGAGTGCGGCGGCGTTCCTCGGCAACTACAGAAAAACCAAAGCCAAAATTGGTGAAAAAAGCCGACATTGCGCCAGAACCACCACCAGAAATTGCCAGCATTCCTAGCCCAATACTGGATGAGGAACGTCCCAAAGTTGTGGCTTTTGCCGATATTCTGGGCGAAGAACTGCTCGATGAGTCTGAAGATTTAGATGATCTAGACGATGATTTAGATGATGACGATTTAGATGATGATGATTACGAGGAGGATGACGATTACTTTGATGAGCCAAGACCGTTAGTTACAAGACGCAGGTTAGGTGAAGCACCAGTCCAAGTTTTACCATTGTCGGCGGCGAATTTACCGAGAACTTGTTATTTGGTAATTGACCGTTCCGCCGAGCTAATTACCAGACCACTCAAGGATTTTGGTGATTTAGGGCAAATTCCAACTCTGGAAACTCAGCAGCGCACTTTGCCGATATTTGATAACCATCGCGTAGCCAAACGTTTCTCGACAAAGCGCGATCGCGTGATTAAAGTTCCTGATAGTAGAATGCTACACAAGGCACGGACTCACCTCCAAGCTAAAGGCATCACCCGCCTGTTAATTGATGGTCAAGTCTACTCTTTGTCTACGGTTCAATAAGTTAGGAAGGGGAACCAGGTAAAGAAAACTGCTTCTAAACTATTGCCTGTCCCCTTCTCAATTACCAGAATAAACAGCAGCAGCAAAACGTGTTGCTAGACTAACAATGTCATCTTTACGGGCAATTTGGTTAATCCATTCCTGGGGGATACTGTCTACACCGTAGTAAATTCCAGCTAACCCACCAGTAACTGCTGCGGTGGTATCTGTATCTCCACCTAAATTTACAGCCTTAAGTACTGCCTCAGCGTAGGATGAGCTATTTAACAAACACCATATAGATGCCTCCAAAGTATCAATCACATAGCCGCCAGAATTAATCTCTTCAACTGGTAGCTTGGCAATTTCACCACCTAATACCCTAGCGAAATAAGGCTTTTCTAAAAGATATTCATCAGCAGAATAAAGGGATTGGATTTTATCTAAACCTTGTAGATAAGCAGCTTGAAGATTAGCTCCTTTTAGCAGTTCCGCCGCAATACTAATATAGATACCACATGCCATTTGCGATCGCACATGAGCATGAGTAATACAAGAAACTTGATGCACCCGCGAAATCAATTCGGGGAAATCTAAGGCTTTATGGCAATAAGCAATCGGCAAAATCCTCATCAAAGAACCATTGCCATTACTATTTTCATTAGTACCCCCTGCTTTCAAGGGCGGAGTTCCTTGTTTCCAATTGACAATTGCCAGAAATGTGGTGTTACCAATGTCAAATACTTCGCCTTGAGGTGTCCAGTAACCTTCGTTGTACCAGCGCCAAAAGGAACTCGCTATAGTATCTAGAGAAAATCCCCCACAAAGGCTGTCTGCCAAACAAAACGTCAGTGAACTATCATCTGACCAAGTGCCAGGGGGAACATCCCAAGTTCCATAGCCCAGCATTGATGTAACTGGAGATTTCACACGTTCAGCGCGGCTGGTAAACTCTACTGGCACACCCAAGGCATCACCGACACATAAACCCATTAAGCCAGACAAAACCTTTGCAGAGGTTAGCATTATTCAACAAGTATGGGGAACGTTTCAATAAATAATTTTACTTTTGAAAAGTCCCTATTAACTACTGGGTACTATCATTGGCTGTAAACAGCAGCAGTAAAACGCTTCGCTAAATTCACAATGTCTTGTTTGCGAGCAACTTGATTTACCCAAAGTTGAGGTATGCCCTCAATACCATAGTAAATTCCCGCTAACCCACCGGTGACAGCCGCAGTTGTATCTGTATGTCCGCCCAAATTTACAGCTTTTAACACTGCTTCTGCATAGGATGAGCTATTTAATAAACACCATAACGATGCTTCCAGGGTTTCAATGACATAGCCACCAGATTTAATCTCTTCAATTGGTAAGCTGGCAATGTCACCACTGAATACTCTAGCAAAATGGGGCATTTCTTCCAGAAATTGGGGTGCAGAATAAATAGGTTGAATTTTTTCTAAGCCTTGAGCGTAAGCTGTGGGTAAATTAGCGCCTTGCAGCAGTTCAATGGCGATACTAGTATAAATGCCGCAGGCCATTTGCGATCGCACATGAGCATGGGTAATACAAGACACCTGATGCACCCGCGAAATCAATTCCGGGAAATCTAAGGTTTGATGGCAATAAGCCATCGGTAAAGTTCTCATCAAAGAACCATTACCATTACTCATCTCGCTCGTTCCCCCAGCCTCTAAAGGTGGAACCCCTTGATTAATTCGCATAATAGCCGCATGAGTACTTTGTCCGATGCCAAATATTTCCCCTCTGGGAGTCCAGTAAGCTTGCTTATACCACCGCCAAAAAGACAAAGCTATGGCATCCAAAGAATACCCTCGACAAAGGCTTTCTGCCAAGCAAAATGTTAGGGAACTATCATCAGACCAAGTTCCCGGCGGTTGATGCCATGTGCCGTAACCCAGCATCTTCGTGACAGGGAATTTCATACGTTCAGCGCGGCTTGTAAACTCCACAGGCACACCCAAGGCATCACCGACACATAAACCCATCAAACCAGACAATGTTTGTGTAGCGGTTTGCATTATGCCATCTCCACGAAAATTGCCAAAATTTCACAGCCAGAACACAAGCAGCCCAATATCCATAAATCACACTCAACCCTGATAATCGCCTCTGGGTACTGAATTCTGCTGAATTTACTTTATATATTTCTGCCATAGCTTATTGCTATTACTGCTACAAGCAATTATTAGGCATTAGGAGAAATTACAAAATTATCAATTTTGATTGCATCAGTCATGTAAGAAAAAATTAACTTTTCTTTCGTTTCTGTGCCAGTTTTTTAAGCGACTACTCGCAAAAGTTCCGGTTGAAATAAATCTTGCTGCGAATATTGGCAAATTTTATGCAAGCTAAAATAGTAAATCTACTATCAGCTTTTGGGCATCAATCGTAACAACCTTTTTCTAGAGATTAAAAATTATTCGGAACTTTCGTACACAATTTACGACCTAGTAAATAACAGTAAAAAATCACAAAATTGAACAAAATTATGAAAGGTTTACTTCGGTCGTTCGTAGCAATTTCAGCATTGTCTTCTTTAGTTATTGCACCTTTGATGATGAATGCAGGACAAGCTGCGGCTCAAGATAAAAAAGGAACTGATGCTAGTTACATTGGTGCTGGTGTGGCAGCAGGCGTGACTAATGGCGGACTCAACAACGATGCAGCTAACGTTGGTGGTAATCTCACAGGTAGAGTCAAATTAGGCAGCCTTCCAGTTTCTGCACGGGGTAATGTGCTTTGGAGTGATAAGACGAGTGCTATCATCCCAGAACTTTCCGTAGACGTGCCTATTGCTAATAGAACTAATGCTTATGTCACTGGTGGTTATTCTTTTGTTGAAAAAGATGGTTCACCCAGTCCTTTAGGTAATAGAGATGCTGTGGTGGTGGGTGCTGGTGTCGAATCAGAAGTGGCAAATAATTTCTTGATTTACACAAATGCCAAAGTTGGACTACGAGCTTATCAAGATAGTCCGGCTTCTGCTGTTAGCATCAACGGTGGTATTGGCTATCGTTTTAAATAACTATAGGAATATGGTTTGATTCCTGAATCTAGTTGTGTAAGCAGAGAGTAGGGAATGGGGCGTAGGGAGTAGGAAAGAAGCCTGCTCTGGGTGTACTGATTTTTTTCCCAAATCAAATATGAATCCTATAACTCTCTCGGAAGTGAGAAGTTAATTTTTCAATAGATGTAATCTTGGTGAGCAATTCTAACATTTACAAATGTTAGAAAATAAAGATTTATTAGCTATCAACTCATACTTAAGGATGTTGGGATAATTCCAGTTCAACATGGTGAATGTTGTTGTTGAACTTTGCAGGTTGAGGGAATATCAGACTTTATCCGTAAAAGTCAGCGAAAACCAACAAACTTAAAGTTGATTTATACCACCTACTTCTATATGCTGGTTTTGTTAAGTGTAAAACTATCGACAAAGCCGGCTTTTCGCCGTGTTACAATTGTCGTATTCCTCATATTTCCGACCGAATTACCGGGAATCACTGAGCCAAAAACTTAGTCTTGGGTTTCATCCCTGCTTTATTGAGAATACTATACAACTCTCATGGTTAAATCTGCTCCTCCACCACTTGCCAACCGTAAGCCCTCAAAAGTAGAAGGCATCAAAGAAAATAGTAATTTTTTGCGTGAACCTGTAGCAACGCAGATCCTTGAGGATACGACTCACTTTAGTGAAGACGCGATCCAAATCCTCAAGTTTCATGGCTCCTACCAGCAGGATAACCGCGATAATCGCGTCAAGGGGCAGGAGAAAGATTACCAATTTATGCTGCGGACAAAGAACCCAGGGGGGTTTGTACCGCCGCAATTATATTTGGCTTTAGATAAGCTGGCTGATGAATATGGCAACTACACATTAAGGGCTACCACTCGTCAAGGTTTCCAAGTGCATGGCATCTTAAAGAAAAATCTCAAGGCTGCCATTGCGACTATTGTTAAAAATCTAGGTTCGACTTTGGGCGCTTGTGGAGATATTAACCGCAACGTTATGGCTCCACCAGTACCTTTCAAAAATCGTGCTGATTATCAGTATGCTTGGGAATATGCCCAAAATATTGCTGACTTGCTGTCTCCTCAAACTGGTGCATATTACGAAATTTGGCTAGATGGCGAAAAAGCTATCAGTGCAGAAGAAAATCCAGAGGTGAAAGCAGCGCGGCAAAGTAATGGTAGCGGCACAACTTTTACTGACAGTGAAGAACCTCTGTATGGTACTTACTACATGCCACGCAAATTCAAAGTTAGCGTGACAGTACCGGGGGATAATTCTATTGATTTATATTCCCAAGATTTGACTTTGGTAGTTATTACCAATGCTCAAGGCGAACTAGAAGGATTTAATGTCTTTGCTGGTGGCGGTTTAGGCAGAACCCACAATAAAGAAGAAACATTTGCCAGGTTAGCAGACCCGATTTGCTATGTAGATAAAGCAGATGTTTACGAAATTGTCAAGGCAATTGTGGCGACTCAGAGAGATTATGGCGATCGCACTGACCGCCGCCATGCTCGTTTAAAATACTTAATCAATGATTGGGGTGTAGATAAATTCCGCGCCAAAGTTGAGGAATATTTTGGTAAATCAGTCGCCCCCTTTAAACCACTGCCAGAATTTAAGTATGAAGATTTCCTTGGTTGGCAAGAACAAGGCGATGGCAAGTTATTTTTAGGTATCTCCATCGACAATGGGCGGGTAAAAGATGAAGGTTCGTTGCAACTCAAAACCGCATTGCGGGAAATTGTCGAACAGTTTCACCTACCTATCCGCTTAACACCCCACCAAAACCTGATTTTCTGCGACATTGCCCCAAAAAATCAAGCAGCCATTCAAGAAATTCTCGACCGTTGCGGTGTTGTCTCTGACCCCGGTAAAATTGAACCACTGTTCCGCTATGCAATGGCTTGTCCAGCTTTGCCTACCTGCGGCTTGGCTATTACCGAATCAGAACGAGCAATACCAGGAATTTTAGAACGAGTCCGGGCGTTATTAGATAAAGTTGGTTTACCAGAAGAGCATTTTGTCATCAGAATGACAGGTTGTCCTAATGGTTGCGCTCGTCCTTACATGGCAGAATTAGGTTTTGTTGGTAGTGCGCCAGAATCTTATCAAGTTTGGTTGGGCGGTTCACCACATCAAACAAGATTAGCTCAACCAATAGTCGAAAAGTTGCACCACAATGACATTGAAAGCTTTTTAGAGCCGATTTTTGTTTTCTTCAAGAAATCACGCCAAGCAGAAGAAAGCTTTGGTGATTTTTGCTCACGGGTTGGTTTTGATGCTATTCGGGAATTTTCAGCACAGTATCAGCCGGAAACTGTTGCCGTCACCACAGCAGAAACTTCAGCACCAGCTAAAAAGAAAGCTGCACCCAGCCGCTCCCGTCCCCGCATTAGCCTTTATGATGAGGTTTACAGCAAGTTGAAGGAAACTGCTACCAGTCAAGGTAAATCAATGACAGAAATCGTCAATGAAGCCTTGAAAATTTACTTGCAGATAGATAAGTAACTAGGACTTACGCACCAAAATTGTCTGTGGAGATTGGGTGTAAGGGTGAAGGGGTATGGGGTGTAGGTATTTTGAATACCTACACCCCTACGGAGAGGTCAAAATTCACAAGTAATAGAATTTTTAATTTTTGACTTGATTTTGCCCTTACACTCTGCTCTAAAAACTTAATTTTTCGTTTTTTTAAACAATTAACTGAAGTTTAGAATTACTCTATTTCTTCACAACGAATTAATAACTTTTCCATCGCTTCTGCAAGAGAAATTAAATCTTTCCAAGAAGAACCAGTGACTAAATTTTGCGCGTGTGCTAGTCGGTTGCGTAATTGTTCAGCAGATTTAAGGAAGCGTTCACCAAAACGTTTTGACTTTAATTCTAATTGCTCAAGTAATTCTGGTTGATTTAACACTAATTCTCGTTTGTCACAAAACTGGAGATAATCTAACAAATCTGTGGCTTCGTTTCTTTCTTGACTTTCTCGCCACAGGCGTTTGGCAATTTCTACCCGTTCTGGTTTGAGGAATTTTTGCCAAGAATCTTGGGGATAATAAAGCCGCACCAGTCGCAGTAAGTTCATTTCTAGCAATGTCACCAAGCCAAATAGTAACATTCGCACTGGTGCTTTTTGTAAGTCGCCACAAGTCACAATTCCACTAACTTGATTGCAATCTAAGACAAATAAGCGAGGAGTTTGCCGCAAAATCGGTAATAACTTCATCAGTGGCGTGGAGATGGCTATAAGTTCTTGGGAATGAAATACCCGTTGGTAGTCGCCGCATTTACCCGATTTTGCTTGGATTAAACAAGAGCGTTCAATATAACCAGTGATATTATCTCCCGTTTCAATACCGACCACATCAAAATCCTGTGCTTCCATCCACTGCAATACCTCTACTACCTCTGCTTGGGAGGACACAGCTTTCAGAGGTTCTGCTACATACTCGATTGTAATGTTGTTCTCAAACAAACTCCGCAGGTCTTGCGATCGCGATTTTAGGTGTTTCATCTACCTTGAGCTATAAGACATCCGCAGGATTAGTATTTCACTCTCGGCGACTTTCTGTCAGTCCAAGCTGAGAACCAATCCTCTAAGATTCATCATTATCAGAAGTTACATAGTGAAGAGTTTGACATAGGGCGCAGGAGTATAAAAGTGTAGGTGAGCCAAAACCTTTATACCCATTCTCAACAGACAACCCTGTGTAAATTATTTTCGTATATCTATCTATCTAAAGATATTAATAATAATTAATTGTTATATCACTTGATAGATACATCAAAACTGAAAATCCTGATATTTTTTCCTTAGTTCACAAATAGTCAAGGTAAAAAATATGAGTATCGAAAATCGCATTGAAGCAACTGCTAAAAATATTGAAGGTAAAGTACAGGAAGTAGTTGGTGAAGTTACAGGTAATCCCGCAGATAAGGCTGAAGGTAAAGCTAAACAAGCGGCAGCGAAGGTAATTCACACTACAGAAAACATCAAAGATGAACTTAAAAAAGCTATAGACTAAATAGAAAGTAAAGTTCTGAGTGCTGAGGAGAAAGTTAGTAGATTCAAGGCTTTGAGTCATCAATACTATCTTCAGTCATAAAACTAAGGCAATAATTGTAGTTTTCTGCTTTCATTTTTATACAAAAAACTCCACTTTGATTCAAAGTGGAGTTTTTGATATTTATGATTGATTGTAACGACAAAATCAGCCTAACCATAATTTTTGATTCAATTAATAACTGGGGCGATTAGTAAGTAAACTCCAGATGAAAATAGCGATAATTGCACCAATAATGGCAACAATTACCCCCGGAATACTCAGGGTTGCCGCAGTAAATTGGAACCTGCCAGTTTCTAACAGTGTAACCAGAGTTCCGCCAATTAAAGCACCGATGATTCCTAAAACCATAGTTGCCAAAATACCACCACCTTGACGGCCGGGATAAATAGCTTTAGCAATGGCTCCAGCAATCAAACCTAAGATAATCCAAGCAATAATATTCATAATTAATTCTGCAAAGATTCTCCCCGTATGTTATTGAGAGCTACTTGCTTTTCCTTCTATCTCAAGAAATAAGTATTATGGCAAAATAAGTGTAATGTCTCTATTTTTACTCAAAGGAAACTAAGCCAATATCTGTGCTTTCTTGCTTGAGTTGCGTTATTGTTCTTACCAATCTACTTTTGTTGAGGAAATACGTCGGATGATTCACGAGGATAATGTATGAATAAAACCCCCCGGATTCGCATACCAAATGAAGTTAGACAATATGTGTTTCAACGTGATAAATATCAATGTCAAAGCTGTGGTAAGACTGATTTAGAAACTAATTTGACCATTGACCATATCATTCCCTTGGCGCGTGGGGGTCAAAATGATATCAGCAATTTACACACTCTTTGCTTGACTTGTAATCTCAAAAAATCTGACAAAACAGATCAGCGTTTTCGGCGACATTTTCAAAGTTGAGCTAATCTAGTATAGGCTGTTAGTTTTGAATTTTTATGTCTCGTAAAGTCAACAGCAATTCTCGTAGATTTGGCAAACTTAGAACCCCGGCATTGTATTTATTAGCTGCGATCGCTATTTTAGCGGCTGCCTTTCCTAAACTGTATGAAATTAAAACAAAAGCGGGAATCAACATCTCAGGTAGTTATCATGCTGGCACATTTTTAGAAAAGCACACGTTTGGGTTATTCAGGTGTGAATGGCTTTATCCATATCACTGCGATCGCCGCAACGGCAAAGTTTAACAGCTAAACTATATTAGCCGTAAATTACTCCTCAAAAACAAGATACCCGACTGATGAAATAAGTCGGGTATCTGAATGAGTATATTGTGACAAATTTAAAATTAGATTTTTACTAAACAGCGCCACTCTTTTTGTCAAACAAAATAGCAACAGTTTTGAAAATTAACTTTAAATCGTATAGCAAACTCCAATTTTTTTGATATTGCAAATCCAGGCGAATCACATCTTCAAAACTTCGGACTGTAGACCGACCATTAACTTGCCATTCTCCAGTCATTCCTGGTTTTACGTCTAAACGTTGCCACTCTGGTACTTCATAACGTTCAACTTCATCCGGTGTTGGTGGTCTAGTACCTACTAAACTCATATCACCTTTGAGAACATTCCAAAATTGTGGCAATTCATCTAAACTTGTGCGCCGTAAAAATCGCCCGACTTTAGTAATTCTGGGGTCGTTGTCATTCTTAAAAAATGCGCCCTGCACTTGATTTTTGACTAAAGCTTTTTTGGCTTCCGCATCTACACACATAGAGCGAAATTTCCAAATTTTAAATCGCTTACCCATCCAGCCGCAGCGAGTTTGACTAAAGAAAATCGGGCCAGGATCATCAATTGTAATTGCAATGACAATCGGGATCAGCAAAATTCCTGTAATCACTAAACCCACTAGTGAACCAACTATATCAATCAAGCGTTTCATCCAAGAAGCTATAGAGGGATGAGTAGTAGGAAGTTGCTCTAGTTTACGAGAACTATTTTTAGAGACTTCTATATCATTTTCTGCTGCGATAAATGCGGCTTCGCCACTAGACTCCATCGGAAAAACTTGATCTAATCCTGTCAGAGTTAGTACCGCCATAACTTGGGGGGTAACATCTCGCAGAATGAGGGTAATTCCTCTTTCTTGAGCAATTTTGTAATTACTGACCAGAGCGCCTAAACCACTACTGTCCATAAAAATCGTCTGGTGAAAATCAACGATGATTTTCTTAAGGTGTGGGTTGGCGGCGATCAGGTCTTGGCAGGTTTGTTTAAAGCCGACTGCTTCTAGCACGCTTAACCGCGCCGATACCTGCACTATCGCCGTTTCATTGAGGGAAGTAACTGGGAAATTTACCTCTGTGGGTTGGCTAGTCATGAAGCTCTGCACTTTCGTTGCCATGTAAATTTAATCTGCCAAACATTATTTTGTCCTAGAAAATCACTGAACCTCAAATTTCAGGGGTAGGAACAAAGACTGATTTTTCGCTGTAGTTGGAGGGGTGAGGACGTTTTGAAAGCATAAGGCTAAGAAAAGTAATATTTTTACCTTCTGTTCCTTTTTGCTTTTGACTGTAGTTGTCTAGGTTTAGAGCCGAGATTGCCAAGGACGATTCACAATAGAACAAGAACACAAAAATGTACTTGTTTTGATATCGCCACGGCGCGATCGCTTTGCTACTATCCCATGACTGCTAACACTACAGAACCTACCGCACGACTGATTGAGGTCTTTTCTGCTATTCAAGGGGAAGGATTGAATGTCGGGACACGTCAAATTTTTATTCGCTTTGCTTTGTGTGACTTACGCTGTCATTTTTGCGATAGCTCCCACACATGGAATGCACCCACTACCTGTAAGGTAGAACGATCACCTGGATCACGAGAGTTTGAAATTCACTCTAATCCCGTCCCCTTAACCATATTACTCGACTGGATTAAACGTCAAAATCTACCGTTGCTACACGATAGCATTAGCCTGACTGGCGGTGAGCCGCTTTTACATGCCCCTTTTTTGTATGAATTTCTGCCCCAAGTGCGATCGCTTACTGGTTTACCAATATACCTAGAGACTGGGGGACATCGCCCAGAACAACTGGCGATGATTTTGCCTTACCTAGACTCTGTGGGTATGGATTGGAAACTGCCTAGCGTTAGCGGCGAGACTTATTGGCAAGAACATACAAAATTTCTCCAATTATGCCACAACAACCCATCTTTGGATGTTTTTGTCAAGATAATTATTTCGCAAAGTACCAATCCCGATGAGTTGCAAAAAACAGCTTTACTGATAGCAGATATCAATCCCAAGGTTCCTGTTTTTTTACAACCAGTCACCCCATTACCTACTTCTGAACAGTTCACTACTACACCCATACTCGCCCCGAATCCCGACCAAGTGCTGATGTGGCAAGCTTTAATGAAAAAGTTTGTACCTCATGTCCGGGTTGTACCGCAAACTCATAAAATGCTCAATCAATTGTGAAGAAAAAGTGTTGAGTGCTAAGTGCTGAGTAGTATGAAACTTTGATGAAGATTTTCCCATGTCAAAACCGTATTCTATTAAGTAACCATGTGATATTCAATACCTTAATTTTTCGATAACCTTTCTTTAATCTAGAAGTCCAAAGCTGAAACCACTGTGTCTTTTTGCAAGGTGTACATGATTTCTGTCAAGCATTGGATTTCTGGATTCAGTTTTTCCCTGGTCACTGCCGTAGTTAGTATTACCGGATCGGCCACAACTGCTAGTGCAGTTTCTTTGTCTAATGGCATCACAATTCCCGGTGGTAGTACAGATTTATCTGCTTCTAGTACGAATAGCGCCAACACTAATCGCCTGGGATTTTTCTCTGACTTGTACTACGATCGCTCCAATAATGTGTACTATAGCCTGGCTGATCGCGGCCCCGGTGGTGGTGTCATCAGCTACAATCCACGAGTGCAGAAATTTTCTTTGGATGTTGACCAAAATACAGGAGCCATCAGTAATTTCCAATTACTAGACACGATTATCTTCACCCAAAATGGTCAAAACTTTAACGGCTTAAATCCCGGAATCCTCAATGGAAATGCCAGCCTTCTTGGTCGCAGTTTTGACCCAGAAGGATTTGCGATCGCTCCGAATGGGAATTTCTACGTTTCTGATGAATATGGCCCCTCTGTCTACGAATTTAGCCCGACTGGTTCCTTTATCCGGGCATTTAACACCCCCAGCAATCTGATCCCCAGACAAAATGACAGCACAATTAACTATGTTGATGGTCGTCCCACAATTGCCACTGGTCGTCAAGACAATCGCGGCTTTGAAGGCGTAACCCTCAGCCCAGACGGTAGCCGCCTATTTGCGATGCTGCAAGACCCGTTAGTTAATGAAGGTTCTCCAGATGGGCGACGCAGCCGCAATTTAAGAATAGTGGAATTTGACACCAACACCGGGAATAGTACTGCTCAATACATCTATCAACTAGAAAGCTTGACAGATATTAATGCCCGTATCCCTGGAACAAATAATGATTTTGGAGCTAATTCTCAAGGGCGCAATATTGGTATTAGCTCCATCACAGCCTTGAACAATAACGAATTTTTAGTTTTGGAACGGGATAATCGCGGTGTGGGTGTGGAAGATCCCACAGGTGCGACCCCTGTTGCTAGTAAACGCATCTACAAAATTGATTTGACTGATGCAACCAACGTAGCTGATATTAGCTTGACAGGTATCAATGATTTACCTACTGAAATCACACCAGTCACTAAGATTTTGTTTGCCGATATTGCCGAACTCCTGAGAAATGCTGGACAAACTATTCCCGAAAAATTTGAAGGGTTGGCAATTGGGCCGCAACTTGCTGATGGTTCTTACGCCTTGATTGCCGGGACAGATAACGATTTCAGCGTGACTCAAAATGGACAGAATGTACAATTTGACGTGTGTACAGATGGGACTAACTTCTCTCAAGTCCCCATTGATAGCGGTTGTCCTACAGGACAGTCTTTAATTCCAACTTTTGTTTATGCCTTAAAAGCTAGTAGACAGGAATTAGCTGGATTTGTACCACCAAAAAAAGTTCCTGAACCAACCACAACGGCGGGACTCATCTTACTGGCTGCTAGTAGTTTATTTGTGAAGCGACAGTTTAAATCTTTACAAAAGTAAATAAATGCTGGTTTGGGTGGGTACTGCCCACCCAAGATAATTCTTTGTAGTTACAGTCCGCTATCTTCGGGAGTGCGAGATTTAGCTTTTGCCTTGTTGGCGCTGCGTTTGAGGGCAGAAAGTCGTGCTTCATAACGAGACCGTTGGCGTTTGCTGGGAGTAGTATCAATTAAGGTTTTCAAGGCACTACCGAGACTCTTGTAAGCATTGGGGAGACTGTAACCAAAACGAGTTGCTAGTGCGATCGCTTTTTCATCAGCATCCAGCAATTCTCGCATTTGCTTTTCGCCATTATTTTTTTGATAAAGTCGCCAACCAGAAACGCCACATAGCGCCAAAGCTAACACCAGCAACAATCCATCTTGTACCCACAATTCACCCACAGCACCGCCTAAACCAATAGCCAATGCTGCCATTTCCCAACCATCTTTGGGAATTGTGTCCATTTGAATGCGGGCAACTTCATGCCAGAACAGCAGATTACGCTGATCCATTGCGAGAGCATCCCATTTCACCAAGTCAATTTGAATTTCTACTTGGTCTTTACCAATTTCTTCGCTGCGGATCAGGGGTGGATTGACCTCAGTTGTGCCTTCAACTGTGACCCAGCTTTGCAATTCTGGTGGTAGTAAGCCTTTTAATCGCCGGAGTTCACTCATTTCTGCTTTGGCAGAGGAGGTTGCATAGGATGTCATAAAATCCAGCCCTAGAAAATTTCAGTATATAGAGAGGGTATCACTTTGGAGTATAGCTATTTAAGTGGTGATCCGCCTCAGTCACTTGGAAAAGTCCCCCGCTTTTTTCTGGCCTCCATCGCCTTTTCTAACAGTTCCAGTAATCCTGGTGCTTCTTCCTGAATCGTGAGTAACATTCTTTCGCCAATTTCCACGTTTCCAGGATCTTCCCCTGTAGCCATCACTTCTTTCAAGCGAGGGATAGCTATACTATCGACAATTTGAATTAACCCACTCAAACAACGTTGAAATTGCTTTTCTGTCAAAATCGAGTCTTCTAAGGGAAATTCAATAATTGCCCGAATTTCGCCGTCAGATGGGTCATATTCCCATTGCAGCATTTTGGTTTCCCAAGAAATGGCTAACATCGTCTGGAGAATTGCCGCTTTGTAAGGGTGGTCTTGCACTCCAGCCAAAACT
This sequence comes from Anabaena sp. FACHB-83, assembly GCF_014697485.1. Classification (NCBI taxonomy): domain Bacteria; kingdom Bacillati; phylum Cyanobacteriota; class Cyanophyceae; order Nostocales; family Nostocaceae; genus Anabaena; species Anabaena sp. FACHB-83. The sequence goes on along the minus strand of NZ_JACJRY010000017.1, from coordinate 147,316 downwards.
TGAGGCGCAAAAATGCGGAAAAACTTTCCCTCCTCATCTAGTTGAACAACTATCAGAAAATCTTCTAGGTTATCAGCTTCCACCCCTGTGATAATACGGTCTTCTTCATCATCAAAGCGGTAGTCCCAACCTAGTTTGTCTAAGTAACTGGCAATCTGTTCGAGATTTGCTCCCATAAAAGCCTCGTAAGAAATGGTGGAGCGGCTGTCACCAAAACTAGTGTAACCTGCTAGGGGTCTATGTTTAGGTTGATGTGGCGACTTCTGCTTGTTGAGAAGTATGCAATAAATTACTGCATAATTTCAGATTTTTTCGACTGATATGTCTAAATTCTATGAAATAAGAAAATTATGTTCGAGAAAGTACCCATAAGGACAAAATATTTCGCCATTTTTGTATCTCAAGAATCAGTATTTCAAGTAATAGTTAAAAATTCACATATCATGAGTAATAAAAAGCTAGATAAATTTCCAATTTTAAGTAAAAAATAGATGCTCAATTTCTTGAATAAGTCGGAAATCTAAAGCCTGATGATCACCAAAATCAAATAAAACTGCTTGACAACCCAGATGCTAAAAAATCTCCAAAAAGTTTTATATTACAAGCATCGACTGATTTTTTACCAAAATATTGTAGTCGTCAACACATTTTTTAGGGTTTAATATTCACGAAAGTTTATGTGGAAATCAGCTTGGATTCTAGCGATCGCACCTTTAATCTTGACACTTGCTGCTTGTAGTGGAGAATCAGGACAAACCGCAAATACAACCACTACTCCTAGTGGTAGTCCTGCAACACAAGCAACTAGCAATCGTTGGAATACAATCAAAAGCCGTGGTCAATTGATTTGTGGTGTGAGTGGTGAAGTCCCAGGATTTAGTTTTGTAGGTACTGACGGTAAATACAGTGGGATTGATGTAGATATTTGCAGGGGTATAGCAGCAGCTTTGTTTGATAACCCAGATGCAGTAGAATTTCGCAATCTCAATGCTAAAGAGCGATTTACAGCCCTCCAAACGGGTGAAGTAGATGTCCTCAGTCGCAACACAACTTGGACACTCAGCCGTGATACCTCTGTAGGTTTAGAATTTGCGCCTGTTGTCTTTTATGACGGTCAAGCCATCATGGTTCGCAAAAATAGCAATATTAAGTCATTAGCAGACTTAAAAGACAAAGCAATTTGCGTGCAAACTGGTACAACCACTGAACAAAACTTAGCCGACCAGATGCGGAAACGCAGTATTACTTACAAACCCGTTGTGTTTGAAGATGTGAATGTTACCTTTGCAACCTACGCTGAAGGTCGTTGTGACGGAATTACAGCCGACCGTTCCGCTTTAGTGGCGCGGCGTTCACTCTTACCCAAACCAGAAGATAACGTCATTCTTGATGAAGTCATCTCCTCAGAACCTTTAGCACCAGCAGTCGCTAAAGGAGATACAAAGTGGGGTGATGTTGTCAAATGGGTGGTTTATTCCCTCGTCAAAGCTGAAGAATTGGGTATTACTTCTCAGAATGTCGCGCAATTTGCCAGTAGTAATGATCCAGATATTAAACGCTTTTTAGGCACAGAAGGCAACTTAGGTGAAGGACTCGGCTTAACTAACGATTTCGCCGCTAGAGTCATTAAACACGTTGGTAATTACGCGGAAGTATACGATCGCAACCTCGGCCCCAAAACCAAACTCAATCTCGCCCGTGGTCAAAATCAACTCTGGTCAAAAGGCGGATTACTCTACTCCCCACCATTTAGATGAAGTGTGAAACTTCATCTAGCAATCCTAAATAATTGACAAACATCTCTCCCTTATCCCCCTTGTCTCCCTCACCTCCCCATACAAATTAAATGACCAATGACAAACCCCCCATTTGGCGTGATTATCGTTTTTGGCAAATCACTGCACAATTTGTTGCTGTATTTTTAGCAGCCATTTTAGTAATCATACTTTGGAGCAATCTGAGCCGTAATTTACAACAATTAGGCATTAAATTCGGATTTGATTTTCTCAAACAGCAAGCATCTTTTGATATTGGTGAAACGCCAATTGCTTACAAAGCCACTGATACATATACCCGTGCTTTATGGGTAGGATTAATTAACTCATTGCGGGTGGCGATCGCAGGCATTTTTTTCACGACAATTGTCGGCATAACTGCTGGGATAACTCGGTTATCTGATAACTGGTTAGTACGAAATATCAGCTTAATTTATGTAGAAATTTTTCGGAATACACCTTTACTATTGCAATTACTATTTTGGTACTTTGCTGTTTTTTTGAGTTTTCCTAAAGCAGACAATAAAATTTCTCTTTGGGGTTTTATCAGTCTCAGTCAAAATGGCATTGAATTACCTTGGTTGAGTTTTTCCCCAGAGTTTTCGGCTTTACTGTTAGGATTAATTTTTTACACAGGTGCGTTTATTGCAGAAATTGTCCGGGGTGGAATTCAATCAGTACCTAAAGGACAATGGGAGGCGGCGCGATCGCTTGGTTTCAAACCAGGATTAGTAATGCGCTTAGTAGTTTTTCCCCAAGCCTTGCGGGTAATCATTCCGCCATTAACAAGTCAATATCTGAATTTGACGAAAAATTCTAGTTTAGCGATCGCTATTGGTTATCCCGATGTTTATTTTGTCGCTTCTACCACCTTTAATCAAACCGGGAGAGCCGTAGAAGTAATGTTACTACTTATGCTCACTTATCTTACCTTGAGCTTGACTATCTCCATCATGATGAATTTGCTCAATCGTACCGTACAAATTCCAGAGCGATAAAAGTGATATCAAAAAGAACAAATGATAAATTCTCAATTAACTTGGCTGCGGAAAAACTTGTTTAACACTTGGTACAACAGCTTACTAACTATTGTCTGTTTAGTATTTATATTTTGGGCATTACATAACGTAATAACTTGGGCAATCACTCAAGCACAATGGGCAGTGATTCAAGTTAACTTGCGCTTATTCTTAGTCGGGAGGTTTCCCCAAACCCTATATTGGCGTGCTTGGATTGTTTTGGCGATCGCGTCTGTTTTATTCTCTATAACTAGCGGTGTTGTATTTAATAAACAAAATTTTAATAAGCTGGGATTTGCTATTTTTGCTTTTATTTATAGTGGATTATTAATTTTTCTGCCTTTGGATTTCACCTCGCGTATATGGTTACTATTTATTGGGGCATTAACATTAACAAGCTTTTGGCTGAGTCAAAAATTTTATAAAACCATAACGCCTTGGCTGTCTCCACTCTGGCTATTATCATTTCCGCTAATTATTTGGCTAATTGGTGGGGGATTGGGTTTACAAACTGTTCCTACAAATTTATGGAATGGTTTACTACTCACTGTTTTAATGGCAGTCGTGAGTATTATACTTTCGTTTCCTTTAGGGGTTTTATTAGCTTTAGGACGTACTAGTAATTTGCCTATTGTACGTTGGTTTTCTATTCTATATATAGAGATTGTGCGAGGATTACCACTAATCGGTATTTTATTTCTCGCTCAAGTCATGTTACCTTTATTTTTACCAACAGATTGGCGGTTAGATAGAGTCATTAGAGGAATTGCCGGATTAGTTTTATTCAGTGCGGCTTACATGGCAGAAAACGTCCGTGGCGGACTGCAAGCAATTCCTCGTGGGCAAATTGAAGCCGCCAAAGCATTAGGATTAAAAACACCATTGGTAATTTTATTAATTGTCCTTCCTCAAGCTTTACGAGCAGTTATTCCGGCAATTGTTGGACAATTTATTGGCTTATTTAAAGATACTTCACTCTTATCTTTAGTAGCTTTAGTAGAATTAACAGGTATTTCTCGTTCCATCTTGGCACAGCCACAATTTATCGGGCGCTATGCAGAAGTCTATTTATTTGTTGGGTTAATTTACTGGCTATTTTGTTATTCAATGTCGTTAGTCTCCCAACGGTTAGAGAGACAGTTTAATTAATTATTGCGCGGTATCACTTTCATCAGATAAGAAAGTCATAAATTCTGCCAAAGAACTAACAGTAATAGCCGCATCCATGAGATTTTCTAACTGTTCTACACTCGCACTTTCCAAACTTGCGACTACTGAAGGTGGAACTTCGCCAAAGCGTCGTTGCAACACCCGTATTAATTGCCGTCGCGCACCTTGTTCTAAGCCTTGTTCTAAACCTCGCTCTAAACCTTGCTGAAGACCTAATACTTTACCTTCAGTTAAAATTTCTTCATACCAAGGTGATTCTCTTAATACTGTCATATCCCACCTCATAATTTGCTGTACTAAAGGTGTCTCTAACACAAAACTAGCAAAAAAAGCCAGCAATGATTCTAACTGGTTGAACTGGTCATCTGCTCGTAGTATTTGTAGTGCGCGTTGTACAACAGATGCTTCTCCTCCGCCTCGCAATATTGGCACGAATGGTAATAAAGATGGTATTGGTTGCTGAAACACAATCTCAGCGTCTACTTCCCACAAATTAATCACGCGATAGTCTTGGATAGCACGTAATCCAAAAAATTCTTGCTCGTAACTACTGACAACTGTTATTGTCGTTGGCGGTGGCAAGATGTTGATCAACACTGGATAAGTAGGCAGTTGGTAACGTTCCTCTGCTAAAGCCGCATAAGCCCTCATCCTTAAAGGCATTTTGGTTGTGTAGCGCAATTGCAATTCTGTGAGTACCAAAAAATCGCCACATGCCTCACTATATGCTTTTACAAGCACATCTGTTTCACGGCTAATCCACTGAAACTCAGAACCTAAAATTTCTTTTGCTATAACTTCTGGGCGCTGCGTTACCCATTTTACCCAAGCATCGGGAGCGAGACTAATTAATCGCTTACCACCTGTATCTGCTGGTTTTGACACCGAATTCTTTGTAACAGTACTAAGATTTAATAATACCATAACTTATGCACAAAGATGCTCTGTGGAGACTGGGTGTGGGGGTGAAAGGGTATAGGGTGCAAGGGTTTTGAATACGTACAACCCTACACCCTTTCACCCTTGCCCAAACCATTGATTTTTCATCTCACTCTGAATTATTAAATACATCAATTGCCAATTTTCAGAGCCGTTAATTTGCTACAATTTATCCAATATTTTTATTGACTAGATGTTATTAAAAATACAATTTAGGTAGAAAAAATCATGATGATAGATAAAGAATCAATTATTATTGCTGAGAATGTTCATAAATGGTATGGAAAATTTCATGTCCTCCAAGGTGTGAGTTTAACTGTTAACCGAGGAGAAGTATTAGTATTAATGGGGCCTTCTGGCTCAGGAAAATCAACTTTTATTCGCACATTCAATGCTTTAGAAGCATATCAACAAGGAAAAATTATTATTGATGGGATTATCCTGAGTAACGACTTGCGGAATATTGAAGCAATTCGGCAAGAAGTAGGAATGGTTTTTCAACAATTTAATTTGTTTCCCCACCTCACCGTATTGCAAAATATTACCTTAGCGCCAATTTGGGTGCGTCGCTGGTCAAAAGCGAAAGCTGAAGAATTGGCAATGCAACTATTAGAAAGAGTAGGAATATTAGAACAAGCGCGGAAATATCCCGGACAGTTATCTGGTGGACAACAACAACGGGTGGCGATCGCGCGTGCATTAGCTATGCAGCCTAAAATTATGCTATTCGACGAACCCACCTCAGCTTTAGACCCAGAAATGGTACGCGAAGTATTAGATGTGATGCGTACTCTAGCCCGTGATGGTATGACGATGGTTGTAGTTACCCACGAAGTCGGATTCGCCCGTGAAGTTGCTGACCGAGTAATTCTCATGGATAGTGGTTCTCTTGTAGAGTCAGCAACACCCGATATCTTTTTTACCAACCCGCAAGAGGATAGAACTCGCCAATTTTTATCTCAAATTCTTTAACTACGCATCTGCACCGGCATAGCTAAATAAGTCATCTTCAAACCGCCCAATGGTGTAAAAATGACTGGCGTGAGGTTTTGATTAATGTGCATTTGAATTTCTGAAGATGGCAAAGCTTTTAAACCTTCCATTAAATATTTCACATTAAAAGCAATTTCGATATCTTCGCCAGAGATTTCCGCAGGGATGGACTCTCTACCACTGCCCATTTCTTGAGCTTCACAAGATAAGGTTAATTCTTGGGCAGCATGATCAATGGTGAGTTTAACTATATTATTCTTTTGATCTGCTAGTACAGCAATGCGTTCTAAAGTACTTAAAAATTGTTTGCGGTCAACTGTAACTTGGCGCTCAAATTGGCGGGGAATGAGTTGGCGATATGCGGGATATTGCCCTTCTAAAGTCCGGCTAGTTAAGCGTTGATGTTGCCATTCAAAGATAACTTGACCTTGGTCTAAGTATAAGGCGATCGCATCATCCGCCGCATGATGCGCCAACATCCTTTCTAGTTCTCGTAAGGCTTTGCTGGGTACTGTCACCTCTAATTCACCACTTCCACCCAAAGGACGCTCGTTTGTTGTTTCTACCACTGCGAGGCGATGTCCATCAGTTGCACCAAATTCTAGGGTGTCTTGTTTCACACTTAAATGTACACCTGTGAGAACTTGCTTGGTTTCATCAGCACTAGTAGCAAATAATGAACCCCGCAGTCCTTCAATTAAGGCGGCGGCTGTTAAATTAATTGGTTCTGCATCTTCAATTATTGGGAGTTCGGGAAAATCCTCCGCACTCATGGCGCGTAATTGATAATAGCCGCTTTTGGGTGTGAGGGTGACAATTAAACCTTCACCAGTAGATGCTTCAGAAGCTTCATCATCTAAGGTAATTTCCCCTTCTGGCAAACGCGAGGTAATATCTAGCAAAAGTTTAGCAGGTATGGCGATCGCACCTCCTTGCCAAACTTCCGCACTAAAGCTCGTACGGATACCCAAACTCAAGTCAAAAGCCGTTAAACTAACTTGGTTTGTTTCTACATCCGCTTGTAAAAGTATATTCGCCAACACAGGATGATTCGGTCGTGAAGGTACAGCACGACTCACAAGGGAAAGGTTAGTGCTGAGGTCGCTTTGAGAACAAAGTAATTTCATAGGTGAGGAACTAGAGGCTCGGATAAAGAAAGGTAGATATGAGTATTTTTTACTTTAGTCAATATTCACATTTTCTAGCTATAGCAATCCTAAATGATTTATCAACATCTCTCCCTTGTCTACCCCCTCTTCCTTGTCTCCCTGGTCTTTGTTGTTCACGCCCCTAGCCTCTAACCTCTTAAATAAACAGTGTCAATACCTGTGGAAAACCTGTGGAAAACTTTTATGGTTTTTCCACAAGGTAATTATACTGGATAGAGTTTTCCACAGAATTGTCTGGTTTTTTCCACAGAAAAGAATTATTTTTCCACAGAGAGATTTAATTTTAATCGTTTTTTATACTTAACTTAATATTTGGAATTTATTACTTAACCATTTCGATCAGTAATTAGTTTGCAGGCTGTGGAAAACTCCAGATTAATTCTTGGATGATTTTTGTGAACGACTGCTCATATTAATCCGATCGCTTAGTTGACGAAGTGTGTTTCCTAAGTTGCGATCGCTTTCTTTGAGTTGGGTGATTTTCTCACAACTATACAACACCGTTGTATGATCTTTGCCACCAAACTCTTCCCCAATTCTCGGTAAACTCAAATCAGTGTGTTGACGCATTAAATACATCGCTATTTGCCTGGCCCAGCTAATTTCCCGCCGTCGGGAGTTACCTTTGAGGTCTTCAATTGACACATCAAAATTTGCCGCCACTGCGTTTAAAATAGCCTCTGGAGTCGCAGCAACTTTCTCACTTGGCGTTTCTAAAACTGGGGTAATATTTTCTACTGTCATTGGCAAACCCCAAATCGAAATATACGCTAAAGCCCTAATCAATGCTCCTTCCAATTCCCGAATATTAGATTTGTAGTTAGTTGCTATATACTCAATTACATCCTTGGGCAAACGGATATTTTCATACTCCGCCTTTTTTTGTAAAATTGCCATTCTCGTTTCTAAATCAGGCGGTTGAATATCAGCTATTAACCCCATAGAAAAGCGTGAAGATAACCGCTCTTGCAGTTGGGGAATTTGGTTTGGTGGACGGTCAGAAGCAATCACAACTTGTTTACCCGCTTCATGTAATGTATTAAAAGTATGGAAAAATTCTTCTTGAGTATATTCTTTACCTTCAAGAAACTGAATATCATCAACCAACAGCACATCAGCCGCCCGATAATGTTCTCGGAAACTCTGCATACTATCATTACGGATGGCTGTAATTAAGTCATTGGTGAATTGTTCAGTAGAAACGTAAAATATTTTAGAATTTGGGCAAATCTCCCAACGATAATGCCCGATCGCTTGCATTAGGTGAGTTTTGCCTAAACCAACTCCACCACATAAAAACAACGGATTAAACTCTCTACCTGGAGATTCAGCAACGGCTAGGGATGCTGCGTGCGCCATACGGTTATTCGCACCCACGACAAACCGCGAAAATACATATTTGGAATTTAATTCGGCGTTAGTCTGAGTTTTTTGCTTCAGGCTTTCTGAGACGAAATTAGCACTAGCAAATTCCTGGATAGCTTCTCGTGGTTCTATGGGCGCAACTTCATCACCTTGAGCGACGGTAATGTAAATTTCTACCGGATACCCCAAAATACTCTGCACGACATTGGCAATGGTATTGATGTAATACTTTTGTAACCAATTGCGAGCAAAGGGGTTGGGCGTAATAATCACCAAACAATTATTCTCAAACCGTTCCGCTTGGGCAGTTTTAATCCAAGTTTCAAAGGTAGGACGGGATAATTCTAGCTGTAGGCGATCTAGCACCTGAAACCACAGACTGTCAAGAGAAGTTTCCATCACATATCACCTTTGCTGCTAACCGCCAAAATAGAAGATATGAGCAAGCACCAATTTAGCATCCAGATACTCTAGACCTAAGCTAAACTTTGAGTTCTAATCATTTTGGGACTACCCAGTAGGCAATATCCTATCACCCACTGACCAACACGGAGAAGCAAAGACACATGAAGACAACAGTGCATAATATTGATAGCTGGGATTGGCTATTGAGCAAAATGGCTAAAAATGTGAAGTTAATGCTGCTCAGTGGGGTAGCAGTGGTGTCCTTGGGGGGCTGTGGCCTTCTACCAGGTAAAACCTTTGAAAATTCTGTCAATCAACCTGGAACTGTCGATAGCAAAACATCTAATTCTGAATCGGCGATCGCACTTTCACCGATTTCATCTGGTGATCCCAATTTTGTTGTCGGCGTGGTGAAAAATGTTGGCGGTGCAGTTGTGCGAATTGACTCCGCTAGAACAATTACATCGCGCGTTCCCGACGAATTTAACGATCCTTTCTTTCGGCGGTATTTCCGGGATTCTCAACCCAGACAGCGCGTTGAACGGGGTAGTGGTTCAGGATTTATCATTAGTTCCTCTGGGCAGATTTTGACTAATTCCCATGTCGTTGACGGTGCTGATAAAGTAACCGTGACGCTTAAAGATGGCAGAACTTTTGATGGTCAAGTATTGGGAGAAGACCCGGTTACAGATGTCGCTGTGATTAAAATCGATGCCAATAACTTGCCAACTGTATCATTAGGTAATTCGGATGTTTTGCAACCAGGGGAAGCGGTAATTGCCATTGGTAATCCTTTGGGGTTAAACAATACTGTGACATCGGGGATTATTAGTGCAACAGATCGGTCTAGCAGTGATATTGGTGCTAGTGATAAGCGAGTTGACTATCTGCAAACAGACGCAGCGATTAATCCGGGGAATTCTGGCGGCCCGTTGCTGAATGCACGCGGTCAAGTGATTGGGATGAACACAGCAATTCTTCGCAACGCCCAAGGTTTGGGATTTGCTATTCCGATTAACACAGTCCAGAAAATTTCTCAAGAATTAATTACGAAAGGTCGGGTTGATCATCCTTATTTGGGTGTGCAGATGGTGTCACTCACACCAGAAATTAAAGACAGGATCAACGAGCGATTTGGCGATCGCATTACTCTGACGACAGATAAAGGTGTATTGTTAGTGCGGATTGTGCCTAACTCTCCGGCTGCGGAGGCGGGACTCAGACCAGGAGATGTGATTCAGCAAATCAATAACCAATCTGTCACTAAGCCAGAAGAAGTACAAAGAATTCTAGAGAAGAGTCAAATCGGCAATCCTTTATCAGTACAAATTGAGCGCAACGGACAAATTACCCAAGTCACCGTTAGTCCTGCACCTTTACCTGTGCAACGTGAAAACTAGTGAAAGTATGAAGTGTGTAGACACCCTTTGGGTGGCTTCCCGGAGGGTAGTCTGAAGTATGAAGTTCAGAACTTAATACTTTAGGTTAAAAAACTACATACCATATATTAGTAAAGCTTATGTTTGCAAAAATTGACAATTCTAAATTGTCAATTTTTATTATTTTAGGTAGTTGTTTGATTAATGATCTGCTATTTACCAATGGAGTTTTTAAGATGGCTGACTTATTACCAATTATCCAGTTAGGCGACCCAGTGATTCGGCAAACCGCAGCTTGGGTTGATAACATTCATGATGAGAAAATTCAAAAATTAATTGATGATTTAATTGCCACAGTTTCTCAAGCAAATGGTGTGGGGATTGCTGCACCGCAAGTTGCCGAACAACAGCGTTTATTTATTGTCGCCTCTCGCCCCAATCCCAGGTATCCCAATGCTCCCACAATGGAACCTACAGCTATGATTAACCCTAGGATAGTGTCACATTCAACAGAAATTGTTAAGGGTTGGGAAGGTTGTTTATGTATCCCTGGCATTAGAGGATTAGTACCGAGATATCAAGCCATCGAAGTTGAATACTATGACCGCAACGGACAATTACAAAAACAAGAATTAACTGACTTTGTAGCGCGAATTTTTCAGCATGAGTATGATCATTTAGATGGGATTGTATTTATAGACCGTGTTGAAAGTACTCACGATATCATCACCGAGCAAGAATACCAAAAACGTGTGATTAACATTACTTAATCTAAAATAAATATTGAGGATGAGTTTACATACGGAATTTATGAGTTATATTTAACCTATCGTTAACCTTTGAGCCTTGGTGCAACTATCGAGTAAATGACAAAAACTCTCAGTAGCCGTGGAGTAAGTCCGCAAGAGGCTTTGTCTCCTGACTTAATCTCTACTCAGCGTCACAGTGATCAATTACAAGTAAATAGACATACTAGTTTGGCAACTGCAAAGTTAGAGACGCATTTACCAACTGGTTGCCTAGAAATTATCCATGCAACCCACGGTCGCATTCGTATCCGCGCTACTGACGGCAGTTTAAACGCAAGCTTAGAATTAGTATCCCAACATTTACAACAGTACAAAGGAGTCACAGAAGTTACGACAAACGGGCAATTAGGGAGTTTAGTCGTTAACTTTGACGAAAATGATTTGACATTACCTCAGATATTGGGAATACTAGAAAAACTGAATATTTACCCTTCCCCAAATTCGCCTCAATCAATGAGCAGCAAAGATCCCTTTGCAGTGTGGAAATCTCCAGACTTTTGGATGGAGCAAACTATTTCCTTTATTCCTCTAATGACTGGTTTAGCAGTTACAGGAGGTCTAGGGATTAGTGGATTTGCATCGATTCCAGTCTATATGATTACCGCAGATGCCACACGTCGGGTAATCGGCTATCTAGAACCGCAAATTGCTAAGTCAGACAGCAATAGCCAATCTGTAAAACCAAATACCACAACCAGACAACCGCAATTGACACAAACAGTAACTAAACCTGTTGCTGAACAAGTTAGGCAAGACGTAAAACCGTCAGCCAAGATTGCCTACACTGTAGTTCATCACATTCCGGGCAGAATTAGGTTTAATGTCAGCCGCATTGCCCAGGATCATGCTTATGCGAGACGGCTGGAAAGGTTATTGAAAAGCGATGCTTATGTAACTAACGTGCGGATGAATTGTGATGCAGCCTCAATTGCGATCGCATATCATCCAGGTGAAGTTGCTCTCAGCCATTGGGTAAAACTAATGGAATTAGCTTTGCAACCTCATCCTGCTGCACCTAGTGTTCAAATCGCAGCACCACAACAGCCGGAAAAACAAAATACTCAGATTGTTGTATCGGCTGATACAACAAAAACATCAGCAGAAAGTAACAATCTAAACATATCGAGTATTTGGGCTGAGATGAAGCCCGCAGCTATGTCTTTTTCTTTAGCCTATATGGCGAACTTTCGGTTGTAGATCGTTCCGTGAAGGAACACAGGAGGATGAAAATGGAGGGTTCTGTATCCTCATCGGCCTCGCAGCCTCCTGGGCATAGCCCCTGGAAAATAGCAGCCAAACCAAACCAAATCGCCCATCAACCATCTGCCAAGGTAGCTTATAGTATTACTGCGGCACTTCCCGGTATAGTCGCATTTTGCGTACCCCAGATTAATGATGATCCCCAATATTTGCAACGCCTCCAAGCGTTAATCAAAGAGCAAGAATGGGTGATTAATCAGCAAGTTAATCAAAAAGCGGGATCAGTCGTCATTACCTACAAAACAGGGATGATGTCTGACTTTGAAATGCGCTCAAATTTAGCGAGTCTATTGCAGACTGCTGATACTGTTCAAGTAGAAGAGACAGAGAGCAAGGAAGCAGAGGTACAGGAGAGCAGAGGTGCAGAGGAAGAACAAACTACTCAGCACTCACACTTCAAGTCCGCTCAGTGTACAGCACTCAGCGAGAAGTCCTGTGCGGAGATAACCCCCGTTGAGCAAACTTCGGTGACGCACAACTCAGCACTTAAAACTCAGCACTTAAAACTCAGCACTCAGCACTCAGCACTCAGCACTCAAGTAGCCTATAATATCGTTCACGCCATACCTGGACGAATTAGGTTTCACATACCGCAAATATCGCGCGATCGCCATTATGTGCAACGCTTAGAGAACTTGCTCAAAGCAGATCCAGTGGTGACAAGTGAGCGCATCAATAAAGATGCAGCCTCATTGGTGATTACCTATAACACTGGAAAACTGCGAGACTCTCAAGAGCGAATACACAGTGTGGAAGCAGCAGCCAAAACATATTTAATTTGTTTGATTCAATCTGCCAACGAAGCAACGGCAGGTATCGCCGCCAACCCAACCAGCAGAATTTAACAACATATCAGTAAATTTTTTGCAGTAACTCACCAGTCTTCAGTGATTGGAGAGAGAAATTCGCTCTCAAATATAGCTACCAACTTGGTTGGAATGATTGATAAATCTAGATTCCAATCTAAGAGCCAAAATTTGGTATGAGAGCCGACTACCTTATAAATCCAGTCTTTCATCATTTTAGCGAGATCAGGAATGACACCATTGACAGCACAACTAGTATCGCCCGCAGTTCAAAAATCTTCGGAAATTGAAGTTAAAGAAGAGGTACCTTTGGGTGCGAAAGCTTACGAAACCGTTAGCCCAGTGATTTTAGCCCAACCAATTCACAAGTCTAACGGCAAAGCAACTCTTGCTAACTTCAATAGACGCACTCATCAGCCAGTTTCCAAGGTTGTCTATAACGTTGTCCACGCAGTTCCCGGAAGAATGCGGTTGCGTATCCCACAGTTGCGTGATAACACCGCATACATGCAGCGTCTACAAACTTTGTTGGAAGTTGATCCCCTGATTACCAGCGTCAGAATTAAACCTGCGGCGGCCTCGTTAGTTGTGACTTATAAAGCAAGTCAAGTCAACGATGCCAAAATGCGATCGCGTCTGAGTTGTCTGATTATGACAGCTAATGATGCCAATGTTGTGCTGTTGGATCAGAAAAAGCCTCTAAATCAGAAATCCCAAGAGGATGCAGAAGAAGGCACTTGGCCAGGTTTGCAACTGTCGATGGTAGCCACTGGACTAGCAGTATTAGGTGGGCCGTTGGGGCTATCTGTACCGCCAGTCATGGTGGCTGGAACCATTGCTTTAGCAACATTACCTGTATTTCAACGAGCCATCGTTGGATTAGTAATGCAGCGAAGACTGACAATTGATGTCTTGGACTTCTTGGCAATTGTGATTACTACAGTCCAAGGTCAATTCCTGACACCTGCATTGATGCTGAGTTTAATTGAAATTGGCGAAAATATCCGCGATCGCACTGCCCGTTCTTCTAAAATGCAGACATTAGACTTGCTCAATTCTTTAGGGCAATTTGTCTGGGTAGAACGTGGTGGTGAAAAGATACAAGTCTCTATCAAAGAAGTCAAGAGTGGTGACACGGTAATTGTCTATCCTGGTGAACAAGTCCCGGTAGATGGCAGTATTCTGCGGGGTAAAGCCTTACTAGATGAGCAGAAACTCACTGGTGAATCAGTCCCAGTCTTAAAAACTCAAGGACAACCTGTATTTGCTTCCACATTGGTAAGAGAAGGCAGTATCTATATCTTGGCAGAACGGGTAGGTAACGATACCCGCGCCGGACAAAGCATCAAACTCATGGAAGAAGCCCCCGTCCATGACACAAGGATGGAAAACTGCGCCATTAAAATTGCCGAAAAAGCAGTCCTACCCACCTTATTACTAGGTGCAGGCGTATTTGCAATTACTCGTAACGCCGCCAGAGCCGCCAGCGTCCTCACCCTGGATTTTGCTACGGGGATCAGAGTCTCTGTGCCGACAACAGTCTTGGCAGCTTTGACTTATGCCGCCCGCCACGGTATTCTCATCCGTAGTGGTCGCGCCTTAGAACAACTGGCAGAAGTTGATACCATCGTTTTTGATAAGACCGGTACTTTAACTAAGGGCGAAGTTGCGGTTATTGGTGTTGACAGTTTCAATCCTGAAGTTGACAGTGATAGAGTTTTAGCGATCGCCGCCGCCGCCGAGCAACGGTTAACACATCCAGTTGCGGAGGCTGTCATTCGTTATGCCGAAGCTCAAAAAGTTGTGATTCCTAGCCGTAGCAAGTGGAATTACAAACTTGGTTTAGGTGTGGAAGCAGAAATTTATGGCGAGGCTGTATATGTTGGTAGCGAACGCTTCTTGCGTCAACAAGGCGTAAACATGGAAGCCCTCAACAACGTTAACCGCGTTAATTCTGTGATTTATGTGGCGAGTAATGGGCAACTTCTCGGTAGAATAAGATATAGTGATATTCTGCGTCCTGAAACACGAGAAGTAATTAACCACCTGTTGAGAGTCGAAGGTGTAGAAGTTCACATGCTCACCGGCGACAACCAACGCACAGCTAAAGCCGTAGCGGCAGAACTCGGAATTGCCCCAGCCAATACCCACGCAGAAGCATTCCCCGAACAAAAAGCCGCCGTTGTCCGTGAACTGCACGAACAAGGTAAAACAGTTGCCTTTGTGGGAGATGGAATTAACGACTCCCCAGCTTTAGCATTTGCCGATGTTTCTATATCTTTTGCTCACGGTTCCGAAATTGCTCGTGAGACAGCAGACGTAGTGCTGATGGAAAACGACTTACGTGGAATTTTAGAAGCGATCGCCCTAGCACGCAACGCCAAAAAACTCATTCGCCAAAACACAAGTATTGTTGCTATTCCTAATATTGCCGCAATGGCGATCGCAGTGCTATTTGGACTAAACCCCCTAGGTGCAACGGTAGTTAACAATGGTTCAACAATCGTTGCAGGCGTTAACGGCTTGCGTCCAATTCTTAAAAATTCCCCAAAGAAAGCTCTACCATCAGCAAGATGAGATCAGACCTTGGGTAGATTAAGCTAGATAGCTTTCTAACAATTTTTCAATTTAACTGGAGATACTAACTATGCCGAAAATTACTGATTTTGTTGAAGATGCTGGCGCTCCTGGAATTATAGCTGGTATCGGTGCAGTTCTACTCGCACCCGTCCTGATTCCTGTTGTCGCCGGCATTGGTAAACCCATTGCTAAAAGCATCATCAAAGGCGGAATTGTCGCTTACGAAAAAAGCAAAGGCGCATTTGCAGAACTAGGCGAAACCTGGGAAGACATCGTAGCTGAAGCCAAAGCCGAACTCGCTGAAGACAGAGAAACCCCATTATTTGAAGCTGCGGCGACCCCAGTGGACAGCGCATCTGATAATGGTGCATAAGCTAGTAGTTCACCAACCCAATATTGTTGTGTAGACCCAGCAAGGGAGCAGGGGAGCAGGGGAAAATGAAGGTACTCTCTCCCCTGCCCCTCTGCCCCGAAGCCCCTCTGCTGTCCACCACGCAAAGTTCTGTTGGCAGACTACTAGGCTGTGTTTTGGAAAGGATGAAGAATCAAGTTGCAGACTCAATACTTCAAACTTTCCTATTCATCAGATATGGCAGTTCTTAATCGTTACTAAATCAAAAGATCCCCGACTTCTTAAAGAAGTCGGGGATCTGAGCAACATAATTTATCAACCAAATAGGATTCAAAGTATTACTCAGGAGGGTGGATGTGTTTACAAATAATCATGGTAATGTCACTATGATGCCGAAAGTTGTGGAGGCAAATACCTTGAACACGCCATCCCAGCCTATCTCGACCAAAATCATCAGCGATACCCCAGGCAGACTACGCTTAAGAATAGCCCCATCTCATCGCCACACTGGGGAAATGCAACGCATTGTCAAGATGTTGAATGCTCAACCCAACATCAGTCAGGTAAATACTAATATCCAAAATGGTAGTATCGTCATTCATCACGATCGCAACAATGAAAGCTGGCAAAATGTCTTAGCTACACTCAAAGATATTGGCATCATTTTCGCTGATGTTACCACCGGTAGCGAAAGCCACTCCGAAGCAGCAGCTACAGTCGCTAATGCGGTTTTTGACTTAAACGAACAAGTCGAAAAATCCACAAATGGCGTAGTTGATTTACGCTTTATCTTTCCTTTAGCGTTGGGATGTTTATCGGTGAGACAGTTGCTAGTTAAAGGTTTGCAACTAGAAATTATCCCTTGGTATGTTTTGGCATGGTACGCCTTTGATAGTTTCATCAAACTGCATGGAGTCAAAAAACCAGAACCCATCACTGTGTCTGAGAAACAGTAAAAATAAATTGGCGTTGCATAAATGCGGGATGAACTGTTTCACGCAGAGGCGCAAAGGTGCAGAGAAATTGAGGACTTACGCAACTGGCAGATTTTTTCTGTAGGGTGTGTGACGCAACGAGAAGATTTGAACGTAGTTAGATTTATAGCGTCACGCACCAACCGCCAATTGTGACGCTTACGTAAGTCATGAACTTATCTCGGTGGATATCCTAAAGCAGTCGCGTAACCTGATTTTAGTTGCTGATCTGCACCGAGTAGACCTTTCCTCGTTGCCACCTCTTCGCTTATCTTAAATGTCTCAATAATTTCCTTAACTGTCTTAACTGACCTTGTGTTCTGATAAGAACTTTGAAATATTAAAAGCATGAAGTGTATAGGAAGCGCACTTCATACAGCTTCCACCAAAGCATTTATCAAACTAGAAGCTTAAAGCAGGCAACTAACTATTTATGCTGCTGCAATAGTATTCTGTACTGGATTAATGTCTTGTGGCAAATCAATCATAAAAACACAAGGAGGAGTTTTCTATGACTAATATTAAAAGTAGTAAAACCTACGAAAATTTAAAGAACGCTTTTGCTATAGCGTATCTAGAAAATAAATTTTATTTAGATTTTGCTAGAGTTGCTGATGAGGAAGGTCATCCTGACATAGCTGGGATATATAAAGATACCGCAGAGAAGAAAATCAGCCATGCTCTCGGTCATTTAGATTACGTAAAGTCTGTTGGTGCGCCCTTAACTAACTTGCCAACTGGTAGAACTGAGGACAACCTTAAATTTGCTGTAGATGAAGAGACAAGTAACTACACAGAGTTGTATCCTTACTTTGCCAAGATTGCTCGTGAAGAAGGGTTCAACGACATCGCGGAATGGTTCGAGACGGTAGCTAAAGCTACCAGATCAAATGCTGGACGTTTTCAGAAGGGTTTAGACTCACTGAACTTCTAACTTGTATTTGATAGTAACCGTTCAGAGGTGCGCCCCTTTCCAGCATTAATTATCTGTTGAGCGTATGTTTTTTCATACTTTTGCGTAAGTCCTAGAATATAATCATATCCCCAGCTTTTTCAAAAAAGTCGGGGATATTGTCAATTCAGATTATCTATTCCTGCTTGCTGCTTGCAGAGCATTAATAGCTAAACTCACCCCAGCTTTTTCGTTGTTATAAAAATGGTTTTGTGGGTTTTGTAAAATTTGCTGAATTGTTTGCAACTCATCTATGGCATTCAAGTCAGATGCAGTGAAAAAATTCGCTCTGGATTTTTCTTGAAGATTTGTAACTATTCTTACAACTGCTCTAGCAGCTTTGCTACGCACTGTCCAATCTGGGTCTTGCAAACCTTGGATTAAATAAGGCAAAGTTGCACTAGTATCTGTACTGATACTACCAATAGTCTCCAAAGCTAACGCTCTTACTGATGGTTCGCCGTGTTTTAAGGCTCTCCCAAGATTTGGAAGAATAGGAGTAACTTCAGTACTGATGTTATTTAAGTTTTCCGCAGTCACAAGGCGAGTTTGAGGATCATTCGTATTGCTGAGATTGGAAATTAAGCGAGATACGATAAAAGCAGATTTAGTATTTAACTTGACTAAAGATGTCGCTGCACTAAAACGCACCGAAAAGTCAGAATCTTGCAGCGCATCAACCAGATAACTGGAAAACTTAGCAGCTTCAATCACCGTATTTGCGCCATTAGAATCACCAGTATCTTCAGCAACAATATTACCAATAGCTCTGGCTGCACTACTACGGACAAACCAATTTGGGTCTTGCAGAGTCTTGACTAAAGTAGGTAAAGCATCTTTAACTAATAAACCACCTTTTTGAGACAACACTAAAGCTGCACCACTGCGTACTCGCCAATCAGGGTTTACCAAGGCCAGCTTGAGTTTATCTAATGTTTCACTGCTAAACTCTCTGTCGCTAACATTGCCTAAAGCTGTAACAATATTCAGTTGTTCTAATAAATCTTCGTTGCTCAAACCTTGGATTAACTGATCCACTCTCTCACTATTGGGAGTCTGTGCCAAAGTTTGATTACTTATACTACTGACAATTAAAGGTGATACAAAAGTCAACACACTTACGGCTACGCGATGTGCTAACAACCAATTAGGAACTTTAGCCCAGAAGTTGAAATCAATGTGTTTTGCCATAAAAGGTACTTCTGTATACAGGAATGCCATTTTGTCTCCTCAGTATTTTATATTACCACTCAAAATCTTGATGGACAAATACATTTAGGACTTACGCACAAAGTTTGTCTGTGGTGAATGGGTTTAGGGGTGTGGGGTGTATTGGTGTGCAGAAGCCATAAACTCTTCTCCATTCCTAAATAACTTAATTGATGGGAATTTACCTGTAACCTATCTATCACCTGCTCTAACCTTTTTATCAAAGCCATAGAATAGTGATGACAACTGCTTTGAGTCATATCTACCTGTGAAAGCCCCTACTAGCAATTTAGAACCAACTCAGTCGCGTAAGGCAGATCATATCCGTATCTGTTTGGAAGAAGACGTTCAGTGCCGTGAAATTACCAATGGATTGGAAAGTTATCGTTTTAGCCATTGTTGTTTACCAGAAATCGATCGCAACGATATTGATATCAGCACCAATTTTTTAGGCAAGTACCTAGTAGCACCATTACTCATTTCTTCCATGACTGGTGGAACTGAGGAAGCGGGAATCATTAACCGACGTTTAGCGGAAGTCTGTCAGCACTACAAGTTGGCGATGGGTGTCGGTTCTCAACGGGTAGCTGTAGAAAAACCCCAGGTGGTTGATACTTTTGCGATGCGTAAATATGCGCCGGATGTTTTGTTGTTTGCCAATGTGGGTGCTGTGCAACTGAACTATAAGTATGGTTTAGATGAATGTCTGCGAATCATCGATATGCTAGAAGCTGATGCGTTGATTCTGCACATTAATCCTCTGCAAGAGTGCATTCAACCTAGAGGGGATGTGAATTTTCGCGGCTTAATTGACAAAATCGCTAATTTATGTAGTAAGTTAAATGTACCGGTGATTGCGAAAGAGGTAGGTAATGGTATTTCCGGTGCAATGGCGGAAAAATTGATGGCGGCTGGAGTGAGGGCAATTGATGTTGCTGGTGCGGGGGGTACTTCTTGGGCAAAAGTGGAGGGTGAACGGGCAGAAAATGACTTGCAACGCAGGTTAGGCAGAACATTTGCAGATTGGGGCATCCCAACAGCAGAATGTATTACAAGTGTACGCGCGATCGCACCGGATATTCCCTTAATTGCCTCTGGTGGCTTGCGTCATGGCTTAGATGTTGCCAAAGCGATCGCATTAGGTGCAGATATTGCAGGTTTAGCAATGCCTTTTTTGCAAGCGGCGGTAATTTCAGAAACAGCAATTTCAGAGTTAGTAGAAGTTTTAATGGCTGAAATTGTCACAGTGCTATTTTGTACAGGGAATATTAACTTACAACAGTTAAAACATTCTGGCAGTTTACAACGCCTAAAATAAAGTCAGGAGTTAAGCGTCAGAGGTAGGATTTAATACGCAGCCCAATTCCAAAAAGAGTTTAGCTGTTGTAGTCAATCACTCACCATCAGTCCAATAATTCCTGAACGCTAAAAGTCTCCAGAGTTTTCTGGAGAGACAATCTAAAATCTAAAATTGATAGACTAATGACTAATTTTGTTAAACAAACTGCTGCCAGTGTGATTGGTAGCTTACTAGGGTTATTTATTTTCTTTGGGATTGGGACTACAGGACTATTTTTACTCCTATTTGCGATCGCAGCTACTCAAGAGGTGAGTCCAGTAGTCAAAAACAAGTCTGTGTTAGTGTTTGACTTATCTTTGAATATTACCGATCGAGAACCAACTGCGGGTGAAGAATTACAAAGAACATTATCCGGGACTCCAGAAGACAGAATCACACTCCGCAAAGTTCTAGATGCAATTAACCAAGCCAAACAAGATCCAAAAATTGTTGGTATATATATAGATGGTAGTAATAGTTCCGGGGGAAATTTAGGCTTTGCTTCCCTGAAAGAAATTCGCAAAGCTTTAGAAGAATTTCGCGCCGCCGGGAAAAAAGTAGTTGCTTATGGTCAAGATTGGGGTAAAAAAGAATATTATCTCAGTTCTGTGGCTGATACCGTAGTTCTCAATCCCTTGGGTGCAATAGAAATCAATGGTTTGGGTAGCCAACCAATGTTCTTAAGCGGTGCATTGCAAAAGTTTGGTATTGGTGTACAGGTTGTGCGAGTTGGCAAATTTAAAGGCGCTGTTGAACCGTTCATTTTAAACAAACTCAGTCCAGAAAACCGCGAACAAACCCAGAAACTACTGGATGACGTGTGGAGCGAGTGGCGAACTACAGTAGGAACAAGCCGCAAAATTAACCCACAAAAATTGCAAGCGATCGCCGATAATCAAGCCATAGTCGAAGCACCCGCAGCGAAAACCAATGGTTTAGTTGATCAAGTTGCATACCATGATCAAGTAGTTGCAGACTTGAAAAAACTCACCGATAGCGATCAAAATGAGAAAAATTTCCGCCAAGTTGACATTCTAGAATACTCCCAAGTTATTAATAAATCTCTCAAAGCCGAACAAGCATCAAAAAACCAAATTGCTGTAGTCTATGCCGAAGGCGAAATTGTTGATGGTAGCGGTGATAATGAACAAGTAGGTGGCGATCGCTTTGCTAAAATCTTCAACAAAATCCGCCAAGATAAAAATATCAAAGCCGTTGTTTTAAGAATTAATAGTCCTGGTGGTAGCGCCACAGCCGCCGAAATCATGCAACGAGAAATCCGCTTAACCCATGAAGTTAAACCTGTAGTAGTATCTATGGGTGATGTCGCCGCTTCTGGTGGTTATTGGATTGCAAGTGACTCTAGCCGAATTTTTGCCGAACCAAATACAATCACTGGCTCCATCGGTGTATTTGGTATCCTATTCAACGGGCAAAAACTAGCAAATGATAATGGTATCACTTGGGATGTAGTCAAAACAGCCCGCTACGCCGATGCTCAAACTGTGGCTCGTCCCAAATCACCCCAGGAGATAGCACTTTATCAGCGTAGCGTCAACCGAATTTACAGCATATTCCTCGATAAAGTTGCCAAAGGGCGCAAATTACCAGAACAAAAAGTCGCCGAAATTGCTCAAGGTAGAATTTGGTCTGGTGTAGCTGCAAAACAAATTGGTTTGGTAGATGAAATTGGTGGACTGAATGCGGCGGTGAAATACGCAGCCGAAAAAGCCAATTTAGGCAACAATTGGCAGTTAAAAGAATATCCCAAAGAAAATAGCCTCAACGAAATTTTATTTGGTAAAGCTGTGGAAGAAGCCAGCACAGCTTTAAAAATCCAGGGACAACAACAAATCAAAGCCAGCAACCCTCTCACCGCAGAATTCCAAAAACTGCAACAAGAATTAGAGATATTTCAAAGCATGAATGATCCTAATGGGGTTTATGCTCGTTTGCCGTTTAATTTAAAAATCGAGTAAGTAATTGCTATACGGATAAACCAAGTATCTTTGATGTTAAACTGCCATTGGTTGAAGTTTCCAATGTCAATGGACTGACAAAGTTTTTGATGTCTAGCCACAAGCCTTTCGGGTGAAATATCTACCTTATTCCCAGGGAAGCTATACAGAAAGTCTCAGCATTTGCCTGGGTATGACTCATCCTTTCGCAGCGCAGCTTTACAGTTACGCATCTACCCCCAACTATCCTCTATGAAAAATCTCGCTTTACTATCTACTACAGCCTTGACTGTTTCGGGATTGGTTTTCGGTACCATGCAAGCTGTCTCTGCTGCCACTTTAAATTGGGAATGGAGTTATTTTGGTTCTGGTATAACAGCACGCGGTAAATTCATTACTAATGACACTCCTGACAATTTCGGTTTTTACGAGATTTTGGAAATCAGTGGCACCCGTAATAATGAAACAATTACTGGTTTGCAACCTGCGGGGACTCCTATACCTGGCAACGAACCTTTTAACGTGGACAATTTAATTAGTTTGAATAGTCAGCAGTTAACAGGTGACGGTTTTGGTTATTCCACATCATCAGGAAACTATGCTAGTCCGTTTTTTGCTAGTTTTCTGCCCATACCGGGTTATTTAGAGGTTTTTTCAGCACCGCCGTTTGTGTTGGGGTCTTTGGGGACAGAAGATAGTGAATCAGCCGTTGTTTTTTCAGCCAGAATTATCTCTATTCCTGAATATACGTCAATTTTGAGCTTACTTGCTGTTGGCACTCTTGGCCTAGTATCAGCATCTAAACGCCAGCAATCGCTACAATTGACTAAACAGAAACATGCAAAAGCTTCTTGACATACTCCCCACCCTTGAAGAGTGGGGATTCTAGGCTCAAACAGCGATAGCAGGCATAACCCGACTGACATCACCTAACCCAACAGTCGATGCCCCGACTGCACAAATTACCTGAGATGCGTTTTCATCCCTGCCGTTTAATGACTGACAGGACGGACAGCGCCACTCTCTAGTAGACAAATCAAGACTTTCTAAAACATGGCCGCAGCAAGAACAAGTCTTAGTGCTGGGATACCATTGGTCGATGAAAACAACCCTCTTTTTCTTCTTTTTGGCAACCCATTCTAGTATTTGTAGAAACTCTCCCAACGCCAAATCTGAGATTTTCCTTCCCCACAGACGCTGCATTCCTTTGAGGTTTAAGGTTTCAAAACATAGCACATCAAACTTATCAGTTAGTTCATGTGCCAACTTCCAAAACCAATCACGCCGACGATGAGAAATATCTTCATGCTTGCGTACTAAATTTTTTCTAGCTCGTTCTCTGTTAGATGAGCCTTTTAACTTTTTGGAATGCTGTCTACTAGCATTTTTAATAGCGTTTAGGGATTGCTTAAAAAATTGGGGTGACTCAATTTTAGTACCGTCCGAGCAAGTGAGAAATATCTTGAGTCCAAAATCAAACCCCGCTATTCTACCAGTCGTGGACTTGGTTTCTGACTCAACACAATTATCAACCACCACAACCATAAACAACTCACCCAACGGTGTGCGTTTAATGGTTAGGGTTTTGACTGTTCCCTCAATCTCTCTAGACTTCCAAAATTGATATACTCGCTGACCTATTTTTACTCTATTGCCATTTAAAAACTTATAGCCAGCTTGTTTAAGGGTGAATGATTTGTATTTTTTAACTTTCTTAAATCCCGGTGTTCTAACTCCTTTTTTATTATGTTTAAAAAACAATTGATAGGCTTTCTCAATGCGTTGACAAATATCTTGTACTGCTTGAGAGCCTACTGTTTGCCAGAATGGGTTACGCTTTCTTAATTTAGCAATATGAGACTGGAGTTTTGCACAACTCAAATGCTTGCCCCACATTCTGTAGTAGCGTTTGTGTAGGGCAATACAATGATTATAGATTACCCCGGCAGCATTTATCATGCGTTTGAGGTGTCTATTTCTTTTGTGTTGATATAGCTTAAACTTCAGTGTTTTCATATTAATTTTTTACCAAAAATCTAAAGCTAAAAACTCAAATTCTTCTTAAAATTAAGCAAAGTCGCCCTTCAAGGGCGAGGCTTTCAACCCATGTTTTTGGTAATATCGAAATAGAGACGTAGCTATGCTACGTCTCTCAAAAGCTTTATGGTGATGGAAGCTAGTTCTTGCTCCGATGAGGTTCATAGCAAAATGCCCTGGTTTGTCAAAATAGAGTCAGGAAAAGTCGATAAAACCATTTTTGACCAATATATACCTGCCCACAAAGCATTCGTACAGGATTTAATTGCCAAAGGACATCAAGCTAAAACAGGCTATTGGGCAAAAATGGGAGGCGGGATGTTGCTGTTTGAAGCTGCTTCTCTGGATGAGGCTCAAGCTATTATTGCCCTAGACCCCTTGGTTAAAAACGGTTGTGTTGACTATCAGCTTTACGAGTGGAAAATTGTGGTTGAGTAAGAAACACCGACGAACTTTTAGTGTTCAGGACTTACGCACCAATATTGTCTATGAAGATGGGGTGTAAGGGTGTAAGGGTTTGAGATACATACACCCCTATACCCTCACCAAAATCCTTAATTTTTCGTTTTTATGCGTAAGTCCTAGTGTTATTATTTTCTTGAGGCTCGGATCTATGCGACTAAAACACCTAAACCTTGTCAGAACGTGAAAGTAGCAGCAATCAAGGATGCTTGTAGTAGGCGTAGTCTCCGGGCTGACCTGTTTTTGGGTCTGTGTTAACTACCAGCTTGACGAAGAAAAAAATGTGGTTGAGTAGGACACACTTACGAACTTTTAGTGTTATTATTTCATTAGACCTGGATCTATGCGACTGCAACGCCTAAACCTTGTCAGAACCGGAAGGTAGCAGCAATACGGGATGCTTGTAGTAGGCGTAGTCTCCGGGTCGCCCTATTTTTTAGGAGCGATCAGCAGCAATGCCCGGTTTTGGAGATATTGTACAAAAAGCTTTTTACCTCGGTGTTGGGTTGGCTTCTTACGCAGGTGAGAAAGCTGGAGGAAAAGTAGCAGAATTGCGATCGCAAGTCCAAAAACTGGCAGATGAAATGGTAGCGCGGGGCGAAATGAACACAGAAGAAGCCCGCCGCTTCGTTGAGGATATGATGAAGCAAGCGCAACAGCCACAAACACCCACTGCTGATACTACTGAAAAAACAACTCCTTCTGAACCTCGTCGCATCGAAATCCTAGAGGAAGATGAAGAGCCAACTGTAAAAGAGACCTCAACGGAAAATGTGGATGACTTGCGTAGCCAAGTGCTAAAACTGCAAGAAGAATTAAAAAGACTGCAACGCGATTAATAAACGGCAGTTTGTTTTTACCTTCAGCATCAGCAGCAAATAGTACTATAACTCAGATATCACCCAGGAAGTTGATAACATACATTGCCTAGAATGTATTTATGTACTTCAATTGGGGTGGTTGTTAGCATCCTAATTTTATAGCCAGTAAGAGCGTCAATTTTATGGAAGAGTGGCAAAAAGATTTAATGGGAATCGTAGAAACAGTGGCAGAGGAAGTAGAACGCTTCTTTCAAGGAATGAATGATATGGTTGATAGCTTTTTTGACCTCACAGAAGAATTGACTGAGCAAGTACAAAGTAACATTGCCGCCGACGTAGAACAATACTTACAAGAAATATCTGCACCCTTCCTAGAAATTTATTGGGAACTAGAAGATGTAGTTGCAGATGCAGATCCGGGGTTTCCTTACTCAGTGGAACCCACACCAGAACAAAATCCTGCTTGTGTGGGTTGTACTAACTATCATGGTCAAGTTTATGGTGGCAACTTGCTAGTCTGCGCTATGCACCCCCACGGTTGGGATGATCAAAACTGTCCTGACTGGGAACAAGAGTAAAAATAAGGCAAAAGGTAAAAGTCAAAAATCAAAGAATTTTTATCTTAATCAGCTTTTCGCCTATTATTGTTGAGGCGATAGATGACCAAGGATAATTGACCCATGACCCAGGAAGCATCAGAAGTAAAGTATGGTGAACGCAACATTGCGGAAGGTAATTTAATTACCTTTCCCAATCCGCGATTAGGTAGGCGATATGATATCAACATTACCTTGCCGGAATTTACCTGTAAATGTCCGTTTTCTGGCTATCCAGACTTTGCCACAATTTATATTACATACATACCAGATGAACGGGTAGTAGAATTAAAAGCCCTGAAGCTTTACATTAACAGTTATCGCGATCGCTATATCTCCCATGAAGAATCTGCCAATCAAATTTTAGATGACATGGTTGCAGCTTGTGATCCGCTAGAAATTACTGTTAAAGCCGATTTTGCTCCTAGAGGTAACGTCCATACAGTTATTGAAGTCAGACATCAAAAAGCATCAGCGCATTAAATCGCTAATGCTTATACTCAGTTGCAGTTAAAGATAGTAAGTAGGAGTAGGGAGTAGGGAGTGGGGAGTAGGAATACTATTCCTGAAAGCAACTTAGTATTTAATAACACGGAAAATCAAGGGTGTGGGTTAGGGTAAAGAGGTATCAGTGTTTAAAATGCCTACCCCTTTAAACCCATTCTCTACAGACAACCTTTATCCTTAAGTCTTGAACTATGAACGACGGCGGCGACGCAACTTCAGCATTCCCAATGCGCCTAAGCCCAAAATTGGGAGTGTGGCGGAAGGTTCTGGTACAGCAGAGGCTTTGAGATTATCTTTACCAAAGTCAACAACAAAAATTGTGTCGTTGTAATCTTTATCGCCACCATTGCGTAAATCTTCAAAACCCATCATCAGATAATTGCCAATCTTCCAAGCCATTACGTGTTGTAAGCCATCAGGGTTAAGGCTGGCATCTGCACCATAAATATCACCATTTTTTGGTGTGGCGCTGTATCCATCAGATTTGAGTAAGAAATTCAGCTGTGTACCAGCTTTAAAATTACCCAAATCTACAAAATCACCGATATCTAAAACACCATCTTTATCGCCTCTTTCACACTTATTCTTGGTGCTGTCGCAAGAGACATTTTCAAAAATCATACCGTTATTGTATTGTTCACCCCTAACTGATTCATAGGCTAACTGGTTTTTATAAGTAGCGCCTTCATTCAGGAACCAAACACGTACATTGTGCTTTTGTTTCAAAAATAGTTGAGAAAAGTCCACTTGCTGTGCTTGGACTTTATCTGCGGCGATCGCCACACCTTCTTTTTGTACTAAAGCTTGAAACTGGGGAAGTATAGATAAGAAATTTTTGTCTTCTGCTTTATCTGTGACAGAGAGACGCTTCATTGTACTCCAGTCACTAGCCTTTTTGGCGGCTTCTTGTGCCTCTACGGAATACTTAGCTGCATTATCAGCATCTAATTTAGCTTGATTTCTTGCATCTTCAGCATCTTTAACTTGTTTATCAGCACTTGCAGTGACAGTTTGCAGTTGTTGACTAGCTTGATTTCTAGCTTGTTCTGCTGTACCGCGCTTACTTGTAGCATCATTCAGCTTGGTATTTGCAGAATTAAAAGTTTTAGTCGCATCATTCAGCTTGGTATTTGCAGAATTAAAGGCTTTAGTCGCGTCAGTAACAGCTTTTTGTGCTGCACTTTTTTGCGCTGGAGTTGCAGATGAGAGGATGGTGTTCGCATCTGCTAAAGCCTTAGTAGCGGCATCATAGACTGTTTTGGTATCAGTTAAAGTCTTATTGGCTGCATCATACGCTGCTTTGGCTGTAATAAAATCTGCATCTGCTTTTTGAAATGTCTGTTCAGCAGAAGTTAAAACCTTAGCAGCATCTTGTTTAGCTTTTGTTGCAACTTGTGTGGTTTTTGTTAATGCAGCTTCAACTTTTTTGAGAGTATCTGCACTGTCTTTCGCCTTTTGAGCAGCTATGGGAGCTTCCTTGATGGCTTCTTGAATGGTAGTTGTCGCACTCGCTGAAGCTATACCAGAAAGTGAGTAGGTTAAAGTAGCAGCAGCAATCAGTCCAAAGCGGATTCTGTTCATGTTTTTCATAGATATTGATATGCACCTAGTTTTGATTTCTTTTAATCAAGTAATGAAATTTCAATCATTCACTTGCTCACCGTTGGAAAAAACTGGTTGTATGGGAGCTACTTTTTTTCGGGTAACTACTTTGTATCCTATTAAGATTTTTAACGTCGATAGTTAAGAGTTGTTTTTGCTAAGTCTTTATAACGAAATATCAATCAAGCGAACAGATATGAGAATTTGGGGCTGATTGTTATCTGGCAAAAAATTTAGTTATCCAAAACTGGTAAAAACACAGATAATATGAGGAGATAGTTTTGAGGATACGACATTCATCTCAGTAGGGATGAAATTACTATATAAATTCATCGCTATGATAATAAATAAAACTCTATAAACCCAATGACTGTAATACTGGATTTATAAAGTAGGCTTAAAATTTAGGCGTAAATTAGGTTCTCTAACAATCATTTTTGCTAAGATATAAGAGCCAAATTACAAAATATTTCTGATAATTATCTGAATAATAATAAATTTGGGCTATATGAAAGCCTCAAAAAATAGAATTAGCTGTGATTCTCAGTAGTAAATAATATTTCTCTGCACACTAAAAAATATAAAAGCTGAATAATTACAGTGAAGATACAGAGAAAATCACTATATTTATTCAGCCTTCATAATTTATCTACGTGTTGATTTTAGTAGAGAGATGTTAAATCAGTGAACAGTTAACAGTTAACAGTTATAAAGGCGTATGGTGATGTGTTTCCCTCAACGATAAACACATCACTCTTGACTGATGACTGATAACTGATAACTGATAACTGTTAAATTTACCCCACTGCTGCTGTTGATTGCGAATTTAGTCCATTTAAAATCTCCAACACTTCTTTTTCAAAAGCAACTTGAGCGCGATTAGTTTTACCACCAACATACAAGCGATCGCCTTTTTGTAATGCCCAAATTTGTGAATGGGAGAAGTAACTCATTACCACACCCGTCATCAAAATGGCAAAACCACCATAAACAATGGGAATACCAGGGTCAGATTTGATTTGTAAGCCAGTACTACCAATCACTTCTAAGATTTTTAATTTCGTACCGTTGACATCGGCTGCCATCCCCGACCGCACTGTTGTAATTAACTGACCTTTGCTGTCATAAATTAACATCATGCCTTGCAAGTCTTTGGCAATCAACGACACACCCTCACTCAAATCGGGTTTAGTAGGTATCCAAGTTCCCCACATCCTACCTTGTTGGGGACTGGTATTTAACGCCGCCATTGGTAATTGAAACACCGGACTGTTATTGAATTGGAACCGGACACCAGAAATTCCCCAATCGGCTTGATAGAAGGTTACGCCACGATAACGCAGAGGTTGGTTAACGAAAATTGTCTTGCGGTCAACTTCTTTACCGTCATCGTCTAAAACAGACATATCGGAATAAAATTGGTCAATACTGCCAGAGGGTGTGTATTCAATCCAAAACCGATTTACCCGCACAGACCAATCTTTTAAGTGTTTGGTATTTGCCCAAGGGCCAGCATTGATGATGTTTTCTACCTGAAAGCGATCGCCACTAGGAATTTTTTCTTGGGCGGTAAATCCAGTCATGGAACCCCAAATGCCGCCTAACAGAATCATCACAATCCCAATGTGTACAATAATTGGGCCGATACGTCCAATTATGCCTTTACGAGCGTAGAGAATATTGTCTTTGTCTTGAAAAATTTTATAACGACGGTTTTGCAATAAGGGAGCGAGGGAATCTAAAGAAGCAGTATCTAATTCTGCACTTAAAGCTAATTTTTGGAATTGTCGGGGTTCTTCGTAATATTTCCAACGTTGGGCAGCTTTTAAGGCTGGTAACTGTCTGGTAAAAGTACAAGCAGTTAAACTGCTACCAAACAAGATGAGTAACGCACTAAACCACCAAGTATGATAAACATGATTTAAACCAACTATTAAGATGACCTTCCAGGTTAGGAAACCAAACAAAGCTGGATGTTCTGGGTAGTTAGTGCGATAGAAGCTGGCTGACTCGTCTTGTTCTATGACCGTGCCGCTAACGCTGAATAAGGCAATGATTAATAATAAGGCGATCGCTAATCGTAAGTCTGTCAGTACAGGTAAAATCTCCTGACGCACAAATCGCCAAGGTGCTGACCACCAACTTGATGTTGTGGATGTGGACGCTGAATTATCTAAAGTCATGGGTTACAAACTGCCAAAGGGAATGCGAGAAATCAAAGAAAAAACACCAAATCCTACCAATAGCGCCCCGCTAACCGGGTTAATCCAACCAGACCAACGACGCAACTCCAGCAGTTTTTTGATTGCAGCAGTAAAAGTACCCGCCAAAATTAAAGGGGCTACATACCCTGCTGTATAAGACAGTAACAAAACAGCGCCTAAAATTAAGTCTTTTGTGCTGGCAACCCAAGTCAGTAAACTTGCTAAAACCGGGGTACTACAAGGAGAAGCCACTAAACCAAAAGTTAAGCCAATTGAATAAGAACGCACTCCCGGCGGTAAATCTTGAGAAATCCAATTTGTCTCGCCCAAAGAAGGAAATTGTAAGGGCAATGCTTCGAGCAAGTTCAGCCCCATAATAATGGCGATGATACTGACAATAATGGGTAAACCAGATCCAATTTGTCCGTAAACTTTGCCGACTAAACCAGCTATGATCCCCATTCCAGCCAGGGTAGTTGCCAATCCTAATGCAAACCAAGTAGACTGGGCTGCTGCTTGTAGACGACTTTTCGCCTCATAGCCGCCGATATAGCCGATGGTAATTGGTAGCATCGACAACATACAGGGAGTTAAGCTGGTGAGTAAGCCAGCCAGAAAAATAATCCCCACACTCAACAAACTTAAGTGTGTGAGTTGGTTAGCAACTACATTGTTGGCAAATTGTTCGAGTTGATAAATTTGAGTTTGTAAAGTCTCCAGCATAGAAATTTTTAATGTGGAAATGCTTGATATGCTTGAATTCTAGCTTACTTCACAGGCTTAGGGAAAAAGAAGCAGAGGTACATTTAGTTGAGGTTAGATGTTAAAAAAGACGTTGCAGTGCAACGTCTTTTTCACTTTACCCTAATCAGTGCTGTACACTGAGCGAAGTCGAAGTGTACAGCACTACTCATTGCATCAAAATTTGCCGAGTTAGAATACTCATCACCTCATCTGGATTGTCGGTTGGAAGCAGTGGACTCCAATCTGCAACATTAGCGTAGCCCAGCAGATGCAAGTGGTGAATGGTACTGGTGACAGCTTTGGGAGAACCGATGAGCAAATGTTTGATTGGTTCTCTGTGGGGAAATGGCTGTGATGCGAATTGCTTGCGGCTGGGGGAATTGGCATTTGCGCCTAAGAACTGCGCTAATTTGGATTGGGCAAATTGTAGTAAATATGCAATCATGGGGTTGAAACTCCAGGTTTGGGTTTTTATAAAAGCGATCGCCGCCTTCTTGCCGGAATTACGCGATCGCTTTTATTTCAGTTTTGGGTTTAGATAAGGGCGATCGCTTGTTTCTGGATGGAATTGGGCGATCTGCTTTATCATGCCTTTATATTAAAGTATAAATTTATACTTGTCAAGCACTAATGCAAAAATTTTTAGAAAAATTGGGAAAATTTTTCTAGAGAATAATAATGTTGAATTAAGCTAACATTAGCAGCATTTATTAATATAATGATCGTGAATCGTGAGCATTTATTTACTGTATAATAGAATCAATATTCTATCGAGTCAGGAGAAAATTTTATGCTGACAAACAAGAATAACAAAACATTATATGAACAAGATTTTTATTTGTGGACACAAAATACAGTAAAACTTTTGCAGGAAGGAAAACTGGAACAATTAGATATTACGAATTTAATTGAAGAAATTGATAGTATGGGGCGGAGTGAAAAGAAAGAACTAAAAAATCGTCTAATAATTTTAATTGAACATTTATTAAAGCTCCAATTTTGGACAGCCGAAAAAGATGACAACTCTAGAGGGTGGCGTAATACTGTTGTTGAGCAAAGACGACAAATAATTTATCTTCTAGAAGATAGTCCCAGTTTAAAATCTGTTTTAGAGGATGTATTTCTAGATTGCTATACAAATGCCAGAAACGATACCATTAGAAAATATCAACTTAACTCAGAATTATTCCCCAAAGAATCGCCTTTTTCGGTAACTCAGATTCTGGACGCAGATTTTATCCCTTAATTTTAGAGCGATCGCTAAACGCCCAGCTTAAAGGTATACCTTGATTCCGTAACGAGCGATCGCCTTGTTATTAAGTATTTAGATATAGACTGATAAAATTAATCTCGAAATAATTCCCATATTTAAATATTTCTGTGAAACGCGACTCTATTTATTACCAAATTTTCAAGCGGTTTCCTGCGTTAATATTTGAACTCGTTGATAACCGTCCTGCACAGGCGCAAAACTATCGATTTGAGTCAGTGGAGGTGAAAGAAACCGCCTTTCGGATTGATGGTGTTTTCTTACCACCAGAAGACGCAACATCTAGAGTTATATTTTTTGCCGAAGTGCAATTTCAGAAAGATGAAGGTCTTTATCATCGGTTTTTTACGGAATCAATGATGTATTTGAACCGCAATCAAGATCAATACGATGATTGGTACTGTGTGGTAATCTTTCCATCACGCTCTTTAGAACCAAACGATAAAAGAACTCATCGCATATTTTTAAACAGCGACCAAGTTCAGTGCATTTATTTGGATGAGTTAGGTACTTCTGATACTCTGCCAATAGGCATCAACTTAATACAGTTGACAACCGCATCCTCCGAAACAATGGCAGAACAAGCCAAGCAACTAATTCAACGGGTAAAATTAGAAGAAACAGGCAAACTACCAAAAACCGAAATCATCGAAATTATTACGACAATTGCTGTTTACAAGTTTTCATCTTTGAGTCGAGAGGAAGTAGAAGCTATGCTAGGACTGACTTTAGAACAAACAAGAGTATATCAGGAAGCAAAAGCGGAAGGTCGAGAAGAAATTTTGAAAGTTGCTGTCCCACTGTTACTGAAAAGTGGGATGAGTGTAGAACAGATTGCTCAACAATTTAATGTTGCTGTGGAATCTGTGGAGAAATATAGGTAAGATTACCTGTGATGAGTTATGGCGATCGCACTTCATCTTACCTAGAATTAGCAAAGATTCGTTGCAATTGACTAAATAGCCGCGAAAAGCGATCGCCCCCAGGTTTAGCGCATCAGTAGTTTTACCAGTAGAATAGACACATAAAATTTTGCCGCTATTTGGCTTATTGATAGTGGATTTATGATAACTGTAAGCTTGAATGCTGTAGCTACTGCGATCGCAAATATTACGTATTTATTTATCTTTACATACTTTGGTTTTTTCTCGTCGTTCTACTTAACTTCCAAACAGCAAAACTCCATCGCAGCTATTTTCGCCAACTGCGACAGAGAAAAAGAAATTGAAACACCAAGGTAAAGCACAGGCGAAAAGTTAATGCTTCAATGCTAAAAATGAAGCAAAATATGAGGAAATAACCTAATGTTTTTGCCTATCCTCTCCCTTGGTGCTTCCTACTGTGCTAGACAAGTTCAATATATAGTTTTTAATTTTTGGGAACAGTATTCTATCGATCAATTTTCCGGTATTGCAATCAACGACAATTTCCCCAACTCAAATCATCGGAGATTGCTGATTAATTTCACTACAAAATCCCAGGCAAAAGATTCTGATTACCGACAAAATTTGTGGGTGGGAATTGGTTTTAAACAAGGGACTTCGGCGCAGTTGATGGTGATAGCCATTGAACAAGTATTTCAAAAATATTTACTCGATGAAAGTGCGATCGCCGGAATTGCTACCATTGATACAAAAGCATCAGATACAGCATTAATAGAAATTTGCCATCAACGCCATTGGCTTTTGCAAACATTTTCCGCAGCAAAGTTATCTACTGTCATAGTCCCCAACCCATCTGCAATCATTACCACAGCCACGGGAACACCCAGTGTTGCAGAAGCGGCGGCGATTTTGGCGGCTGACAATGCCAAACTTGGTGCTAAATTATTGGTTCCAAAAAATATTTTCCGCTTATCAGAACTACCTGGGGTAGTAACTGTAGCGGTGGCGCAAGAAATTTAAGCGTGATTCAGGGAGTTGTAATTACAAGGGAGACAAGGGAGACAAGGGAGAAGGAAGTCTGGCAAATAAGCTGAACTATATTACGAAATTTAAGTCGTCTGGAAACTGTCGCCAATGAATAATGACAGCACCAACTTATACCAATTTAAGAAAAGAATGCGACAGATATAAATCAGGAAAGTCTTACTGGAGCTAGATTTCTTAATTGCGTTAGCGAGGAACGAGCGTCACGTCATTGCGAATTGCGAATTGTCATTATTTATTCAACAGCTCTGAGAAAATAATTAATCACGCTCGACACAATTGATAATACAATTGACCCCAGCAATGCGGGTAAAAAGCCTTTAATCTCAAAACCAGTACTGGGAGTAATAGCACTGGCTAACCACAGAGATAAAGCATTAATGACAAATGTAAATAACCCAAAAGTTAGTAAAGTAATAGGAAAGGCTAACAGGCGTAAAACTGGTCTAATAAAAGCATTGACCAAGCCAATAACCAATGCTGCTACCAAAGCCGCAACAAAGTTATTGACAATAAAACCATCGACAATTCTAGAGGTAATCAGTAACGCCACCGCAGTAGCCAGCCAAGTTAACAAAAAGTGTTTCATATCAAACAGGTACTACTTCCATCACATAAATTGAGTAGAGATGCCATATACCATCCCTACTGAAAACTGACATAACTACGTATTATTAGCCTATCGTTGCCCAGGCGATCGCCGCAAGAGAATGTCCCAGGTAGCGCCACCAGCTACACCATCTTCTTCTAACCCATAACGCCTTTGCAACGCTTTCACTGCGGTTTCGGTGGTGCGTCCAAAATCACCATCGACATTACCACTATTCAAAAAACCAAACCTTTGTAATTGTTTTTGCAACGTGATGACATCTTGACCACTCATCCCTAAACGTAAAATGGGATATCCTTCCGCAGTGTATTGAATTCCCGGAACTTGGCGAAAAGTAATAGTTGGTGCTGCTGGCTTTGTCGGAGTTCTGCGTTGCGTTGTGGGAGTTCTGCGGTTAACTGGTTTTGGTTCTGGTGCGAGTGTTGGTACTTGGGTGGTTCTAGTTCTAGGAGTAGCAGGTCTTGGTTCTGGTTTCGCTACAGCAGCGTTGGTAGTGCTTGGTCGAGTTGCGGACAAAGATGCAGCCGTGTTGGTAGATGCTGGTTCTTTAGGAAACAGTTTTTGCCAAGTAGCCGCATCAACTACCCCATCAGGATTTAAACCAACGGCTTGCTTGAAGCGAGAAACTGCATTTGCCGTATTTTCGTTATAAACTCCATCAACATTGCCTGAGTAAAAGCCTAAAAGCTTGAGTGCGGCTTGCAACTCCGAAACACGTTCCCCTTGAGAGCCAATTTTCAGCGTCGGACGAGAAATTGCAGCATTTGGTACAGCTTGAGCGATTTCCAAAGGTGCAGCCAATGAAACTATAGACGAAGAAGCAACAAATAAAGGCGGAGAAAATAACAGCAGTAACCAATACAACTGATTAGCACTCAAGCAGCGCAAGCCTGACCGTAACTCTAAGTACTTCAAGAAACATGCTGTTAGGCTGCCTTTCATGGAATTTACCCCCAGAATCTTCTGTTGCTAATATTACCAGCCACTGGAGTCCAGAAAAAAGCTAGTACAGCACAATATGGTGGGTTGTGGTGCGATCGCTCCAAATCCAGCGATAATTACAATACCTTAGATGAGTGAGTGCGATCGCTCCCAGTCAAGCGATAATTACAATACCCTCAAAGTAAGCAAATTCCACCCTGAATTTCTTACTAACACTAGTCACACTCAGATAAATCAATGGTTGTGAGAGCCAGTGTTGTGCATCTCTATTGCACAGTCGAAGCTGGGGAAGAAAACTGCGATCACCGCCAGTGTTTCGCAATCAAGGTGCGCGTTCGCGGCGGCTGAAAGTCTTACAGTTTAGGCAATTGAACAAATAATCTAATTTTTTTCTTAATGGGCTTTCTTACTTACGCCCAATCCATAAAGAAATCAAGGATTTTACGAATGTTTAATTGGGAGCAGTGTAGCCACAATTAGACAGTGACTATTTTTAGCTTAAAATGTCTAATCAAAAATCTAAAAAATTAACACCAGAACAGGAAGCTTTAATTTTAAATTATTGGCAGAAGTGGAGAAACATAGCATTTTCGACTGAAGCTATTAATAATAATGTATTAGAGTTTACTGAAAAAATTTATTCACTTGTAAATAAAAGAAGTCCTCAAATTATTTTGTGTAATAGCCCCTATGCAGCAATCAATGAAATGCTATTACTTAATTCTTCTCAGTGCCAATTGAATAATAATTTAGTAGGTAATATAGAAAAAATAGTCAATAAACAACTTAAAGATTTTTGGAAACAAACATTATTGAAAAAAAGCAGTTCAAATCATATAAACTATTTATTAAGAAGTTTAGATGGTGATGATTTAGAGTTTTATACTGACAATCCGTTTAACTTATTAAATATGATTCTGTCTGGGAATCAATCTGAATTGGTTTGGCGACTTTGGAGCAAGAAGATAAATTATGTATGTATTTCACCTTTTAATTGGATATACATTGCTGCCACGTTTGATTTTTTCATTTCAGAGTTGAA
This sequence comes from Anabaena sp. FACHB-83, assembly GCF_014697485.1. NCBI lineage: Bacteria > Bacillati > Cyanobacteriota > Cyanophyceae > Nostocales > Nostocaceae > Anabaena > Anabaena sp. FACHB-83. The sequence goes on along the minus strand of NZ_JACJRY010000017.1, from coordinate 110,098 downwards.
TTGTTACTATGACCCGGATTTATATCAAGTTGTACAACAAGTATTACTGATGGGTGGAATAATATTTCCTTTTAACGGATTCTGCTTTGTCTGCGCTCGCTCAACCAAACTATCCTTTGATCACGAATACCTTCTCCATGCTGAAGGAGAAGCAGCAGTTCAATTCGCTGACGGATATAGTATTTACGCATATCACGGTGTTAGGTTGCCAGACAAATATGGCAAATTACACCCAGAGGAATGGCAACCAAAATGGTTGTTAGAAGAAAAGAATGCTGAACTGCGGCGCGTGTTAATTCAAGGCATTGGTTATTCTCGAATTATTGAACAGTTACAAGCAGTTGAATTAGATTCCTGGCAAGAATACACACTTCTTAAAATTAATTCCGATATAGATATAGAACCAATTTCTTTGTTGAAAATGACCTGTCCTAGCACCCAAAGGATTCATGTATTGCGCGTACCACCGGATATTAAATCAGCACAAGATGGTATTAGCTGGATAAACTGGGGTATTGCTCCTGAAGAATTTAGTGTGCAAACTTAGGCATCTTTTTAGCAGAGTGGCAATGAGAGCAGAGTTTAATCTAAATGCTTATACTAGCTGACTTTACCCCAATGTCGGTTAACCCATATAACACGACATTAGGCTAGGCGATCGCTGTTAGTGCTTTGCAAGTTCTCTGCACTATTGAAGCTAATATCGAGTTCATAAATTGTGTTCACTTAGTAGCTTCCAAAGTATTCAAATAATTGATCAGGATTGTCTAGCCAAGCAGGAGTGTAAATTTCTGCTAGTTTTATCCCGTATTCTTGCTCATCCTCTACATCCATTCCTTGAAAGCTTACATATTCGTCCTCGCTGAGAATGTACGCCGCAAAATCCCGATTTTCAAAACCGTACAATTTACCTCCCTCCTCAAAGCAAGAGTCAGCCGTAGCATCATCAAACACCCGAAGCCTTGCCCAAGTTAATTTATTTGGCAAATCACACTCATACAGCCACCATTCAATAGCAACAATGTGTTTACTCCAGTAAAACTCTTCTTTGGTCACGATATTTGAAGCTTATTAAACTTAAAATTTAGTAAAAAAGATTTAAATGTGCTTAACAACATAATCAACAAACGCGATCGCACTCCTTGAGCTACGACCAAGCAAGGAAGTTGCGCTGCATTGGCTACTAAAAAGCATCATTTATCTGAGTTTTCGGCAAAGTCAGAAAATTTGATTCTTATTTATTGACTACTAAAGCTTGACTTCCATAGATAAAATTACAGCTTTATCAGGGTAAAGTTGAAAGTTTTTCGTAAGTAATCAAGTACATAATTATTAGGACTTACGCAAACACCCTCTCAAATCCTCTTAACTTCGTGTCCTTTGCGCCCTTTGCGGTTCGTTTTTTCATGACTTTGCGTAAGTCCTGATTATGATATTTTCGTCAAACTTTCATTTCTCATAAGTATTTCAACGTCACAATGGCTTTTGATGAGGGACACCAACCGCGCGGGGAAATTGAGGCGGTGTGCTTGCTATCTTTCGCAAATATAAGCAGTGGCGAATGCTATTAGTTAAGGGAGTTGTGAATTGTTCAATTGCTGCAATTTCACCACCTAACTGTTTCACAGCATTTTGCAAAACTGTGGTTTCTTCTTCTGTCCAAGTACCTCGGTAAATTACGGCTAAACCACCTTTTTTAATTAATGGTAGGCTGTATTCTGCACATTCGGAAGCTGTACCGACGGCACGAATGAGGGCAAGATCATAGGTTTGGCGGTGTTGAGTTTGCTGACCGATTTCTTCAACTCTGCCAACGAGAGTTTTGCAATTGCTGAGTTCTAGTGAAGTTAATACTTTATCGATAAAAGCAATTTTTTTGCGGGTGGAATCTAACAGAGTAATTGTGCTGTTGGGTGCAATTATTCCTACGGGAACGCCGGGAAAACCTGCACCTGTACCAATATCAATAACAGATGCACCTGTTTGGAGAGATGTAATAAATTGGTTGTTGAGTACAATTCCCCGCAAGGAATCCCAGAGATGTTTTTCCCAAAATTCCTGGGGTGCGGTGATGCGAGTTAAGTTTAATTGGCTGTTACCTTCCAGAATTAACTCATAAAGTTGCTGGAATTGTGCCTGTTGCTGTGTAGTTGGTTGCCAATTGAGGGTTTGCTGCCAAATTTCTGCCATTTCTGGCAGCAAGGGAGTGGTGGAATTAGTCATTAGTCATTGGTCATTGGTCATTGGTCAAACGGCAGAAGACTAAAAGATGAAATTTCATACTTCACACTTCATACTTCATACTTATGAAGTCACGCTGCTGGTTGGGGTTCTTTCACTTTACTACTAAGTGTCGCTGGATCAACTGATTGCAGTTCGCCGTGATTGAGTGTCCAACAACAGTCAGCGATCGCTAACATATCTCCAGCATCATGTGTTACTACTAACAATGTCCAGTCTTGTTTGAGTTTCGCCAATAAATTAACTAGTTGCTGGCGCATTGACCAATCTAACCCGGCTGTAGGTTCATCTAATAACAAGAGGTTTGGCTGACGAATTAACTGCACTGCTAAAGCTAAACGCCGTTGCTGTCCTCCACTTAAAGCATAAGGCGCAGCAGACAAAGATAAATGTTCTAATCCCACTTCAGTAAGTGCTTGCTTGACTCGTTCTGTTCCTAACTCTGGATGTCCTAAGCGCAATTCTTCTAAAATTGTCCCGCCGCAAAAGTGCCGTTCAGGAAACTGAAATACAATTCCCGCTAGTTGTTGTAGTTGTTCGGCGATGAGTCCTTGTTCTCGCCAAAACACTCCGCCAGAAGTTGGTTCGGCCAGTCCAGACAAAATTTCGAGTAAGGTGCTTTTCCCAGAACCACTAGGGCCAATAATTAAACCTAATTGCTGAGGGGGTAATTCTAGGTTAACTGACTTGAGAATTGCGGTTGGGCAAGCTGTGGGATGATAAACTAAATTTCTGAGATAGAGCATTTGTTAAAATTACCAAAATTGGCGAATAGCTTACTAACTAACGTTAACTACACCAAGTACAACCGGAGAATTCCGAAACGCTTCAAGCATGATCTCACAGCCAGACTATCTTTTTATTTTGGCAGAAGAACCCTAGATTCAGAACTAGAACAATCATGGGAACTTGCAAAAATGAGCCTAGTCAACCTTTTGGGAATGTAATGACAAATAGGTTACAGGTGAGAGGTGATAGGTTACAGAGTTAGAAGGATGTTGTTTTTATTTGCATTTCATCGATGTATAGCGGTAGTCAGAGATGTTAGGACAATTTCAAAGCTTGAATGCCAGGAATAGTAAGACTTTTCCTTCTGCCTGGTTGGTGAGCGAACTTGTACTGAGCGCAGCCGAAGTAGCCGAACCACTGCCTCCTGCCTTCTGCTATATTAACTAACTTGGTTACTGCTATTAGGACTAAATTGAGATGAAACATTGTTGCATTCTAGGTAACATATAAAACTATTTCAACCGCAATTATTCTGAGGGTGCTGATGACTCAACCATTTCCCAATGCAAAAATAGTTTTTACTAAATTAACCAAAATTGCCCAGGTAAGTTTTACGACTGCGATCGCATTTCATCTTTGGGTAACTCCTGCTTTTGCTGGCGACCCCTTTGGACGCAACGCAGCACATCAAATTGGCGATCATACAGAAGCGGCTTTTAAAGCTATTTTCCAACAAGGTAATTATCCCGAAGCGGAACGTCACCTCAAAGAAGCCTTAGCAAAAGAACCAAATGAACCCTTAGCTTATGCCATGCAAGCATCGTTGGCATACACCAAGGGGGATATGACAGGTTTAGATAAATATAGCCAGCAAATTTTAGATGCTGGGCAGAAATTAGTTGCTAGTGATCCTTTGCGTGGTAATTTATACACCGCCGTTGGGCATTTTTTTGAAGGTGCGGTAATTGTGACGCGGGAAGGTGCGGCGAAAGGTGCGACTCAAGCTTTAGGTAGGTTGCGCCAGGTGTACGAGTATTTAGATAAAGCCGAAGCGATTTCGCCCAAAGACCCCGAATTGAATTTACTCAGAGGCTACATGGATTTGATGCTTTCTGTTAACTTACCCTTTGCCAATCCAGATGAGGCAATTGGGCGGTTAGAGACAAGTGCAGCACCAAGATATTTGGCAGATAGAGGCATTGCGATCGGCTACCGAGATTTGAAACAATATACTCAAGCCTTAGATTATGCCAATCAAGCAATTCAAGGCGCACCAGATAACCCAGAGTTGTATTATCTCAAAGCCCAAATTCTCAGGGAAAAGGGAAAACGGGAAAAAAGTCAAGAGTTGCTGCGAGATGCGATCGCTAATTTTGACACAGCTTTGACTAAAAAATCCCAATTACCCGCTAGTTTAGTCAAACAAATTGAGCGAGAACGCAATAGTGCAGTGAATCAGCTAAATAAATAGGGATTCAAGAATATTGTTACATTACCCCGTCCCTCTATTTCTCAGCTCTCACTTCTCTTTTCAAACAAAAATTAACCAAGGATAAGATAAATGGATGTAATTCCTGCAATTGATTTACTTGAAGGTCGTTGTGTGCGACTGTATCAGGGAGATTATGAAAAATCCCAAGTTTTTAGTGAGAATCCTGTGGATGTGGCTAAACAATGGGTAGATCAAGGTGCAACTCGCTTACATTTAGTTGATTTAGATGGCGCAAAAGCAGGTAAAGTAGTAAATTTGAAAGCGATTGAAGCGATCGCTCAAGCAATATCAGTACCAATTGAAATCGGTGGTGGATTGCGCGATCGCTCTAGTGTGCAGCAAGTGTTTAACTTGGGTGTACAATGGGCAATCTTAGGAACTGTCGCTGTCGAACAACCACAGCTAGTCCAAGAACTCTGCCAAGAATTTCCCCAACAAATTATCATCGGTATTGATGCACGAAATGGGAAAGTCGCTACCCGTGGTTGGTTAGAAACCTCGGAAGTTTTAGCCACCCAACTCGCGGTGCGAATGCAAGAATTAGGTGCAGCAGCCATTATCTACACAGATATTCACCGTGATGGTACTCTCAGCGGCCCCAATATTGAAGCATTACGCGAACTCGCCAATGCGATTTCCATCTCCGTAATTGCTTCTGGTGGTGTGAGTTCGGTAACTGATTTGTTGAGTTTATTAGCCTTAGAACCACTAGGTGTCACAGGTGCAATTGTGGGACGTGCTTTGTATACTGGCGATATTTTACTCAAAGAAGCACTACGAGCGATCGGCCCAGGACGCATTCAAGATGTACCACCAAATCTTGGCTTTTCTTCCTTTGCTTAATAATAGTTCGATTTAAAATCGCGGCTAAACACAATCATACATAGTTTCTACTCCGCCCTAAGTAGAGACGTTGTATCCAGCGTCTCTACAACTGCAACTACTTTATCCGTCGTCTCTAATTTCCGGAATAGCTATTTACACTGTTGTAATTAAAGTAGTAAAGAGTTTACGAACAATCAGTGTAATCTTATGACTCGTCAAAAACCCCGGAATAACGGTAAGCCACGTCAAACAGAACCTGGTGCTATTCGGTTCATTGGCAAAATTGACACAATCAATCAACAGAACTCGAACAAAATTGATAAACCAGAATAGTTTTTTGTAAAACTTAACTAACTATAGCAATCACATTTACTAAAACTTTTAATTTTTTACAATATTGGGTTTCTTCTCTATCTAGAGGCGCAAGTATAACCGCGTCTCTTTTTTATTTTTATATGTAAATTTTTTGACTAATTTCTGGATTCAGTAATATTCTTGTTGTATGTCAATATAGAGTTAATTCCACAGTATTATGTCTAACCAAAAATCAAACCCCAACCCCCAACCCAACAAAAAATCTAATGAAAGCGTAACGCCCCGCAAGAAACCTCTGAACAATGGTAAACCGAATAAAACCGAACCCTGATTATCAATAATTATTGACTACAAATTATGCCTAAATAGTAGAGACGTAATTTAGAATTACGTCTCTAAATTAATTTTTATTTATTCTTCACCTGACTTTTTGCTTGTTCTAACGCAATCTCTTTAATTGCTTGGTAAGAATTGACATTTGCAGTTCCTTCAATTGCCTTAACTGCTAAATCTTGGACTTGTTTCAATGCAGAGTCTAATTGTTTCGATAGATTTTGAATCCGTGTTTCTTGATTAGTAATAGTTTGTTCTAGAGATTGTAATCTCTGCTCATAAAAACGCTTCTGTCCCTCGACTTCTTTCCCATATAAATCAGATTTTACCTTGGCTTGGTAATGAGCGATTCCTTTACCTTCTTCCGTAGCTTTTTTGATGGCTGCTTCTTTCTCTTTCGGGAATCCTTCTACCTTTGCTTTCGCTTCTTCAAACTGCTTTTCGCGTTCTGCAATTTGTTTTTCCTTTTCAGCCCATTGCTTTTCTGTTTCTTGTTGAAATTCTTCTAACTGCTTGTATAAAGTTTTTTGAGTTTGTTCATATTCATCAGATTCTAATTTGCGTTGCAACTCCAAATCATATTTATACTCGGCTGTGTCTCGTTGTCGGGTTTTATTTAAATTATCATTGCGTTCTTTAATTGATTGCTTATATTCGTCCTGTTCTTTTTGCCAAGTAATACGTTGCTCAAGTATTTCTTGTGATAATATTTCATAACGCTGATTATATTCTTCCTGATATGCCTTAGAATTATCTTCATAGGCTGTAATCAAAGTATCTAATGTATCTTCACCAACTTCTAAATTATGTAATTGTTTTAAGGCGGTAATTTCTGTTTCTACAGATTGCCTAATTTCTCCTAATTTAGAAGCTTGGGTGGTTAACTGTTCTGATAACTCATTTGCTGCACTACCAAAGCCCAATTGAATTTTAGCTAAACTTTCAATTGTATAATTCATCTTTTGTTGGATAGTTGCAGGCTGAGTCATAGTGATAGTTGTATTTTGTTCTACTTTTGGCTTTTCTACGTTGGTATTTTGATTTGCTTTTAAGGCTTGATTTAGTTGAGTTTTTAGCCCTGATGTTTCTTTAGATAACTCTTCATAAGCTTGCAGAATTTCCGCCTTGGTATTCTTATCTGTGAGTTTCTTACTAGCCATATTTAACCTCCAATGATTCTAAATTACTCAGATAAGAATTATCTATTTAGCAGCAGAATTACCAAAAGCTCTCATGGCTAAATCTTGCGCTTGCTTCAGGGTGGCTTGTAATTGGGTAGAAATACTTTCGATTTGTTCAGTTTGCTTGGTAATTGTCTGTTCTAAGCTTTGGATTTTGAGTTCATAGCTTTGCTTGGTAGATTCCCATTCTTTCTCAAATAAATCAGCTTCAATTTTGGCTTTTTGACTAGTTTCTTTAATTGCTTCTTCTCGCGCTTTTTTCACGGCTTCTTCCAATTCAGTGGGGAAGGCTGCTACTTTTTGCTGATATTCTTTAAATAAAGCTTGATTACTAGATAAAACTTTCTCCCGTTCAGTCCAGTCTTTTTCTTTCTGTTCAGTCTTTTCTTGGATATCTCTTTCTGAGGTGCGTTTTTTGGCTTCGTAAGCATCGGTGTTGAGCTTACGAGTAGTTTCTAATTTATATTGATATTCTTCTTGTTCTCGTTGACGTTCTTTATTGGTTGTATCATTGTATGCTGTGATAGCTTCTTCATATTCTGACTGCTCTTTTTGCCATTCTTTACGTTTGAGAGCAATTTCTTTTTCAATAGATTCTTGTTTACTGGCGGTATCTTGTTCTAAAGTTTTTAACTTTTCTTGATGTTCTTGAGTAAGAATATCTAATGTATCTGCAACAATTCTAATTCTTTGCAGTTCTTGAAGGTTTTGAGTAGCAATTTCTATCGCTCGGTTGAGTTCATCTAATTTGGAATTTTCTTTTGCCAGTTTTTCTGATAGAGAGGTGACAATACTACCAAATTCAAGTTGTAAATCGGCTAAACCTTTAACAATGCTATCAACTGTATATGTAGAAGCCGCAGTTAAAATTTCTTGGTTTTTGGCTTTTTCAGCTTCTTCTTGTTTAGTCGCAATTTTTGATTCTAATTTTTTTTGTTCAGCTAAAATTTGTTGAAATGCTTGTATTAGTTGCTGTTTACTGTCTTTAACTGCAACTGAAGTCATACTCAAACTCCCTTAATTAGCAATGAATTGAACAGGTAGCAAACCATACCAATAGCTACCCTATGCAGACATCAGAGTAACCTTTAACACAGTGATTTTTGTTCAGTACAAATACTGGAATAAAGAAATACTTAAAATCCAGTACGATGTCAATTAACCGTACTGCTTTAGTTGTTGGTATGGCTTCTAGTTAGTAGAAGGCAGAAGGCTTTAAAATGTCCTTACCTAATACTGCGATCGCTTGTATATAGTAAATTTGTACTAACAAGTATACTCAAACTCTCTTGCCCTTGTCAAGAGAGAGTGATGGCTGACGTGAAAAGCTTGTTTTTCGGCGATGTAGCAGTGTAGAATCACCTAGTCTGCAACTAGTAGCAGATAACAGCAAACTCCATAACATTTGAGTGTGAAGTTTGACAACGAGTTTTTTGCTAATATGCAACAAACTTGCTTTATAATGTTTTGTAGACATGACTGTTATATATGTTACTTTTTGCAAAGTAATTTGCTCAGGTGCGACAGTGAATGCACCGAGAGATTAGATAATTGACTCGTTTCTCAATATTGATACAAGCACAGGGCAGACTTTTGTGATATCAATGTACACCAGTGAATCGACCAAGTATTCTGCCAGAGCAGATATCGGACACACAAGTCAGATTCTAGTGGTAGAAGATGAAGAGTTAATCCAAGAGATGCTCTCTGTAGCATTGGAGGAGGAAGGTTACGGGGTCGTGACAGCGCCAGATGGCAGGGTTGCGATCGAGTATCTCAAAAGTGTTGAACCCAACTCCGGTGAGTTCCCTTTTGATTTGGTGATTCTTGACTTGATGTTGCCGCAAATCAATGGTTTAGATATTTGTCGCTTATTGCGCCATCAAGGCAATCCAGTGCCGATTTTGATGCTGAGTGCCAAGGGAAGTGAAACCGATCGCGTGTTGGGTTTAGAAGTTGGCGCAGATGACTATCTCACCAAACCATTTAGTATGCGGGAATTAGTGGCTCGTTGTCGCGCCTTGTTGCGTCGTCAACGTTTAAGCACTTTACCGCAATTACCCGTTCTGAAATACAAAGACGTGACCTTAAACCCCCAAGAATGTCGGGTACTAGTGCGGGGTCAAGAAGTTAATCTTTCCCCGAAAGAATTCCGGTTGCTGGAATTGTTTATGAGTTATGCGCGGCGAGTTTGGTCGCGGGAACAGTTGTTAGATCAGGTTTGGGGGCCAGATTTCGTTGGCGATAGCAAGACTGTAGATGTTCACATTCGCTGGTTGCGGGAGAAGTTAGAGTTAGATCCTAGCCACCCCGAATATATTGTGACTGTAAGAGGATTTGGCTATCGTTTCGGATAATTGGTGAAGATAGTTGTTAGTTTTTATTAATTACGACGCAACTAGCAACTGGGACTCACAATGTTCTTATTGGGATTAATTCTAGGTTTGGCGGTAGGTATAGGGTTTTGGATTTGGCAACAGATTCAATTAAACCGTTACTTGGGGAGAGTTCTTCAACCCTACTCTAGTTCTACAGATGTAGCTCTACCGCTATTACCTCGTTTGCGTCAGGAAATCAAGACATTACAACAGCAGCGCCAAGATTTACAGCAATCCCTACAAACTTATCAAGACCTATTGGATTTTGCCCCCATAGGATACTTGCAAGTAGATGAAGAAAATCAATTGCTGTGGTGCAACGAACAAGCGCGAGAAATTTTATATCTGCAACGATGGCAACCGGGACAGGTGCGCTTGCTGTTAGAATTGGTGCGTTCCTATGAATTAGATCGGTTGGTGGAACAAACACGCGATCGCCAAAAACCCCAAACCAAAGAATGGTTATTTCATCCCTCATCCGACAATCCAGCCGAACTACCTACAATCAAGTCTATGACCTTACGCGCCTCTGGCTTACCCTTACCCAATGGTCAAGTAGGCGTATTTTTAGAAAATCGTCAACCACTTTTAGACGTAAATCAAGAACGCGATCGCTCATTTTCTGATTTAGCCCATGAACTCAGAACACCCTTAACTTCCATTCGCCTGGTTGCAGAAACCTTACAACATCGCCTAGAACCACCCTTAAACCGTTGGGTTGACCGCTTGATGCAAGAAGTTGACCGATTAATTAGCTTAGTCCAAGGCTGGTTAGAACTAACGCAAATCGAAGCTAACCCAACCATGCAATTGCATTTAGAACCAGTGGAATTGCGATCGCTGATTACATCGGTTTGGGAAACCTTAGAACCCTTAGCACAAAGACAACACCTCTCACTTCACTATTCTGGGCCGGAAGATATTTGGGTAAAAGCTGATCAAGCCAGAATTTATCAAGTTTTTCTAAATTTGCTTGACAATAGTATTAAATACAGTTCTCCTAGCACCAACATTCAAGTAGAAGCAAAGATTAAATTTTCTGAAGACAATCATCAAAATAATTCGATATCTCCCTTGTTAGAAATAAATTTAATTGATGCTGGGGCAGGTTTTTCCGAAGCCGATTTACCACATATTTTTGAGCGATTTTATCGGGGAGATAAAGCTAGAACACATTCCCCCTTACAAGATAATTCCATTGGTTCTATTGTCGGCAATGGTTTGGGTTTAGCGATCGTCCGGCAAATTCTCTTAGCTCACGGTGGTTCCATTAAAGCCATGAATCACCCCCAAACAGGTGGTGCTTGGATGCAGGTGATACTTCCCGAAGTTGTGGCGAACTCTCAAAGCCAAGACTATAGTTAATAGTATCTTCACTTTTGAGAATACAAGTGTGGAAGCTGTCGTTTATAATTCCAACCCTGACAGTTCTCAGTTGGCGCGTGCCATCAGGCGCTTAGAACGAGATGTTTTACGTATGGGAGCTTTGGTAGAACAATCATTTCGCCTCAGCCACCAAGCGTTATTTGCTCGTAACCTTACGGCTGCTGAAGAACTCCCCCAATTAGATAAAAAAATTGACCGTTTTTATAGACAAATAGAATCAGACTGTACAGCCATCATGACTCAAGCACCAACAGCCCAAGATTTGCGCTGTTTGAGTGCTTTTATGCAATTAGTCCGAGATTTAGAACGGATAGGAGATTATGCTAAAGATTTAGGCAAAATAGCAGTTAAACTTTTCCCTTATCCACCTCATACATCTTTACCAGAAATTGAAATCATGTCACACCATGCCCAAGCAATGTTAGCAACTAGCTTGGTAGCTTTGGCTGATTTAGATGAAGCTGGCGGACGGGGAATTAAGCACTTAGATGATGCGGTAGATAATGCGTATGATCGCCTTTATCAAACTTTAGCTCAACAACGGGATATTCCTGGAGTGGTGGAGCCAATTATTTTGTTAGCACTAGCAATTCGTTGTCTGGAACGGATGGCAGATCACGCTACTAATATTGGTCAGAGAGTAGCATATATTGTCACTGGTCAACGTGGTTAATAACCGGTTGGATTGCCGAATCTACTTGTTTGGATAGGGAGTAGGGAATGGGGAGTGGCTGTATTGATTTTTCCCCAAATCAAATATGAGTTCTTGAGATTTCTCCATATTATGGAATTGATGATTTAGCAAATCTTTTGTTACTAAATACAACATAAAAAAATCGAGAATTGGGATATATAAAGTTCCAATTCTCGATTTTTTTAGCTGAGGAATCAAGAGATCCCCGACTTCTTTAAGAAGTCGGGGATCTGAACTGATACCATTTCACTTTAAAAATGATACGGATATGCAAGTAGCGCCTCGACTTCGCTCGGCGACCAGAAGCAGAGTTGCAGAGGAAGCGATTTCTATCAGTAATTTCGTGAAATGGTATGACTGGTATTTTGAACTACCAAAAAGTTAAAACTTGCTTAACTGAGTTAGATTTCACTGAATTTTTACCTATTCTTAACCTTAGCTGATTAGAGTATCGGAAATCACAGGAACTATCGCTTTACTGATATAAATGAGTATCAAGCGTCGGGATTTATTGCTATTGATGGGAGGTAGCGCGAGTGCATTGGCGCTGGCTAATCTCACAGGTTGCGGTCAAAAGACAACGACGCAAAGAAACACATCATTTGTAGGAGAATCGGCATTTTCGTTTAAACCCATTAAAGGGCCGATTCCCTTAGAAACAGCAGGCTTTAATCGAGAACAGCAACAAGTCCAATATAGTAGTTATGAAATTGTAGATGACTTGGTACTGCCAGAAGGGTTTGGATATCAAGTCATTGCGGCTTGGGGTGATCAAGTCGGGGATTCGCGCTTTGGTTATAACAACGATTATTTATCGTTTATCTCCACCACAGAAAATGCTGGTTATCTGGCAGTGAACTTTGAGTATATCAGTGCGATTCCTTGGATGGAAACTTATCAGCAAGTCATTGGTCAATCATTACCATTTGCTGAGGTGAAAGCGGCTTTAGACAGCACAAATTCTGGTAAAAATGCCATTAACGCATATGCTTTGCCAGATAATAATCCAGTAAAAGCTCAAATTGCCGAAATTTGTCAAGCAGCTTTAATAGACCAAGGTTTAGGTGTAATTTCCCTGCAAAAAACAGCCAATGGTAAGTGGGAAAGAACTAATTCCCCAGCAGATAGACGCATTAGTGGAATTTCGGGCTTAAAAGATAATCGCTATTTAAAAGCCACAGGCCCAGCCGTGGCAATATTTCGCAAGCAAACAGGACAAGGATACATCGATAAACTGGGCGATCGCATTATTGGGACTTTCGCTAACTGTGCAGGGGGAACAACACCTTGGGGTACAGTTTTGAGTGCCGAAGAAAATTTCCAAGCCCAAGTACCAGAACCAGTTTATGCTGATGGTACAGCTTTTGACCCTGGGACATTGCCCTTTGCTTTGGGTGATGAAGAATTATTCGGACAAGGAAATGTATTTGGTTTAGCCGGGAATAAATATGGTTGGATTGTGGAAATTGACCCTGCTAACCCCCAAGATTATGGGACAAAACACACTTGGTTAGGACGTTATCGCCATGAAGCCGTCGGTGTGCGGGTAGAAGCAGGTAAACCACTCGCATTTTATTCAGGATGCGATCGCCGTGGCGGACATATATATAAGTTTGTTAGTCGAGATCAAGTCAAAAATCCCCAAGACAAAGGCAATTCACGGCTATTACAACAGGGAATGCTGTACGCCGCCAAATTCAACGCTGATGGTACTGGTAACTGGATACCCCTAAAAGCCGAGACTCCGGTGAATCCAGATGTACCGAGTCAAATTGCTGGTAATATCATTTTGTTGCCCCTGGGAACCAAAGCTGAAACAACAGACCTGAAGGCGGGTTATTTTGCAGTCACCACAGATGAAGCGATCGCCCAGTACAAACAAAAGTATCAAAAACTCGCAGACCTTTACACAGGCAACACCGAAGAAAAACAAGGCGCAATTTTAATTGATGCACATTACGCCGCTAATGCTGCTGGCGCTACCTGCACAGCCCGTCCAGAAGATACAGAAATAGCCCCCAACGGTGATTTATACATCACTTTTACTTCTGGTGCGCCAGACAAACAAGGTGGTTCGGATGTGCGAGTATTTAAAAGTCCCAAAGGTGAACCAGGCTATGAATACGGCTGGGTGATGCGTTTAACTGAAGATAACAACGACCCCGCAGCCATGAGTTTTCGTTGGCAAATGTTAGCCACAGGTGGAGAACCAGCCGCAGGCGGGATGGGTTTTGCCAATCCCGATAATTTATTACTCGACCGACAAGGTAATGTCTGGATGGTGACAGATATTTCCACCACCAAACTCAATAACGCCGTGAATAACCGCAATGCTGAACCCGGAAAATCGGTGAGTTTGTCTGGCTTGTTTGGCAATAACTCTATGTGGTTTATCCCCACCAGTGGCGCAGATGCAGGCAAAGCCTTTTTATTTGCAATGGGGCCAATGGAATGTGAAACGACAGGCCCTTGTTTCACAAATGATCAAACAACTATGTTCTTATCCATACAACATCCAGGTGAAACAAATGGCACAAGAAAAAACCAAGCAATCGAAACCAGAAAATTTGTAGTGACCTCTACCACAGGTGAAGAATTTTTGCAAACTCGCAAAGTTCCCCTGGGTTCTAATTGGCCTGATAAAACACCAAATGCACCCCCAAAACCGGCGGTTATCGCTATCACAAAAACGGCAATATCTACTAACAAAATATATCAAAATCCTCAATTAGCCACATAATCAGCCATCTATTATTTAGCTAAAATCTTCTGGTTTTATCAAGCAAATAGCTGTGAGGAATTAGTCTAATTAATTTTGCTGCGATCGCCTTGAGAACAAATCAAAACTTTCACCAGATCCCATAAAATTTATAATGACATCTACTAGTCTGACACCAACATTTCCCACCGCATCTATTAGTGAGCAACTATCACTAAAAATTTTTGCCAGAAAAGAAATTATTCCCTTAAGAAACGAGGTCATCTGGCGCATCGAGCGTGGTGCAGTCCGCACCCTTACTTGGGCTGAAGATGGAACCTTCATCACTTTAGGTTACTGGGGGCCAGGAGATTTGATTGGTTCTCCCTTATCGAAAGTGAAACCCTACCAAATTGAGTGCCTTACCAGTGTTGAGGTAAGTATTGTACCTGCTTATCTCTGGCATCAAGATATGGCAGGTTTGTTTTCCCATATTCAACAATCAGAAGAGCTTTTAAGCATTGTCCATCTCAAACCCATTTCCCTGCGGTTATGGAAATTTTTGGTTTGGCTGAGTGATAAATTTGGACGGGATGTCGAACAAGATCGAGTTATCGACATCAACATCACTCATCAAGAAATTGCCGAAGTTTTAAACACCACTAGGGTGACAATTACCAGACTATTACAACAATTTGAAGAAGAAGGAGTCTTATTAAGATACAAGCGGCGGATTATTTTGCGTTTACCAAATAAATTTACTACCCAAACTATAGCTAAAAACAATGCTTATTAACTTGTGTTGGTTGCATCCTGTCTGATATATTGATGCCTGTAATTATTTAGTGAATACCCATAAAACAAGCAGCGATTGTAGCCCAAATACATCCATACATTGCACTAGTGGGTGTGAGTGAGAGTAAAGATAATGAACAGACTTTTTTGGAATGTACTAAAAGTTAGTCCAGCAATTTTGGCTGCTTCTTTATCAGCAGCTAACAGTGCCTTAGCTGCTGAAGCTAACGAACAAATCACAACCGTGGCTCAGTTGTCTGAACAGTCAGATAGCATGGGGCAGGTAACATCCGTATCGCAGTTTTCGGATGTGCAACCAACAGATTGGGCATTCCAAGCGTTACAGTCTTTAGTAGAACGTTATGGTTGTATTGCAGGTTATCCCAACGGTACATATCGCGGCAACCGGGCTTTAACTCGCTATGAGTTTGCGGCTGGTTTGAATGCTTGTTTAGATAGAGTTAATGAATTAATCGCCACAGCCACAGCAGATTTAGTCACCAAAGAAGACTTAGCCACATTACAACGTTTACAAGAAGAATTTTCTGCGGAATTGGCAACTCTGCGCGGTCGGGTAGATGCACTAGAAGCCCGCACTTCTGAGTTAGAAGCCAATCAATTTTCTACTACCACCAAGTTAGTTGGTGAAGCTATTTTTGACGTATCTCAAGCCTTTGGTGGGAACCAAGCGGTATCTAACCCCAGTACACCCACAACAGATTTAACCTCCAACACTACTTTTGATTATCGGGTACGTTTAAACTTACTGAGCAGCTTCACTGGTACAGATCAACTGCAAGTCCGGTTACAAGCTGGTAATATCGCCAATAACAGAGCTGTCACCGGTACCAGTCAAACCCGTCTGTCATTTGCTGACCCGACTGACAACCAAGTTCAAGTTGATAAAATTAACTACGCTTTCAATTTGAGCGATTCTATTCGGGTGAAGGTTGATGCTAACACTGCTGAGTTGTGGGAAAACGTCAACGTCTTCAACCCAGACTTTAGAAGCAGTGGAACAGGTGCAATTTCACGTTACGGACGTTTCAGCCCGATTTATCGTGTAGGTTCTGGCGGCGCTGGCTTAACGGTTACTGTTAACCCTAAAGGCCCTATTACCTTAAGTGGAGCTTATTTAGCATCTAAAGCCAGTACCCCCGATGCAGGCTTTGGCTTGTTCAACGGTGACTATGCAGCTTTTGGACAACTAGAATTTAAACCCAGTCAAGCTTTTAATATTGGTTTCGCCTACGCCCATACTTACGACGGTGGTAGAACTTCACCAGCTGGTACAGCAAGTAACGCTATCAACTTTATTGGTAATACTGGTAGTACATTTGCTATCAGCCCCTTTGGTACTGCTGTTGCAACCACAGGTAATCACTATGGTATCCAAGCTAGCTTTAGACCTAGTGATAAGTTGACTCTTGGTGCTTGGGCTGGTTACTCTAATGCTGTAGCGGAAAGTGGCCCCAATAGAGGTAGAGATGCAGAAATCATCTACTGGGCTGGAACTTTAGCACTCAAGGACTTTGGTAGAGAAGGTAACGTACTGGGTTTAGTATTTGGTCAGCAGCCAACAGTCACAGATACTCCTGTTGCTAACCGTAGAGATGGAGACACTGCTTATCATTTGGAAGGTCTGTACAAAATCAAAGTTAGCAACAATATTCAAGTGACTCCTGGTTTGTTGGTAATTTTCAACCCAGAAAATAACGACAGAAACGATACGATCTACGTCGGTACACTTCGTACAACTTTCGCTTTCTAAATTCACACTTACGTGATATAATCAAAACAGAGTTCCTGAGTATTTTCCCTTAAAAAATAATAAGGAAAATACCCAGAAACTTTGACGGTATGGTGTGAGTGAAAGCAAACAAAATCATGAAAAATTCTTTCTGGAATGTACTAAAAGTTAGTCCAGCAGTTTTAGCTGCTTCTTTATTAGCAGCTAACAGTGCCTTAGCTGGAGAAGCTAACGAACAAATCACAACTGTTGCACAATTAACCCAACAAAACGACAGCATGGGTCAAGTAACATCTGTATCCCAGTTTTCGGATGTGCAACCAACAGATTGGGCATTCCAAGCGTTACAGTCTTTAGTAGAACGTTATGGTTGTATCGCAGGTTATCCCAACGGTACATATCGGGGCAACCGAGCTTTGACTCGTTATGAGTTTGCGGCTGGTTTGAATGCTTGTTTAGACAGAGTTAACGAATTAATTGCTACAGCCACAGCAGATTTAGTCACCAAAGAAGACTTAGCCACATTACAACGTCTACAAGAAGAATTTTCTGCGGAATTGGCAACTCTGCGTGGTCGGGTAGATGCACTAGAAGCCCGCACTTCTGAGTTAGAAGCTAATCAATTTTCTACTACCACCAAGTTGGTTGGTGAAGCTATCTTTACTGTAGCTGCTCCTTTCGGGGATGACCGCGCTGATACAGACACTAATCGCAACAACAACCGTGATTTAGATAGCAATGTTATTTTGGCTGACCGGGTGCGGTTGAACTTGTACACCAGCTTTACAGGTTCAGACAGATTGCAAACTCGTTTGCAAGCTCGGAATCTCACGCAATTTGGTACTGCTGTTACAGGAACCAACATGACTCGCTTAGGCCATGATGGTGATAACAGAAACGAGGTTGAAATTGATAAACTCAACTATGAATTCAACCTGGTGAGTGATGCAGTGCGAGTCAAGGTTGATGCCTTTGGTGCGGAACTGTGGAACAACATTAACGTGTTCAACCCAGACTTTAGAAGTAGCGGTACAGGCGCTTTATCCCGCTACGGACGTTTCAGCCCAATTTATCGTGCATCATCTCCTGGCGGTGCTGGTTTGACAGTCACACTCAACCCCAAAGGCCCCATCAGCTTAACAGGTGCGTATCTTGCACCCAACGCTAGTGACCCCAGCCAAGGTAATGGTCTGTTCAACGGATCTAATGCCTACTTTGGTCAAATAGACTTCAAACCAAGCAAACAGATCAACGTTGGTTTTGCCTACTCTCATACCTATCAAAATGATAGTCCTACTACAAACGGTATTGATGTCAACCTGTTTGGTAGCCAAGGTAGTTCTCTTTCCAACAGACCTTTCGGTAATATTGGTACCACAGCGAATAACTACAGTTTCATGGCTAACTTCCGCCCCACCGATAAAATTGGCATTGGTGGTTGGGTAGGCTACACCGATGCACAAGCTGTACAAGGTACAACCTCTGGTAGTGCAGATATTTGGTACTGGGCTGCTAACTTATCAGTTAAAGACTTGGGTAGAGAAGGCAACACCTTGGGTATCATTTTTGGTCAACCACCCAAAGTTACTGACCTCAATTTTGGTACTAGAGCAAATACCGACAGAGACACTTCTTATCACTTAGAAGGTCTTTATAAAATCAAAGTCAGCGATAACATCTTAGTTACTCCTGGCTTGTTGGTAATCTTCAACCCAGAACATAACGACAACAACGATACTATCTACGTAGGTACACTGCGTACCACCTTCTCTTTCTAGATTTCAGTTTTGGATGAGATGAATAAAACCCTACCTAACGGTGGGGTTTTATTTATTAGGAGCATTTGTGAAGAACAAGATCCCCGACTTCTCAAAGAAGTCGGGGATCTGAGTAATTATAATTTTCACAAATTCAAGTTATCTTCTGGTTTGACTAAATCTGATGGCGGTCTGTCGCTACTCCAAGCCCACCATGCACAACCACAATGGCATTGATAAAATTCTTGCCATTTGCGGCGATGTTCTTCTGAGAATACAGGCGATCGCCGATTGATCCAAACCTGTAATGCTTCTAAACTACTAGAACGGCAAGTTGGACAGCAAAATTCATAGGCGTGAACTGCCTTGGATGTCCATTCAGGTGGGATGGGAGCAAAAGCGTCCATGTAATTTAAAATTTAATCTCAGTAGGCAGCATATCAGCCCGAATTAATATATATCTGTTTATCTGGTATTTTGCTAAATTCGTCTGTTTTTTTACAACTCTTAATTTGTCTAAAGGTCAAGATCCCCGACTTCTCAAAGAAGTCGGGGATCTGAACATCTCAATTTTTCATCAAAACTAACCACAACAGTCGCAAAAAATACAAAGATGGAACAAAATGCTGAAATTCGTCGGTTGTTAGATGTCATGCCAGCTTCGGGGAGAATGGCAATTAAAATCGTCAGCAAACCGGAGCAGGCACAAGTAATTGATGCTACTTTTCCTCTGCCTTGGCAACAGTATAGACCGATATATATTAATTTTGATTTGTGGGGACGTTTAACCAAGCCACAACGGGATTTATTGCTGTTGCAGAAGGTGAGTTGGTTGAGTGGGGTGAGATGGTTTAAACCGGATATTTATCAAGGGGTTGTGTTGCTGGGATTGTTGGCGGGATTAATTGAATCGTCACAGTCTGATGCTGTGGGTGTGGGTGTGGCTGTGGGATTAAGTGCGATCGCAGCTTTCCGCATCTGGCG
This sequence comes from Anabaena sp. FACHB-83, assembly GCF_014697485.1. Taxonomy (NCBI): domain Bacteria; kingdom Bacillati; phylum Cyanobacteriota; class Cyanophyceae; order Nostocales; family Nostocaceae; genus Anabaena; species Anabaena sp. FACHB-83. The sequence continues at coordinate 90,540 of NZ_JACJRY010000017.1, read as the reverse complement.
CAGCAATCAATCATCAGAGTCAGAGTTAAATGCAGATAAAGCAGCCATTAAAATAGCCCAACGCCGGGGTTATTCGGAAACAGAAGCGGCTCAATATTTACTCTCTGCAATTGAAGCAATGGCAAAAGCAGAAAAACGTCCTGGGTTAGATTTTACCGAGTTAATTCGTTGCCAAAATTTGCGAGCGATCGCAGGTTTATCACCTGTGGGTATACCCGAAACTTACAGTTGAAAAAATTAACCAAGAAATTTAGCTCTTTCTCTGACTAATTTTTTGCTGGCATCACTGACTGTCATAATTCAGAAATGATTTTGGCATTTTGGCTGCAAATTTACCAACTGCGACAAAATTGAGGGTGATACCAAATTAAAAAATGATTGCGACAGATGGATGACTCAAAAGCTTACCGATCAACCCTTACCCAATCCAAAATCTAAAATCCAAAATGGTATGAGATGAATACTCTACTGTAGCGAGGAAAAAAGAAGCCAGTGCAGGAGGTATAAGGTTTTGATAGTGGTAAAAAAGCTATGATTCATGGCTCATTGATTCGTCTGATGATCAGGCGAATGGCATCTTAAGCTTTTGTTTACGCATCAGCTCTTAGGTGGCTTTTTCAGTAATATGCAACTAACTAGCTAGATATCAAGAGGCATAAAGTGGAACATTGGCAAGCTATCCTGAGCGTTTTCACCTTTTTGGGTGTAATTCTCCTAATTATGACGGAATGGGTGCATCTGACTATCGCTGCTTTATTGGGAGCATTGCTATTAGTTTTCACCAACGTCATGACATTAAAAGAAGCTGTGGGTTATATCGGTAATAGTCATGGAACATTAGGGTTATTTTTTGGTGTGATGGTGCTTGTCAGAGCATTTGAACCAACTAAAATATTTGATTATTTAGCTACTCAAATTGTGATTTTAGCCAAAGGTGATGGCAAACGTTTGTTATTAAGTATTGTCGGGATTGTTACGCCGATTTGTGCAGTTTTACCCAATGCCACAACCGTAATGTTATTAGCGCCATTAATTCCGCCAATGGCAGAAGAAATAGGTATAAATTTTGTACCATTGTTGATATTAATGGTGTTTATAGCTAATAGTGCTGGTTTATTAACTTTAGTCGGTGATCCAGCGACGTTTATTGTGGGAGATGCAATTAATATTAGTTTTATCGATTATCTCTGGAAATTAAGTTTAGGTGGCGTAATTGCTGTTGTTACAGTTACAGCCACCCTACCATTTTTATTTCGGAAAATTTGGCAGACTAAGCTAGATAATCTGGAAGAATTACCACATCCCCAAATTAATCATCCACGAGTATTAACTGTGGGGGCGGTGATTATCGCCTTTGTCTTAATATTTTTTGTGATTGGTGAATCTTTACCAGTGCCGATTTCACCTGCTGCTGTGGCTTTATTAGGTGCAGCTTTGGCTTTGTTACTATCTCATCACAGCCGCATTGATAATGTTAACAATATTTTACGTGATGTTGATTGGAGTACATTAATATTTTTTATGAGTATTTTTGTATTAATTGGCGGCTTAGAAAAAACAGGTGTAATTAGTGGTTTATCAGGTTTTTTGGCACTTATTTTAGGAAAAAATATCATTCTCGGTTCTTTAGTTTTATTATTATTTGTTGGGATATTATCTAGTGTTGTGCCGAATATTCCTTTAGTGGTGGCAATGGTACCCTTACTCAAACAATATATTGTCAGTGTAGGGTTAGCGCCAACAGAGGTGTTAGCACAAGACTTTCAAGGGCAATTTCCGGCTGAAGTTTTACCGTTGTTTTACGCCATGATGTTTGGTGCAACCTTGGGAGGTAACGGTACACTTGTAGGCGCATCTTCTAACATAGTTGCGGCTGGTATTTCCGAACAACATGGTCGCCGCATATCATTTAAAACCTTTCTGCACTACGGTATTCCCGTGATGTTTTTGCAACTAGCAACTTCGGGATTATATGTGTTAGTGCGATTTCTGATCTAGACATAATCACAACTAATACAAATTCCTTCTGGAGAGGGATGATTTTAACAGCACGTATTTAAATATACTTACGTGTATGGTTTTGTAGTGGCTATAAATGTTGCATTATAAGTATAAGAGCAAAATCTAAATCAGCTTCAAAAAGGATCAAAGTTATGAACCCGCCTGAAGAATATACCAATTACAGTGCGCTTGAACCAGTACAAGGGGGGGTGAATCAAGTCAATAACAAACTACAATTTACTACTAATGGAATTGGTGAAACTAACAGTTTAGATAAAGTCCGAGACCTTCTGTTTGGCAACCAGATACGTGATGTTGACAAAAGACTGACTCGCTTAGAAGAAAATTTATTTTCAGAACTTGTGAGCTTGCGAGAGGAAACCCGCAAACGTTTAGATGTTTTAGAAAGTTATATTAGACAAGAGGTTGATTCGTTAACAGAACAACTGAAGAAAGAGCAATTAGAGCGTGATAGTGGGATGCGATCGCTCTCGGAAGAACAGAAAAATAGTAACTTATCTTTAGAACATAAAATTTCTCAAGTTGACGAACAAACTACCAACCGTCAACGAGAATTGCGTGAACATATCCTCAATCAATCGAAAAATTTACAGGATGATCTTCAGCAAAAATATGAAGAAATTTTAGCGGTACTCAAACGCGAAATGCAAGAAATGCAAAGAGAGAAAACAGACCGTTCTAAGTTGGCTGCTTTGTTTACAGAACTAGCAGTACGACTGAATACAGATCATAAATTTTGAGATGAAATTTAAATTACTTGTTTAGATTAAGGGATTTGGGTAATGAATAATTATCTCCCGAATCGAGTACCTACAGAAGCAAAAAGTATGAATGGAGAATCTGCTGACTTAGATTCTCTCAATCAAGATGACCTCACTTTACTTCGCAGTTTACTCCTGGGGATTGAACCTTCTCAACTCAATAAACTCTACGAAAGATTAAATAATCCGCAAATTCAACCAGAAGATATCAGTCGTTTGCTTCCCGAAGCTGTGGTTTTGCGTACCAAGCAAGATCAGCAGCTAGTAGAAGCGATGGTTGCGACTGTGGAACAAGCAATTCAAGCCTCTGTCAGCCAAGATGAAAATGTGCTGTCTGAAGCATTTTTTCCCATTATTGGCCCAGCTTCTCGTAAAGCGATCGCTAACGTCTTAGACGAAATGATGCAATCGCTGAACCAAGCCTTAGAAAATAGCCTGTCGGTACAAAGTTTTCAATGGAGGTTAGAAGCTAGGCGCACCGGAAAATCCTTTGCAGAAATTGTCTTGCTGCGGACTTTAATTTACCGCGTTGAGCAAATATTTTTGATTCACAGACACACTAGTTTATTGCTGCATCATGTCAGGTTACAACAAGTAGCCGTTCAAGATCCCGATTTAGTAGCAGCAATGTTGACAGCAATTCAAGATTTTGTCAAAGATTCCTTTAAAGTACAGCAAGAAGATACATTAAGAAGTCTGCGCTTTGGCGAACTCACAATTTGGGTGGAAGCAGGGCCACAAGCAATTATCGCGGGGATAATTCGCGGTAAACCACCGCAAGAATTACGCGTCGTTTTTCAAGCAGCAATTGAAAAATTACACCTTAAACTCGGAACAGAACTCCAGAGTTTTACAGGCGAAACCGAACCATTTCAAGCTAGTGAACCTTATTTAGAAAGCTGCTTAACAGCACAGTATAAAACTCCGGCTCGGCAAAATTATATCTATGCTTGGACTTTCTTCGGTTTAATGGCGATCGCAGCTGGAAGTTGGGGCTTTTTTGCTGTGAGAGAAAATATCCGTTGGCAAACTTATCTCCATAAACTAAACTCCCAACCGGGAATTGTGGTGCTGAACACTCGATATTACAACGGGAAACACTTTATTTCAGGAATGCGTGATCCTGTGGCTGTAGATCCCAACACCCTGATTCAATCAACCAATTTGCAGCCAGATAAAGTTATAGCTAAATGGCAATCTTACATATCATTAGAACCAGAAATTATCACTAAAAGAGCCACAGAATTACTGCAACCACCAACCACTACAAAACTACAAGTGAATGATTCTGGCATTCTTGTAGCTAGTGGCTACGCATCACAAAAATGGATTACAGAAGCTCAGAAACTCTGGCGTTTTATTCCTGGAATCACACAATTTCAAACTAAAAACCTATTAGCAAATGAACTAAAAGAACTAGAATCGGCTAAAAATCAAATTGAATCCACGACATTTTTATTTGTTGAAGGCAAAGATGAGTTCATTCCTGGAGAAAATCAAAAAATTCCCAAGTTACGGACAAATTTTTCTACCCTTTTCAAAATAGCTCAATCCTTAAATCAGGACGTACAAGTTTTAATTCGTGGTCACACTGATACTACTGGTACAGAAGGACAAAATTTCCTCCTCAGTCAAATACGGGCGAATAAAATTTTTACGGCTTTAAATCTGCCGAAAATTCATACCAATAAATTTAAACTTGCTGCTTTAGGTTCTACACTACCTTATCAACCAGAATTAAATTTAGATGCCAGACAACTGAATCGGAGAGTGTCTTTTCAAGTATTCATCACTGACAAAAGTAAATAAATCATGCTGCAAAAAAAAATCTGTATGGTAGGTGCATTTGCTACTGGTAAAACCAGTTTAGTTTCCAGGTTTATCTACAGTATTTTTTCTGATAGGTATTATACAACTGTCGGTGTCAAAATTGATAAAAAAACTCTCAGTCTGCAAGGCAACAATGTTAATTTAATTCTTTGGGATCTTTACGGTGAAGACGAGTTTCAGAAAGTTAGAATGTCTTACCTCAGAGGCTCATCCGGTTATATTTTAGTTGTAGATGGTACAAGGCGTAGCACTCTCGATAAAGCTTTTGAGTTGCAAACTAAAGTAGAAGAAAGTATTGGTCAAGTACCGTTTATTTTAGTCTTTAACAAATGGGATATGACAGAGGAATGGGAAATTGAACCCCAGGAGTTAGATAGTATTCTCAGCAAAGGCTGGAATGTAATTAAAACCAGTGCTAAAACAGGACAGGGTGTGGAAGAAGTCTTTCAAACACTTGCTCATCAAATCATCAATCGATAAATGGCAGACATCCCCAAGGCTGTAGTTTTATATATTCTCAATTTTATTATCGAAGAGCGATCGCTTGCTTATCTCTTAGTCAACAAGGACGGTGGACTGGAAGCCTGGGGGGGAAAACTCGCTGAGTATGGCATTACAAATCTCAGTCAAGGAATATCGGTATGTGAACAAATTTTTTTTCTCGAAGGTTTACTACCTATAGATGACTCTCCGTTATTTCTCCCCTTAATCAAAATCGCAGCAAGTATCTGTGCGGATGTCCATATTTTTCCCTCCGAGGAAGGTGATTGGGTATTACTATTGAATAGTATGTTAGATGAAAAGCATCTCTCAGCTATGCAGCAAGAAGCCAACTACTCCAGCCTAGCACAAGAACAATCTGATAGATTGATAAAGAAAGATTTAGGAATCAGCAGTCAAAATTCAGAATAATTAATAAACAGGAGTCAGAAGACAGAATTCAAAATGCTCCACCCATAAAGGATGGAGTTTAAAGGAAGAAAAAAGTTTTATTTTGATTTCACCCATGAATCACGAAATTTTCCACCAATATTAATCACCCAGCGATGCACTGAGCTTGCTGAAGGTTTCCTAAGAATAAAAACTATATTATCTATAAAACTCATATTTGATTTGGGAAAAAACAAGGTATATTTATAATCTCTTTTTCCTATTACCTGCCTACGCAATGATGTTCAGTTATCAAGTTGGATTGCTAGATATTTTTATGATATGACTACAACTATATTATCTGACTTATTCTTAGGCTTAAATATTTTAGTCTTAGAAAGAATTGATATTGGCTTATTTAGAGTTACGGCTCAACCACCTACATGGTTACAGCGTTTTTGTAGCCAGCAATTAAGATTTGGCATGGATATGTTAATTCCGCAAGAGGAATTTGCATTTTTAGAAAATTTTTTGTTTGATGCCGAAGATTTTTGGAGCGAAAATAAGATTGGTAAGCTTAATTCTGGTCTTTGGAGTCAAAAAAATTTAAATGGCTATGAAGAGCAGTTAGAAGCTTATGCTTTGTGTGTAAATGAAAGTAAAATTTTATTAATTGAATTAGCAGAAGATAAATTTAAATATAAACAGCACCTAATTCAAGCAGGTCGAGAACAACAATTAAATTATCAACAATTATTAAAAGACAATCAAAGAAAAGAAGTCTTAATTAATTGTATTATTCATGATATAGCAGGGCAACTCAACGCCATTAATTGCTGTTTAGCCTTGCTAGAGTTTGAAAATTTAACAGATAAAGGTAAGGAAAATTTAGAAATCGCTCGTAAGCAATCGATTAAGCAAGAAATGTTAATTAGAAATATTTTAGATGCTTTTTCGGATGAGGTGCGATCGCTAGAAAGTTTTATCGTAGATATTGACACTGCGCCTGATATTCTTAGGGCTGTAGAAGAAACTATCGAACTATTTAAAGCTACCTTTGCACTGACTAACCAACAGTTACAGCTTGCAGCTAATGTTGACAGCACAGCCGATTGGAAAGTTGTAGGCGAACAATCACGCCTAGACAGAGTTATTACAAATCTGGTGGAAAATGCTTATCGCCACAGTCCAGAAGACTCAACAGTAACTATTAATTTGCAAGCAGAAGTAGGATATGTACTCTTCACTATTGATGATGAAGGTGAAGGTGTATCACCAGAAATGAGCAATAATTTATTTCAAAAGTTTTCCCAAGGTCAAAATCGCGCAGGTAGAGGAGGAATCGGTCTTTATTTTTGTCGAATGACGATTGAACGTTGGGGTGGAAATATTGGTTATTTACCTCGTCCCGAAGGCGGTTCCCGTTTTTGGTTCCGCCTTCCCAGACCATTAGGAAATGAGTAATTACTCATTACTCATTACCAGGACTAAGGAGATTGGGAGTAAGGGTTTTAGATACATACACCCTTACTCCCTACTCCCTATTCCCATATATTAGTAACCAATCAAATGCAGGACATCACGAACTACGCTATAGCCGGCTAAGTCCCAGAGTAAATAAGCCACAAAACCAATTGCTGCTAAACGGCCATTCCAGAGTTCGGCTTGGGGAGTCCAACCAAACAAAAATTCATTGCGATCGCGTCCATTATAAGCATTAGCAACTCCCGGTAAATCTGTAGAGGGACGAGTTTCCATGATTGTTCTCCAAAATTAATTTAGTGTTGGCAAATTTTTCTTTAGTCAGGACTTACGCACAAAGATTATCTGTGGAGATTGGGTGTAAGGATTTTGAATCAGTACACCCCTATCCCGAATTTCTCACGCATGGTTAGGGGGTGTGGGGAGTGTAGGAAGAGAGGAGAGTGTGGGGAGTGTGGGAAGAGAGGGGGGAAAGATTTCTTTACCATCCTCCCACCCCTACACCCTCGCCACAACCCTTGATTTTTCGTTTTGATGCGTAAGTAAGTCCTATTTAGCGACCTATTAGATGTAAGACATCGCGCAGAACGCTATAACCTGCTAAATCCCAAAGTAAATAAGCCACAAAACCAATCGCAGCCAAGCGACCATTCCAGAGTTCAGCTTGGGGAGTCCAGCCAAAAATAAACGCATTGCGGTCTATGCCGTTATACTCTGTAGCGACTGGTGGTAAATTCGTCGAGGAGCGAGGTTCCATTTGTTGAGTCCAAATTGATTTGTTACTTAACTTCACGTTAGCTATTTACCACCAGCCTGCTTTCCGTCTAGAGGTACAAACTCTAGCCACCTCTTCTGGAAGATACAAACAGCCAAAAACTGTTAACATCTCTTTCTTTAGAGGTGCTAAAAAGCATATTTATAAATAAATGTAAATTGCTATTAGCTAAATCTTGGATATTTTAAGATGAAATCAGAGGATTTAGACAATATTAATTAATGGAAATTAATCGCCACAATATTTATAATCATAGGCATTTTCCTGTGATAATTTCAGCAATCTCCCCAAAATTAAATCTTTCGATTCATCAAACTTCTACCCGACGCTAGATATATTATTCAAACTTCAGATGGATGCTGGAATCGCCTAAATTGCCCGATTCTGAGATTTACAAGAGTTAGGTATAGCGATTGTTAACAGATATTAATTGCATAATTGCTGCTCAGATGATTCTGATATCTCTCCAAAGTTAAACATTAAAAAATAAGGAAATACAATGATTCAAAGTACAGGCATTATGTTGGGACTCTACAAACCATTGTTATGGGTAGCACAAATTTCTGTAGATCCCTCCAACGTCACGCCAGCGCAAGCATCGGTGCTGACCTCCGGGCCGCGCTTTTTTGTCGCCTTAATTTCCGGGGTGATTTTAGCTTTTGCTTTTCAATTAGTGCTAACTAATCTCTCCGTTGCTGCTGGTATTTCCTACTTGGGACATTCCTCAGATGCGGATTCTCATCATGGGGAAGCAGGTAGTTTTGGCGGCACAATTCGCAAAATTGGGACGGCTGTAGGGATTTGGACATTAGTCACTGTTACGATCGCCTTATTAATTGCCAGTTTCCTAGCCGTAAAATTAAGCTTAGTGATTTTTGACCCCAGATTAGGGGCGATTTTGGGGTTAGTGATTTGGGGTGCATACTTCTTATTACTAGTGTGGGTTAGTTCTACTACTGTGGGTTCCTTAATTGGTTCAGTGGTGAATACTGCTACCTCTGGTTTTCAGGCGATTATGGGAACTGCTACCGCCGCCTTGGGTGCGAAAGCCGTAAATCAGCAAGTGGTAGCCACTGCCGAAGCCGCCGCAGCTGCTGTACGTCGAGAATTAGGTAGTGCAATTGACCCGATTAGTATTCGAGAAAATGTTGAAGATTACCTAGAAAAACTGCGTCCGCCTGAGTTGGATATCTCCCAAATCCGGGGCGAATTTGAAAAATTACTTAATGATCCACAATTAAAAGCGATAACTTCGTTAAGCTACGCTAACGCCGGTAGCCCCGATTTACGCCAGATCGACCGCGAAAAATTTATCGATTTAGTCAGCAGTCGCACCGACCTTTCTAAACGCGACGTTAACCGCATTGCAGATACACTTTACAATGTTTGGCAGCAAGTAGTAGGGCAACAGCCACCTGTTCCAGACCGTTTAGGGGAATTAGTTGACTATCTCAAATCTTTACCACCAGGACAAACCAGAACTGACGAACTCAACGCCAAACTAGAACAGTTAATTACTGAAAGCCGTTCAGCTAAACCAGCCGACCAAAAAGCCACACCTGGACTGATTCAGCAGACAGTCCAGCAAGGTCTAACGGCTTTGACTGGGATTGTTTTGGGACGCACTGATTTATCAGATATTGATGTGGAAAAGATTTTACAGTCCCTAACCACAGCCAAAGATAAAGCCACAGAACAAGCTGATAAACTAGGTCTTCCCGTACCTTCCCAACCTTACAGCCCAATTCGCGTTGACATCGAAAATTATCTGCATAACACTTATGCTTGGCAACTCAGCCAAGAAAGAATCGCCCAAGAATTCCGCGATGTTATTTATGACCCAGCCGCCGACCCTGGCATTATTAAAAGAGAATTAGACCGCCTGTCTCGTAATGATTTCGTCAAGATTCTGCAAGATAGAGGTCTACTCACCCAAGTTGAAATTCAACGCATCGCCGACCATCTAGAAGTTGTGCGTCAATCAGTATTAGTCACCGTTACAGCCGAAGAAGAACGAGAAATTACCCAAGATTTACAACGGCGAGTTGAAAGTTATCTGTTAGTCACACCAAAATCAGATTTGACGGCGGAAGGTATTGAACGGGATTTTCAGTCTTTGTTGTCCGACTCTGATGCAGATTATGAAACACTGTCACGCCGTTTGGCAGTAATTGACCGGGCAGAAATGCGACAAATTCTGCTGGAACGCAACGATGTGCAAGTATATGAAGTTGAACCAATTTTAGATGAATTGGAAAGACAACGCGATCGCGTTTTAATTGCCGCCCAAGGTATAGCAGAACAGGCAAAATATCAAGCCGAAACCCTGTGGTTGAATGTAGAATCATATCTGCGGAACACAGGCAAAGCAGAATTAAATCCTGATGCAATTCGCGCCGACCTGAAGCGATTATTAGAAGACCCCCAAGCCGGGATGATTGCCATTCGCACTCGGTTGTCTCGTTTTGACCGCGATACCTTGGTACAGTTATTGAGTCAGCGCCAAGATTTGAGCGAAGACCAAGTTCATAACATTATTCATACTGTGGAAGATTCTTGGCACAGTATTCGCCACGCACCGCAAGCCGTCGCTGACAAAGCCAAAGAACAATATGATTCTGTGATGACGACAATTACAGATTATCTGCGGAACACTGGCAAAGCAGAACTCAACCCCGAAGGGATTCAACGAGATTTAGATCGCTTGTTTGCCAATCCTAGAGAAGGTGCGATCGCCCTGCGGCGACGTTTATCGCAATTAGACCGAGATACCTTAGTGAAATTATTGAGTCAACGACGAGACTTGAGTGAAGAACAAGTCAACCAAATAATTGACTCGATGCAAACATCAATCCGCAATATTGCGCGTGCGCCCCGCCGTTTTGCTACTCGTACCCAGCAAAGAATGGATACATTCAAAGCTTATCTGGAAGAATATTTGCGGCAAACAGGCAAAGAAGAACTCAACCCTGAAGGTATTAAACGTGACTTGCAATTATTGTTGCATGATCCACGGGTCGGGGTAGAAAGTTTGAGCGATCGCTTGGCGCATTTTGACCGTTCTACTATCATCGCTTTACTGAAAATTCGGGAAGATATGAGTGATGAAGAAGCCGCCAGAATTGCCGACAATATGATTTCCGTCCGGGATCAATTTGTCGAACAAATACGGAGTATTCAACGCCGGATACAAGATGTTGTAGATAATATTTTTGACCGTATCCGTAACTATCTCAATTCTTTAGATCGCCCAGAACTTAATTATGATGGCGTTAAGCGGGATATCCGCCAGTTATTTGACGATCCCCAAGCTGGATTTGATGCCTTGCGCGATCGCCTATCTGCCTTCAACCGTGATACCCTAGTCGCCATCATGAGTTCCCGCGAAGATATCTCTGAGGAAGATGCTAACCGCATTATTGACCAAGTAGAACGCGCTCGGAACACAGTCTTACAACGCGCAGAACGCATCCAACAAGAAGCACAACGCCGTTTAGAAGAAGTCAAACGTCAAGCCCAAAAGCAAGCCGAAGAAACCCGCAAAGCCGCAGCCACAGCCGCTTGGTGGTTATTTGCTACAGCCGTCGTTTCTGCAATTTTCGCCGCCTTTGGTGGTGCGATCGCTGTTGTGTTTGTCTAGTTTAAAAACTGTCTCCGCTAAAATTTTAGCCTCCCAATGTGGGAGGCTTTTTTATGGTGAAAATGTGCTTCAATTTATGCCACAAAGGGATACTATTCACACTCTTGTTAAACAGGCTATCATCAAAGATGGTTGGACAATTACCAACGATCCATACATAATATCCTACGGTGAACGATTTTTGTTTGTAGATTTAGCGGCAACAGAGTCTAGTAACTCTCATCAAATTTCATCGCAATTTATTGGTGCTGAAAGGCAAAATTGCCAGATTGCGATAGAAATTAAGGAATTTAGAGGTAAGTCTGTAATTGCCGATTTAGAACAAGCAATAGGTCAATATACTCTTTATCAACTTTTACTCAATCAAGTTGATCCAGAAAGGGAAATATATCTTGCTATTACAGACATTATCTACGAAGCAATATTTAGCGAACCTATCGGTCAATTGGTGATTAGTGAATTACCTATGAAATTGCTGGTTATAGATTCAAATAAGGTAGAGGTAAAACAATGGATACCACCACGAATTATGCAGGAATTATAAAACAAGTAATTCAGAAATATGCCCAATTTACTCCATCTCATGGAGAAATTCGGCTAGATACTGTTTTTGATGAACAGCAAAATCGATATGCCTTAATGCAAGTAGGCTGGGAACGAGGCAGAAGAGTTAGAGGCAATATAATTTATGTAACTCTCCATGAGCAAAAAGTTTGGGTAGAATACGACGGTATTGAAACTGGCATTATCACAGATTTAATCGCAGAAGGAATACCAGAAGAACATATAATTTTAGCTTTTCTACCCGAACGACAATTAGCTAAGAATATTTAAACCGATTTCTGCTTTACCGATTTTCCAAAAAATGGAGAATTGGTAAAGCCATTAAAGTAAGTATTTAGAATACAGAAGTCAGAATTAATCACAGTTTGATATTTCATAGTTTTAGATTTTGAGAATCTCTGCCTAGCAAAACCTTGATTTATTAATCATTCTGGATTCTGACCCCTGAATTCTTAACAATTAACTAAATCCGCGAATAACGCAGACGTACTCTCAAAAGACGCAACCACCGCAGCCAAATTTGTGCAGGTTGCTCAAAGAAAGTGAAAATATCACCAAAACCCAGGTTCGTTTTATTATGATGCAGCCAGTGTCTTTCGGGAGTGGTGATGAATAGAAATTGACACACAACATTGATAATATTTGGAGTTTGCCAACCTAAAACACTAACGTGTCTCCACCATACATGAAACTGACCTAATAGCAATCCTAAAATCACACCAATGGGAGAGAAAGACCAGAAAATAAATGCCATAATTATATAAGGCAAAGCTCCCAAAATTCCATCTAAAAGTACCTGAAGATTTGCCGTTAATATGGCATAGTGGCGAAAGTCCTTCTTCCAAGAATGATGTGTTCTTAAGTGGAGGCTACCAAAAACATGCTCAGGTATGTGATACACGAATGTAGATAAAAAATCACCAAAAAATAATAACAGCCAAGCAACAACGATAGCCTCAAGCATTTGTACTCCTCACGTTCAATTAAACAAATCCACACAAAAAAATCCCAAAAAGACAGTTGATGCAGCGTCGCATCTTGTCAATTTTTCGGGTGACATTACCGTAATATTTAAAAGTTTTATTGATGTGCGATTGTCAGTTTAATCAATCACATTAATGACTCCTTTTTTCTTCTGTCAGAAAGAAATTAGCCGATACATCTAAAACTTGATAGATTTAGTGTATTTTAGTATTGTTACCCCATAATCTTCTTATGAAGACAGACAGTATGAGCAAAGAACCAGTTAAAATTAGTACAAATTTAGGTTAAGAATTTCTGCACAGTTATTTAGCAGAGATTAACTACAAGTTATCTGGCATTGAGAGAAAATTTTACTATGTTGACTGAAGGATAAATCTATCTGCGGTTAATTATTTTTATCAATAACTCACTAAGTTAAGAAAGGTGATGAGATATATCAAAAATTGATGTGTTAAATATTACCTAAAAAATCAAACTATGGCAATCACACAATACCAAATTCCGATTATAGATATCAGTGCCTTAGTCACAGAAAGTAGCGATCGCCACCTGACAGCAACAAAAATTGGTCAAGCCTGTCGGGAATATGGATTTTTCTATATTATTGGGCATGGTGTAGATATAGACTTGCAGCAGCGCCTAGAAGATTGTAGCCGTGAATTTTTTGCCCAAGATTTAGCCACCAAAATGCAAATCCCTATGGCGTTAGGTGGAAAAGCATGGCGGGGTTACTTTCCTGTTGGTGACGAACTCACATCAGGAAAGCCAGATTTAAAAGAGGGGATTTATTTTGGTGCGGAATTAACTTCATCACACCCGCAGGTAAAAGCTGGTACACCTATGCACGGTGCAAATTTGTTTCCGCCTAATCTGCCACTATTTCGTGAGACAGTACTAGAGTATATGTCAGTAATGACCAAGCTGGGACATATTTTAATGACAGGTATTGCCTTAAGCTTGGGATTAGAAGCATCTTACTTTAGCGATCGCTACACCAGCGACCCCTTAATATTATTTCGCATCTTTAACTACCCGCCTGATCAGTTATCAAGCAACGACAAAATTCGCTGGGGAGTTGGTGAACATACAGATTACGGCGTATTAACTATTCTCAAACAAGACAATTTAGGTGGTTTGCAAATCAAATCAAAATCACGCTGGATTGATGCGCCACCTGTACCGAACTCCTTTGTCTGTAACATCGGCGATATGCTCGATCGCATGACAGGCGGATTATACAAATCTACACCCCATCGGGTACAAAATTTTAGTGGACGCGATCGCCTATCCTTTCCATTCTTCTTCGATCCCAACTTTGATGTAGAAGTCAAACCGATTGAATTAAATCACGTCGTCCAAGAAGATTCTCAAGAACGTTGGGATAAAGCCAGTGTGCATAACTTTCAAGGAACCTACGGTGATTACGTGCTGAGTAAAGTAGCCAAAGTTTTCCCAGAGTTACAGCGCACAGTTTTATGAAGAGTGCTGAGTTGAAAGTGCTGAGTGCTGAGTTAAAAGAACACCCCCACACCCTGACACCCAAATTTCACAGATAACCTTTGTGCCTTGAAAGCGTTACCCTAGATGGTAAAGCTCAAATTTAGACTATGACACCTGACGAAATTGCGGTAACACTAACAGAATTCTTTGGTACAGAAAGTATAGCTGCGATCGCACCTGGATCTTGGCAAGTAGACTCACCTAGTTTTCGGCTGTTAGTGCTGCTGTCAGAAGACCAAACTTGGCTGCGAGTGCTATTGCCGATTGTACCGCTACAAGAAGCGGAAACATTTTTAACCCAATTTTTAGAAGCCAACTTTGATGAAACTCAGGAAACCCGCTACGCCATCTATGACGGAGTAGTTTGGGGAGTCTATCACCATAATATGGGTACATTAGTGAGTGCGGATTTTGCCAATGCTATTTCTAGACTGCTTTCTCTTCATAAAGCTGGTTTAAATGATGTCTTCAATCGATTTATTGAAAACCGCCTCCGCAAAATTATCCAAGGCGCAAAACAGCAAGGACAATCTCTACAAGCCACAATGCAAAACCTAGACAGATTTTATGCAGAAGGCTTAATGGGTGAAATTAACCAATCTGCTAACGATAGAGAACAAGTATTAGCAACTTGGCAATATCAACTAGAACGCCTTTGGAATGAAATATAGCAAAGTGCTGAGTGCTGAGTGCTGAGTGCTGAGTGCTGAGTGCTGAGTGCTGAGTGCTGAGTGCTGAGAAAAAATACTAATCCCTAATTCTTAGTCCCTACCCCCTACTCCCTACTCCCTACTTCCTACTCCCTATTTTTATTCATGGATATTATCGAAATTCTCAAAGAAGATTATCAAAGATTTCCTGAAAATCAAACATATTCAATTTACGCAGAAGATGTTTATTTTCAAGATGCGGTTTTCAAATTTCGAGGACTTAAACTTTATCAGTGGATGATTAAATTTATCCAGACTTTCTTTTTAAATCTCAAAATGGATTTACATAGTATTCAACGTTTGGGAGACACTATCAAAACCGAGTGGACACTGAGTTGGAATAGTCCTTTACCTTGGAAACCCCGCATTTCTATCACTGGCTGGAGCGAATTAAAACTTAACTCTGATGATTTGATTATTTCTCACATTGATTATTGGAATTGTTCACAGCTAGATGTAATTAAACAGCATTTCTTTCCAGTTAAATAGTGTGATCAAAGCTTGTTCAGATACCCGACTTCTTGAAGAAGTCGGATATCTTTTTGCTCTCAAATATTCCAAGTTTGTGACAGCAGCACTTTTAAACACTCATTTCTAACATCCGTTGCATGGGACGCAGCGCCGCCACTCTAATATCTTCAGACATTGTAATTTCAGGAGCGCGATTTTTCATCGCTAAATACAATTTTTCTAATGTATTGAGTCGCATAAACGGACACTCATTACAGTTACAATTATTTGTCGGTGGCGCAGGAATAAAATGCTTATCTGGCGCAAATTTTTGCATTTGGTGAATAATTCCTGGTTCTGTCGCCACAATAAATTCTTGGGCAGGGCTGGTCTGACAATATTTGAGTAAAGCTGCCGTCGAACCAATATAATTAGCGTGGCGCAAAACGCTAGTTTCACATTCTGGGTGCGCGATCGCCTCCGCTTGGGGATGTGCTATTTTTAACTGGACGATTTTCTTTTCGGAAAAGGTTTCATGGACAACACAGCTACCTTGCCACAGTACCAAATCTCTGCCAGTTTGTTCCATGACATAGCGCCCTAAATTCCGGTCTGGAGCAAAAATAATTGGCTGGTCTTTGGGTATCTGCTGCACAATTTTGACAGCATTAGAACTAGTACAAATAATATCGCTCATTGCCTTAATGTCAGCAGAGCAGTTAATATACGAAACCACCAAATGATCAGGATAAGCTGCTTTAAACGCCGCAAATTCCTTTGGTGGACAACTATCTGCTAAAGAACAACCAGCAGTTAAATCAGGTAACAGTACTAACTTATCAGGATTGAGAATTTTGGCTGTTTCTGCCATAAAGTGTACGCCAGCAAAGACAATTACATCTGCATTGGTCTGAGCTGCGGCTTTCGCCAGTTGTAACGAATCACCAATAAAATCTGCAATATCTTGAATATCTGGTTCTTGATAGTAATGCGCCAAGATTACCGCATTGAGTTCTTTTTTTAAATCCTCAATAGCAGCAAATAAATCTCGTGGTAGTTCACCTGATTGGGTTTGGTTTTTTGGTGCAAATGCAGTTGTAAACACAGTTAGGGGTTGCTTATGGTTGCAAGTATTTTATCTAGTGGATTCAATTATAGTAGTTTTTACCAAAAATAACAGGCAATAAAATTAAAGACTTTTTGAAGTATTACGTAAGTATATAAAAGCGTATGATATCCTAGGTTAGTTTTGGCAATTATCTTTATAGGTAAGGGCAGGTTGAGTAAAAGAATCTCTGGGTAAAGGAAATCCCCTATTAACCCGCCTTTACAGTAGTAGGGGGTGCTGATTTTTCCGCCATCACGATGAGTTATTTGTAAATCTAATCAGTTGACAATTGTCAACTGATAAAAGCTGGAGGTCAAACAGCACTCATGGAACTCACTTTAAATCAAATAGCAGGATTTCCGCGCTCAGGTTGGTGCTAATTTCGAGTTTTTCCTCGCCACTGATTTGTACACCGTCACCGGCTCTGAGTTCTTCGCCGTTCAGTGTGGCTATACCTTGAGCTATTTGCAACCAAGCATAGCGATCGCGTTTCAGGTGATAATTCACCACATCACCGCTTTCTAAAACAGAGGCGTATAAATCCACATCTTGATGAATTGTTACCGCACCGTCGCGGCCATCTTTGGCGGCGATTAAGCGTAATTGACCGCGTTTTTCTTCTACAGAAAATGCTTTTTGTTCATATCTGGGAGCCAAGCCTTGCTCATCTGGTAAAATCCAGATTTGCAGTAGATGGAGTGGTTCGGTGGGTGAGGGATTAAACTCGCTGTGCATAATTCCTGTACCTGCACTCATAATTTGAGCATCACCAGGACGAATGACTGAACCTGTACCCAAACTATCTTTATGCTCAACAGCGCCAGACAGCACATAAGTGAGAATTTCCATATCTCGATGTCCGTGGGTAGGAAAACCCGCACCAGGCGCAATGCGATCGTCGTTAATCACGCGCAGAGACCGGAATCCCATCCGATTGGGATCATAAAAATGGCTGAAGGAAAATGTGTGGTAACTATCTAGCCAGCCGATTTGGCTCCGACCGCGATTGTTTCGATCATGAATTAAATAGTTAATTGTATTTTGAGACATAAATTTACCTCAGTTGATTTAGTTTTGGTAATCTCAATAATTAATATTCTTGTGTACAGAAATATGCAAATTAATGCAGTTAATTAATTACCAAATCGATGCGCTAGATTTTAACTGCCAATTAATCACTAATCTCAGAGAGAATTTTGATTTATCTAGCTGGCTTTCGACTTATTTAAATATTAGAATATCTACCTATAAAATGAAAAGTACGCACTAAAAAGTGGCGTACTTACCAAAAGGATACTATGAAGTTTGCCAGGAATTATCTAACTGTAGCTGGTGTTTTAGTAGTAGCAGAGCCATTCTCTGCTTTAATTTCTGCTACTTGCAAATGAGCTTCTAAGAACCACAGTCGTTTGTCAATGGTGCGAGAAATTTCGGTGTAAAGGTCTGCGGTGTCTGCATCACCTAAGTCGTCGGTTTTAGCGATCGCTTCTCGGATATGTTTAGCGTAAGGTGCAAAACGGTCGGCTAATGCGGTTACATGGTCTTTGCCATCCAAAATATCCAGAGGATATTCTGGCAGGATGGAGTTACTAGCCGCTAGTCTTGCGGTTCCGAAAGCATAGCCACCTAACGCGGTGACACGTTCAGCCACTGTATCAACATATTCTTCTAATTCGCCTGCAATCTCATCAAACAATTCGTGCAACTGATAAAAGTCTGTACCTTTAACGTTCCAGTGTGCTTGCTTTGTCTGGGTTTTCAAATCTAAGGTAGCTGCCAATGTTTGATTCAGAATGGCTACGATTTGAGAACGTGCTTCGGCAGGAATATCAATACGAGAGGGATAAAGACGGGATGTCTGCTTATTGTCGCTCATGGTTCTAAATTTGTTGATCGACACATTGAGTCTACAAATAGTGATGGAGTTTGGGGAACTTCCGAAAGACAGATGGTTTTTCCGCAGGAATGATTTATTATCTTGATTACTCTTGCGGATACTCAGTAATTCAAAGGCGGTGGTTGTCGATCGCATTGAATGTACCACCAAACAGGCGATCGCGGATGATGTCATTTTGCAAGAAGTCGTGGGGAAAACCTAGTTCAATTTGACTCACTTCGTTGAGGCGTTGCAGGTGTTCCGGCGATAAGGTGATATCTAAACAAGCCAAGTTATCTTGAAATTGGCTGAGTTTGCGTGCGCCGACGATAGGAATCATTACACCACTTTGGGCGCGTAACCAAGCTAATGCGACTTGCGAAGGTGAAGCGCCAATTTCCGTAGCAACTTGACTCACTACTGCGGCGATCGCTAAACTGCGTTCTGATACAGTTCCAAATGCAGTGTTGGCAAGCCTACCTTGTTCTTCTCCTGGTTGCAGAGGCTGATTATACTTACCTGTCAGTACACCACCAGCTAAGGGCGACCAAGGTGTGACTGCTAAATCAAGGGCTTTAGCCATTGGGAGCAAATCTCGTTCTGGTGTTCGCTGAATTAAATTATACTCAATTTGCAAAGCTACAAACTGCGTCCAGCCTTGATATTGAGCGATAGTATTAGCTTGAGCCACAATCCAAGCAGGTGCATCAGAAATCCCAATGTAAAGAACCTTACCTTGACGCACCACATCATCAAGCGATCGCATTACCTCCTCAATTGGAGTGGTAAAATCCCAAGCATGTAACCAAAATAAATCAATATAGTCTGTATTCAGTCGTTTGAGACTACCTTCTAAGGATTGCACCAAATTCTTGCGATGATTGCCGCTACCATTGGGATTACCTGTATTTTCTCCCATCCGCGAGGGAAAAGAGTATTTAGTTGCAACTACAAAGCGTTCTCTGTCTTGAGCAATTAATTCACCAACAATTTTTTCACTACTACCGTTGGTGTAACCATTGGCGGTGTCAATAAAATTCCCACCGGCTGCTGTAAAAGTCTCAAAAATTCTCCGACTTTCATCAACAGAAGCACCCCAACCCCAGTCTTCACCAAAAGTCATCGTTCCCAAGCAGAGTTCCGAAACTCTCAACCCACTTTTGCCTAAGAGTTTGTATCTCATATCACTCGCAATTGGTAGTTTTTAATTACCTTAGCAGTGAAAAATTAGCAGTAACAATTGACCAATGGTAGATGACACTGATTTAAAAAGGTGTTGTTGCTTGTAAATGAAGAGTTTTGGCTAATTGGGGATGGTAAAAACTGATTTCCCTGGCGTGGAGATGTAAACGATTTGCATTAGCATTACATCCATAAAGGCGATCGCCCAATATTACCACGCCTAATCCTACCGCCGCATGAACCCGCAGCTGATGGGTGCGTCCGGTGAGGGGGATAAATTCTACGCGGGTGTATTCGCCTTCTTTGGCAATTACCTGAAACTTGGTGACACTGGGTTTACCATGTTGCCAATCAACTTGTTGATAAGGGCGATTTTGCGGATTTCCCCAAAGTGGTAATTCAATCACACCGTGATTTTGAGTCACCGCACCTGCCAAAATTGCTTCATAAACTTTATGCACTTGTCGCTGTTGGAATTGTTGACTGAGGTGATAGTGCGTATTGCGATCGCGTGCTATCAACAAAATACCAGAAGTCTCTTGATCCAAACGATGCACAGATACAAGGTTCGTCCCATCAGCTAATAAATTCCGTAAACGACTCACTACACTATCTTGGGTGTCTTGATAACGGCCGGGAACTGATAATAGTCCCGCAGGTTTATTCACAGCAATTAGCCATTCGTCTTGATAGATAATCTCCTCTCTAGTAGCGGAGGGACTGACAACTCCCCTTGAACTATTAGGTTTAATACCCGACAGCAAAAATCCCATCAACGGCTGACAACGTTCTACACAAGCTTCATAAAATTCCCCTTGAATTTTATCTCCTGAAGATTTCCCCCACCAAAATTCTGCCATTGCGAGGGGTTTAAGGTGATGGGTGGCGGCGTAATGCAACAACTTTGGGGCGCAACAGTCGCCTGTACCCGTGGGTAAACCATCCGGCATTAATTGTTGTAAGGTGAGAGATTGACCGAAAAAATTCATCAGCGAATAAGCAGCGTGCATTTGGGCTTGGAGTTGACGAGATAAGGTTTTACGCTGTTGTTTTAATTCTCTGATTTTGGTATCTGCGGCGGTAATTAATTGTTGAAGCGGCTGTAAAACTTCATCTCGCTGACGTTTGAGTTGTCGCCGTTCAATCCCATCTTTGCGACTGGCTGCGTCAAGTTCTGCAAGTGCAGTGGTGAGAACTTCACCTGTGAGTGTTTCGCCCAGTATTTGGCGTTGGGCTTGGCGTTGATATCTGCATTCACGATGGCGATCGCTCATGACTTGCAATTGCTGTGTAAATTCAGCAGATAATATTTCATACTGCTGTCGTTCTGGTAATTCTTGTAAATTAATAATTTCTTGTTTAATCGCCTCTAATTTTGCTAAAGTCTCCGCTTCTGATAAAGCAATTGCTTCTCGTCCCGGAATTGGTGGAACCCAGCCCTCAACAACACTTTGACCGTTTAATAATCCTGAGAAAGCTTGAATAACTTTTTGTTCACCACTGGGCAATTCAACTAATAAAACACCATACATCTTGCCTTCCCTAGCATAACGCTCATCCCTAGCGAGATAGTTCATTAAACCACGGGCAATTGCTTCTATCAAAGCAGTGCGGGGTAATCTCAGCAGTTCGCCAGTTTGGGGACAACGCCCTTCATAGTAATAGTTAATTTGACACAAACTAATTTACAATCCCATTTCTGAAAGAGTTTCTCGATAAAAATCTCTCTACTTCATTGACCCTGAATGGGTAGCGTGAGGACAAAGGTAGTTCCGCATCCAAGCTGGGAGTAAACATCGATATTTCCTTTGTGTTTCTCCACAACAATTTGGTGGGCGATCGCTAATCCTAAACCTGTTCCTTTACCAATTCCTTTTGTCGTAAATGAATGGTCAAAAATCTTTTGTTTTACTTCTTCATTCATGCCATTGCCATTATCAGCAATCATGATTTTCACAAATTTATGTATCATTGTTGTGGTAATTGTAATCTGGTTGGAATTGGTCTTGATCTCATTAAAACTATGTCTATGATTGAACTCCTCTAGTGCATCGATCGCATTCGCCAGAATATTCATAAATACTTGATTAATCTGTCCAGGGTAACATTCTACTAAAGGCAATACTCCATACTGCTTAATAACTTGGATTGCAGGTCGTTCCCCTAGTGCCTTCAGTCGATGCTGCAAAATTAGCAAGGTGCTGTCAAGCCCTTGATGCAAGTCAAACGGGATTTTGGATGTATTGTCCATCCGAGAAAAGGTGCGTAGGGCAAGGGATATCTCCTTGATGCGATCGGTGCTGAGGTGCATTGAACCCAACAGCTTTGGTAAGTCTTCTGCCACAAACTCTATATCTAAATCTTCTAGGGACTGCTGAAGCGACTCAGAGGGCTGCTTGACTTCAGATTGATAGAGTTCCAAAGCTTGTAGCAAAGCGGTGACATGCTCTTTAGCCGCAGGAATGTTGTTGATTAGACAGCCAATCGGATTGTTGATTTCATGGGCTACGCCTGCAACTAATTCCCCCAGTGTCGAAAGCTTTTCTTGCTGCACTAGGCGTATCTGAGCTTGCTGAAGGGATGCGGTTCGCTCTGCGACTTGCTCTTCCAGGGTCTCGGTCAGATGTTGCAATTTCTGCGTCAGCTTGTGCATACGCCAATGCAACATGACCCGCGCCAAGACTTCCTCCTGCTCAAAAGGTTTGGTAATGTAGTCCACTGCTCCTAGGGATAGCCCCTTGAGCTTGTTACCGATGTCAGACAGTGCAGTTGTAAAAATCACGGGAATATCGCGGGTTTTGGGATTATCCTTGAGGCGGGAACAGGTTTCAAAGCCGTCCATGACAGGCATCTGCACATCTAACAAAATTAAGATTGGAGGGGCGAGATTAACCTGCTCAATTGCGCTCTTCCCATCTTCTGCTAACCGCACTTGAAAGCCTGCTTCTTTTAAAACTTGCCTCAAGACTGATAAGTTAGTCGGATTGTCATCCACAACCAAAACAAATTCATTTTTTTGATTGTTGCTCATCTGATGGTCGGTTGTCATTGCTGTCCTGCATGAGTAATATATGGAATTGAGAAGATATGTATTTCAGGTGTCCTAGCGCATTTTCCTAACAGCAATAATCAAGGACTCTTGTAGCAATTCACGCATCTGTTTGATCTGACAATCTTCAGACATTTGAATCAACTTTTTGGCAAACTCAAATGATGTTGGATGAGACTTTTGAATCTGTTCGCATAAGTTAACCACTGTATCTATATCACCTTCCTGAACATGCTTTTGCAGCTGATGCAGGATTTCTATTGGTGGAGGAAACAGTTTTGTCACAGCAGGGGTATCGCGCTCTTGGCTGTAGGATTCTATGGTTGTAGTTGGTTCTTCATAAATCCAGGTCAACTTGAGATGGGTTTGAATTATCTCCAGTAGCTCATCCACTTGGATGGGTTTGGATAAGAAGCAGTTGGCTCCTGCTTCCAAGCTTTGAAATTCATCTTGGGCAAAAATGCTGGCAGATGAAGCGATCGCCAAGATGTGCGACAATTCAGTGGACTGGCGCAGTTGTTTAAGCAAATCAAAGCCGTGCATGACGGGCATCACCAAGTCAGTAATCAGTACATCGGGTTTGTGAGCCATGATCTGCTCCCAACCTTCTTTACCATTGCTGGCTTCAACCACATCAAATCCAATCGGCTCTAGCAAGCTGACAATCAGCGATCGATTTTCCCATTTGTCATCCACCACAAGGACTGTGCGCCTCTGCCCACCATAGCCCACAATGATGTTTTTCCCGTCCTGACGCTCTTGAATTGACCAGTTCAGTGATGCTGGGAGATCAACTTCAAAGCTAAATAGACTACCTTGCCCCAAGGTGCTTTCTACCTGAATTTTACTGCCCATGAGAGAGACGATTTTGAGACTAATCGCCAGTCCCAAGCCACTCCCCTCATCTTGCTTTTTCACATCCCCCACTTGCTCAAACGGCAGAAAAATCTTTTCTAGCTGTTCAGGGGTCATCCCCACACCCGTATCTTCAATTTCAAAACGGATTTTGTAAGAGTCGAGGGATTCATGATGCTGATGAGCCGTAATCCGAAAGTAAACACTCCCCTGCTGTGTGAACTTGATAGCGTTGCCCAATAGGTTAATTAACACCTGGCGCAATCGTTTTTCATCGGCATAAATGCTTTGCGGTAAATCTGCCGCAGGTTCGCACGCAAAAACAATTTTCTTTTGTTCAGCCCTGACTCGGTTCATCTCCGCAATCCCTTGCAGAAACGATGGCAGATGAATGTCTGACGGATTTAGCTCCAGTTTTCCGGCTTCGATTTTCGCCAAATCCAGCACATCATTGATCAGCATTAACAAATGGTTGCCGCATTGATAAATAACACTGATCCCCTTTTTTTCGGATGGTTGCAACGAGTTAGAACGCTGCAAAATTTGGGCATAGCCGAGAATGCCATTGAGAGGCGTACGCAGTTCGTGGCTCATATTAGCCAAAAACTCACTTTTAGCCCGATTCGCCGAATCAGCAGTGAGTTTTGCGGCTTCCAACTCAGTAGTGCGCTCTTGCACCCGATGTTCCAGTGTGGCAAAAGATTCTTGCAGTTGCTTGGCCATGTGATCAAAAGACTTAGCCAAATCACCCAACTCGTCGTTGCGATCGCTTGGTAACACTTGCTGCCACTGTCCGCTTGCCAGCTGTTTAGCCGCCTGATTTAATTGCAGAACAGGACGAATCACCAATGACTGAGACAGCCACCAAATCACCACTAGGGTCAACAGCAAGACTAAACAAAAAATTCCCAACGCAATAACAGTGGCTTGCCGTTCGCTTTGAATGACCGAACTGGCATTTAGTTCAATCACTAATACGCCATTGGTGCGTCCAAACTGATTTTTGATTGGGGCATAGCCGTACAGAACAGGTTTACCTAACGGACTTGACAGAATATCGGGTTCAACAAGCGGTTCCTCTAAGTCTGCAATGTCGCCTTTTAGCCCAGGGGTGATGAATTGCAAGGGGTCTCCCACCAGCGCATTAGAACCCCCTTCGTTGTCGTAATCCAACACAAAAACCAGTTTCCCGTCCGACTGTTGCCGCAGGGTGTAGATGTGGCTGATGGAGGGGCTGGCAGCTTGAATATTTTTGAGCCGTTCCTGATTGATTCTGTAAAACGGCTCCTTCATACTGTCGGGTGTCACTGTCAATGCCAGATAATCGCTGTCGATTTGGGGGACAGATAGGCGCAAAAGTTCCATCAGGCGATCGCGCATTTCCTGACGCTGGACGGTGCGGAGTTGCCAGGACAACCCCGTAGTCAACAGCCCAGCCGCCAGCGTCACTAGCAGCGAATAGGCTAAAACAATTTTGCGGCTGAGGCTTTGTTTACGCATTCTTTTTTCCTCTAAGATTCCAATCCCAAGCTGTAGCGATACGCTGTTTTTTGGGATTCCCGTCCTACCTGATCCGTAATTTTCTGCCAACCCTGCTCAACCCGCCCCATTGTCTGTTCGCGGCTGATTTTTCCTGCCATGAAATCTTTTAGTGCTGGATCAAGAACTTCCAATTGATAACGTTTGGCGTGGGGTAATTTCAAATCTAATGCCATGTTGGGATTGCTTAAGGTAATGCCAATAGCTCCTAAATAGTTATTGGCCGCTTCTGCCGACATTCCAGACTGAATCCAGGGCGCTACGTCCTTAAACTGCGTAACTCGATAGGGGTTAAACCCGGTCGCACCAATTGTCACATCCACATTTGCCTGGGCGGGCTGACTCATATAGGACAGAAAGGCATAGGCAGCATCTTTTACTTTGGGCGCAGCTTTGGCGGAAATAACTCCGGTGTAGCCCAGGTTAGCCGCGAAAGGGGCATGATTAATGCCGTCAATGGCGTAGGGACAGATAAACTTATCGCAGACCGTGAATTTACCCGTGGTTTGATCAAGCACTTTAGAGCTACCGGGTGTCATGGCTGCCCCAACCTTATTCGTGACTTTTGAAACAGTTGAATCAAGTGCCAGCGTGGGAATGTCGCCCCAGTCGATCATCAAGGCACACCGCCCGGCGAGAAAAACATTGCGGGCTTCAACAAATTGCAAGTTGGCATCATCAGGCACTCCATAGGCCATCGTTTGTTTGTAAACATCCAAGGCCTTGGCAAACGCCTCGTTTTTTACTAGTGGTTTCATGGTTGCCGCGTCAAAAAATGCCCCCTGCCCTGTACCTTTGGATTGTAGATAGGATGTGGCGATCGAGCTAAACATGAAAAATCCGACGTGTCCCGGCTCTTTGGCAATACAAGAGCCGTAGTCTGGGGTTCCATCCCCATTCAGGTCTTTGCCATGAAAGTTTTGCGCTACTTTCAAATAATCATCCCAAGTCAGGGGCGGCGTTAATCCGGCTTTTGAGAGCAAGTCGGTGCGATAGTAGAGTAGATGATAATCCCCATCTACCGGAACACCGTAAATGCGCTGATTGTGAATGGCATTGGCATTGCGAAAGAATGGTGCAATGTCTTCCCACTGCAACGCTGCATCAGCCTCGACACGAGCGGTTAAATCTTCCAGATAATTAGCATTCACAAAATCAATTAACCACTGCGGCATAGCCACCGCCATGTCATATTTAGGAGATGCACTCGACCAGTCAGCTTGCAACATATCATAGACCTTGCCAAAGTCGTGCATCGTCAAATTGACTTTAGCTCCCGTCAGCGATTCAAACTCAGGAATTCGTCGTTTTAGCCCTGCACCAATTACGCCTGAACGAGTGACAACATTGACTGTTATCCCGTCAAATCGTTGTACAGGGGCTGTAGTTTTTGTGGATTGAGTGGAGGCATTTGGAGATACATTGGCTGGGAACAAGCTGCATCCGGGAAGAGAAATGCTGAACCACAGTGCTGTCAGCAGTATTGTTAGATATTTAAGGAATTTCCAGCCAGCGCGTAAATGTTGCCGGAATGAGAGGTGCATATTTGATTAACCTTTTAATGAGTACATTCAGTTGGCTTGGTGTATCTCAGATGAGTGGAAATTTCCACAGAGGTTGTCAGCTTTTATATAGGGTTTAGGAAATTCATGGGATTATTTTTTCTGTAAGCATTAAAAATAGAAAAGCTGTTTTTAGTGCCATATAAAAACTGAAAACCTTGTCTCACAAAGGACTCTAGAAGACAGCACAACAAACAAGGCTGTCCATATCTACCTTGCGTTTATAAAACTCTTTGCAGTATCATTTAAAGTTCCTGATTATCTGGTGTCACCCATTAGTATTCCAACAACAGACGGCATTCTAACAGTCCCAGGAAAGCAAGATAAAACTCCTTGCTGCATCGTCTAGAACACTTGGAGTGGGTGTCACTGTAAGCATAAGATGAGCAACTTGCCCACTTTATGCTGACAAAAAGGAAAGGGAAGCACAGTCCAGTAGTTCTGGTCTGGGTTCAACTGAGTACATTCGGTATAATTGAGAGAATTTCCAAAACCTCAACAGGATTAATCAGGACTTACGCATAAAGATTAAAGGTTCGTAGTTGCGCTAAATCGCAACTACGAACCTTATGCACGACTTTAGTCTAGACACGCAACTAGTCCGAGGGGTTTATGAGTCAGGACTTACGCACAAAGATTATCTGTGGAGATTGGGTGTTAGGGTGAAAGGGTTTGGGGCTTCGCCGTGAGCGTCAGCCGAACGGTGTAAGGATTTTGAATAAGTACACACGCCACTTGGCTTAATTCGGGAAACCCGCCCACGCCAGTGGCTCCCCTATACCCTCGCCGAAACCATTGATTTTTCGTTTTGATGCGTAAGTCCTATGAGTGAACCTCAAGCTCAAAGTTAGCTGTAACTGTCTTCATTTCCAAGGTATGAGGACTCTTAAATGAAAGTTGTGCATTAGTTTGTTGGCAAGCTTCCATAGTTCTTACGTGTTCCATTTCATCATCTCGAATTGCCACAAACACATCATAAAGATGATCAATTTGAGGACGGCGTTCATTGGGTTGATGAGATGTTTGAAACTCATCAAACATATATAAATCGCCATCACGATAGTAACGGATTGCTACTAATGGAGCCGGTTGGGCTTTCAATTCCACTTCATTTGCTGTCAAGAATTTGTGATAACTGCTGTATGCGTGTTTTTCCACCAGTTCCATAAAATGATAGGCAGAACGCGGTGAAAAGAAATACACACAAGTAATAATCCAGTAATAAATTAATGCTGTAGTTTTGGCTAATAGTCGATCGCCCCAAAATGCGTCTCCACCTAAAGATTCCATAATTAATAGGTGATGCAATTCATTCCAAGATTCGGCAAAATGAACCTTCAGCCAATCAGCTTTGCGCCATAATCCCAAAGTTTCATAAAGATGCAACACTGAGAGATAAGAAAAGTAAGGTACACGCGCTACTGTTTCTAAAACATAAAAACGAGGATAAGGGCGATCGCGATAAACAGTATTGATCACAAATACCAAAATATTCACAAGCAAACGAATCATAGCTGTCTCCATGTATGCTTAAAAGATTAGGAGTAGTTGAGATAGCTGGGTTAGTTATCTTACCTGTGCAATTTTTTATACAGCTAAAATTTGAGGAACTTGTGAGGAATATTGAAATTGAACATAGTAAAATGCGATCGCTCAATTGTGGTTCATTACATCAAGCGATCGCATTTGTTTGACTCAACTAATAGCAGATATTAAAAACTGTTTTAAAGTTCAGATCCCCGACTTCTTGAAGAAGTCGGGGATCTTGTTCCTCATGGCTAAATTTCAACCTAATTGTCAGATTTTGGCGCGAACTACCGGATAAGGGAACAGTCGCTTAAATCCTTCCTGACGTTCTGCTACTGTTTCAGGAGCAACATCCCACAAACTTTCGTAATAGAAAAAGGCTACACCTAAACCCCGTTCTTGAGTAGCCCGTACTTGAGCCTTAATTTGTGGCATTGGGACTGGGTTATTGCGTAACCCTGCCATAATTCCGATTCCGGTGGGAATTTTTTGTTGTGCTTCTTGAATTTCGCTACGGCCGATATTGGCAACAAAACTCTGGAAATCAGGACGATAAATTTGCACAATTAGCTCATCTACAATATTTTGCCGTATCCAAGCCAGCCAATCTTGCAGGTGGAACTTATAAGCAAAATCATAATAATTTGGTGATACAGAAAAAATGCTATTGGGTTTTCTGGCTTTCACTGCTTGGTTCAGTCTCACCATGAAAGCTGTAATTTTATCTGCCCGCCATTTTACCCAAGCTGAATCATTAGGGTTTGCAGGAGGATTGTTTTTGGTTTCTTGGGTATATAAAGCTACTGTATATTTGTCATAACCAAATTCATGGGGCAAACTCATGTGGTCGTCAAACTGAATACCATCAGCATCATATTGGGTGACGACTTCTAACACCAAGTTAGTAATAAACTGTTGCACTTGGGGATGGAAAGGATTTAGCCAAACAACTTCACCCGCCGCGCTGATAGAAGTTTCACTACCATTGCGCTTTTGCGTTAACCACTCTGGATGATTTAATGCTAACTCGGATGTTGGCGGAGCCATGAACCCAAACTCAAACCAGGGTATAACTAACAAACCTTTACGATGGGCGTGATTAATTAAGTCTGCGAGGATATCTTGCCCCTCTAAACCACGGGTAATAAAAGGCTGAATACCTGCACCTTGGGCGGTTGCACTGGGATACATCGCATAGCCAGAGTTCCACACCACAGGATAGATAGTATTGAAATTGAGGCGTTGTAGGTGTTTTACAGCGTCCCGCACCTTGACGCGATCGCGCAAAACATTAAAATCATTGTTAGTCATCCACACACCGCGAATTTCTTGGCGTGGTAGTTGAGCGATCGCAGGTTTTAGCCCATCTACTACCAATACTGCCACAAAAGAAACTAACATCAGCACAGGCACTAGCCGTTTTAGCTTGCGCCCCAAACCTAAGAAAGTCAAGAGTTTCATCGGGTTGAATGATTTGTCACCTACCCACTCACGCCATCGCCTATTTTTGTGATGGAATTTATTAGCCATATAGCCTTGAAGTATTGATGTTTACTAGAGGAATGGTTAATTGGTAGTTGTTCATTCAATGCTGCACATCGAACTTCTGCACCGGGGAAACTCAAATAGAATTCATACCGTCAATTCAGGATGACGTAACCAGTATCCATTAGTGTCCAATATACATCGCGTCTAACAGGTAGTTTACCAAGTCTTTATCTTACCTGACATTCGTGGAATCATTACCAAAAATTACTGATACTATACTGTGTTATTAATAACTTAAGATAATGAAAATAGGAAGCGATACTGCGTTTTATGACAATCGACTACAGCAATAATACTCAGATTTATCTTGAATGAGAAAATTGCTGTGATGAATTTTAATCAGCCTTTACAGGTAGTTATATAACAAACTCAAACCTATACCCTTGGGTTTCTTGAAAGATGTGTTTTAGCTGAGTCCGAAATTCATCATCCCTCAATATGTCCATCAAAGCAACTGCATTCCACCTAAGACTGTTGTTAATCAGCTAATTCTGTGACAATGATTAACAATAAGCCAGAATACTTAATCTCAGCTACTCATGCGCCAGAGTTCTCAAAACAGCCTTTTAGCAAGCAAACCGCAGCCATTTAATTGGTTATATGCCTTTTGGAAGTTTTCTCGTCCACACACAATTATTGGCACCAGTCTGAGTGTTTTGGGTTTATATGTGATTGCCATTGCCATTAATCATCGAGTTGACTTCCTATTGCCAATTTCCAATTCCCTTTTACCAGTTTTAGGTGCATGGATAGCTTGTTTATGTGGCAATGTTTACATTGTCGGCTTAAATCAGCTAGAAGATGTAGAGATAGATAAGATTAATAAGCCGCATTTACCACTAGCATCTGGGGAATTTTCTCGACGTATAGGACAATTGATTGTCATTACAACAGGGATTTTAGCTTTAGTAATTGCCTGGTTAAATGGGCCGTTTTTATTTGGGATGGTAGCATTAAGCTTGGCAATTGGTACAGCTTATTCCTTACCACCAATTCGCTTGAAACAGTTTCCATTTTGGGCAGCACTGTGCATTTTTTCGGTACGTGGAACAATTGTGAATTTGGGTTTATTTTTGCATTTTAATTGGGTACTGCAAAGCAAAGAATTAATTCCAACCGCCGTGTGGGTACTGACGATATTTATCTTAGTGTTTACCTTTGCGATCGCCATTTTTAAAGACATCCCTGATATCGAAGGCGATCGCTTGTACAATATCTCTACTTTTACAATTCAACTCGGAACGCAATCTGTATTTAACTTAGCACTTTGGGTACTCACCCTCTGCTATTTGGGGATGATGTTGGCGGGTGTATTGCGGCTAGAGGCTGTCAACTCAGCATTTTTGGTGATTACCCATTTATTATTGCTGTGTGGGATGTGGTTTCGCAGTTTAACGGTAGACTTACAAGATAAACGTGCGATCGCCCAATTTTATCAATTCATTTGGAAACTCTTTTTCTTAGAATATTTAATATTCCCCATCGGTTGTTTGTTGGCTTAACACAATGCTAGACACCCCTCCAGTAATTGATATTCTTGCCATTTTGGTAGTGATTGCGAGTGTTTTTCTACTGATTTATTTTGCTGTGAAAACCTTAATCACCTCCAACTACTTTCAAAAAGGCATCAATCTTTATCAGCAAAAAGACTATGCAGGCGCAGAAGCAGAGTTTCGCAAAGTGATTGCTATCAACTCTACGAATGATGTCGTGCGTCTATTTTTAGGAGATGTTGTATATCAGCAAGATAGAATTGCCGAAGCCACAGAATTATTCCAAGAAGTCATTCGCCGCAGTCCCAAAAACCCCGAAGCTTATTTACGCCTAGCCAATGTCTTAATGCAGCAAAATCAACCAGAAGCAGCTAAGACTAATTTGCAAACAGCCCAAAAATTATTTCAAAAACGCCAACCAGAAAAAGCCCAAAAAGTGGCTCAGTTATTGGCAAAAATCAACGCCAAATCAACTTAAATATTGATTAATCATTTTAAATTGAGTCTCTATGGTACAAACACCAAAGAAAACATTGACTTTAGAAGAGTTTCTCACACTACCAGAAACTCAGCCAAGCTCAGAATACATCGACGGTCAAGTAATTCAAAAACATATCCCGCAAGGAAAGCATAGCACTATTCAAGGAGAACTCTGTCCCAAAATGAATGCTGTTGTAAAAGTCAAAAAAATGGGTTGGGCTTTTCCTGAATTACGCTGCACATTTGGCGGAATTTCTCTAGTTCCTGATGTTGCTGTGTTTTCTTGGGTAAGGCTTCCTGTTGATGAAAATGGTGATATTGCTAATACGTTTACTATCGCACCCGATTGGATGATCGAAATTCTTTCCCCAGAACAAAGCCATACGAAAGTTACAAAGAAAATCTTACACGCTCTCAATCACGGCACTCAAATGGGTTGGTTAATTGACCCTGACGAGCGATTTATTGCTGCTTATCCTGCGGGAAAACAACCTTTAGCATTTGAGGCAATTGATAGTGTTTTGCCAGTGCCAGATTTCTGCCAAGGTTTACAGTTAACAGTAGGTGAAATTTTTGGCTGGTTAAAGGTAAATTTGTAATAAAAATTAATAATTTTTAATTGCGGATATCCTGAATAAATTGCTGTACAGCATCGTACTGGTCAGGTATGGTTATATACTTTAGCAGTATGCTTGGATCTAAATTAGGAAAAAAACCACTTCTTTCTACTTCCTCATATTCACCCTGTTCGCTCAGGCGAAATATTTTGATAGAGTTAGATTTCCAAAACCAAACTTCTGGTACTTTTTTAGGTTTATATAACTCTTTTCTATTAATAGTTCCACTGGTGATGATAACTTCAATAACTATGTCTGGGACTTCTTTTTTCGTGCCAATGCTATAGGATTCATCTGGTGTACCTGAAGCATATCCAGGTTCTTCTAAAGTGTAGCCACCACGACCATAAAAACGTATACCCAACTCTCTCATATAAGCTTCTAATAAATAATCGAGAGTTCTTTTCACATATTCATGTTCTTCACCAATTGGCGACATAATTTCTAACATTCCTGATAAATAAGACAATCGAACATTGTGGTTGTCCAAGAGCTGGGCTTCAATTCCTTTAAACTGCTCCCAAGAAACATCTTTGAGAGTTATCAGTTTTTCTTCTGCGGACTGTTCTACAAGTGGGATACTCATATCAACACTTCCTTAAAAAACTAAATTAGAAGGGGCATACCTTAACAAAACCTTCTGTAAATAGTAATGTTATTTCTTGAGGGTTAAGGATTTCGTCTTTGCCGAAGTAATCTATCTGTATATGAATTATTCTACGATCACTAACTCATCGCTAATTATCTTGCCTTCTGGGATGAAATTTTTCTACCCGATCGCATTAATCTCAGATCATGACTAAACAACAAGGCAAAGTTTACCTCGTCGGTGCAGGGCCGGGAGATGTGGCGTACCTGACAGTTAAGGCTTATCATCTCTTGGCTGTGGCTGAGGTGTTGGTCTATGATGCTCTGGTGGATGAGCAATTGTTAAACTGTGTACCAGCGAATTGTTTAAGGTTAGATGTGGGTAAGCGTGGTGGTAAACCAAGTACAACCCAAGGGGAAATTAATAAATTATTGGTGCAGCACTGTCAAGCTGGTCAACAAGTTGTCAGGTTAAAATCAGGCGACCCGTTTATTTTTGGACGCTGTACTTCGGAAATTGAAGCTTTAAAAGCAGCAGGTTGTGAATTTGAAGTTATACCGGGAATTTCCTCCGCTTTAGCCGCGCCGTTGTTTGCGGGAATTCCATTAACAGATGCGGCGATGAGTCGGTGTTTTGCTGTGTTTACCGCCCACGAACCAGATACTTTGGACTGGGAGGCGCTGTCAAGGTTAGAGACGCTGGTAATCTTGATGGGTGGACAACATTTGCCGGAAATCATACATCAATTATTGCGGCGTAAGCGATCGCGCCTCACTCCCATTGCCATTATCCGTTGGGCAGGAACACCGAATCAACAAGTTTGGACTGGTCAATTAAACAATATCCTCGAAAAAATCACAGGATTATCCCTCTCGCCAGTGGTAATTGTAATTGGTGAAGTGGTCAGGCTGCGGCAGTACTTACAATCTGAGAAAATAAATGCTGAGGATTCCACTACAGCAATTATTCCCAGTCTGCCAACTATGTCCAACCACCTCCCCCTCGCTGGAAAAACTATCTTAGTCACTCGTTCTGTGGGACAGTCAAGCGAA
This sequence comes from Anabaena sp. FACHB-83, assembly GCF_014697485.1. Classification (NCBI taxonomy): domain Bacteria; kingdom Bacillati; phylum Cyanobacteriota; class Cyanophyceae; order Nostocales; family Nostocaceae; genus Anabaena; species Anabaena sp. FACHB-83. The sequence continues at coordinate 56,475 of NZ_JACJRY010000017.1, read as the reverse complement.
TTTAGCGATCGCCTCCAGGCGGTTGGTGCTAAAGTCATTGAAATGCCAGCTTTAGAAATTGGCCCGCCTGCGAGTTGGGCAGATTTGGATCATGCGATCGCTAGTTTATCTGACTTCGACTGGTTAATTCTGACTTCTACCAATGGTGTGGAATACTTTTTTGCCAGATTAACCGCATTGGGTAAAGATTCTCGCGCTTTAGCTAATGTCAAAATTGCCGTTGTTGGTGAAAAAACAGCCCAATCTCTCAAACAACAAGCACTCAAACCAGATTTTATTCCACCGAACTTTGTAGCCGATTCTTTAGTAGAACATTTTCCCGAAACCTTGTCTGGTAAAAAGATTTTATTCCCCAGAGTTGAAACCGGTGGTCGAGAAATTTTAGTCAAAGAATTAACCGCCAAAGGTGCAGAAGTTATCGAAGTTGCAGCTTATCAATCTTGCTGTCCTAGTAGTATTCCCGAATCAGCGAAGTTAGCCTTACAAAATCACCAAGTCGATATTATTACCTTTGCCAGTTCTAAAACTGTGCAGTTTTTCTGTCAAATTATTGATCGCACATTTGCGAATCATGCTGTGATCAATTTAGCAGATGTTTGCATTGCTTCCATCGGCCCCCAAACTTCTAAAACTTGTCACGCTTTATTTGGCCGGGTAGATGTGGAGGCTGAAGAATATACCTTAGAAGGACTAACTCAAGCTTTGGTGAAATGGGCGGAGGGAAGTAGGGAGTTTCGATGAACATAATTATTGATGTCTAGGCAACATCAAAGTTGATACGCCGAGGATCACAGGAGGTTTTTTGACCGAAAACAAGTTAATTGACTTTCGTCTCTGTTTTTAAAGCAGTAGATGATTCTGCGGGTTTGGTAATTCTTCTACCCCAAGGTTTCAATACAGAAACAGCAATAATCGCCAGTATAAAGCCAGTTTGAATAGCACCACCGATTAAAACACCTTTGATATCAAAATTGTACAGGGGATTACTCAAGGCTTGCGATCGCTCAATATCTGAAATACTTGTAGCAGCATTCAACCAAGGCCCTAACCACACAGTTCCAGTCGTAATCAAACTAACTGTCACCACCCATTTGAAGATTACCCAGTAATGTTTAAAAAATCCCCAAATGGTTAGCCAGCAAAGCAGTCCACCAGTTAGTAAAGACAAGTTTGCCGAAGGAATAATTACAAAATCATCCAGCAATTTCAAAGCAGCATTAACCGCATACAATTCATCGCCGTTAGTAGTATGACTATTTTTTAAGGCGATCGCGATCATACACACAGCCGTACCAAACCAAATACTACCGAATGCAACATGGGCTGAAAGTAACCAGTTTTTCTGTTTAACGTTGAGCTTGGGCATAAATTCTCCAAATTTTACTATTTTTGAGGAATAATTGCTGTTTATGTCTAGATTTTATCAACTTATCTGCTACAGCCGTTCACATGATGACACTACAAGAGAATATCATCAATTGTAAAGAAAAATTACAGTTAACGTAATTATTACTTAATAAGCAGTATTTAATGACAAGCCACAAACATACAGCAAAATTCAGAATCAAATGAGATTCTGAGAAGTTATCTCAGCACAGCATATTTTTTTAGGCGTGTTCTGATTCATCAGCACACCCTCAATTCCTATTGTTTATCAAGCACAAACATGACAAACTTAAAATTGAGATTTAAACCTGTTTCCTTTAGCTGGGTAGCACTACATCCCCAACCTAAAGGCGTGATTCAATTCATTGGTGGAGCTTTTTTCGGCACATTTGGGCCAATGTTTTTTTATCGCTATTTGCTGGAATGTTTGTATCAGCAAGGCTATACAATTATTCTCTTACCGTTTAACTTTACCTTTGACCATTATAGAGAAGCAGGTTTTCTCATTCGAGAACAATATAAGATCATCCCAGAATTAGTCAGAATGGCAGAAGTAGCAGGTTATGACTATAAAATCTATCTCGATGATTCTAACTTTTCTTGGATAGGTCACAGTATTGGTTGTAAGTATATTGCTCTTTTAGAAGCTTTTAGTGCTTTGCCGAAAGATCCAGAAAAAATAGAAGATTTTGTTTGGAAAATCGTCAAAGAAACTTCAGGAAATTTATCGCCAGAAAAACAAGCCAAAAAAGTTAAAAGTATTGTCAACGATTTATTAACCCTGATTCGTGACTTAGAAAAGCAACGCATCAATGCTCAAAAATTAACTTCTTATTACGTTAATCAAGATGTAAACCAGAATCAAACAGATTTTGGTTCATCAGATGTCAAGATTAACAGCATCTTTATTAAAAGCCAAGCATCTCTATTATTAGCACCAGTTAATACTGGATTAGACAGCGCCATTAAACCCAAAGCCTTAGCAGATTTTATTATCAGTCTTGGGTTTAACGTGAAACCAACACCCCAAGAAACTGAGGCTTTAATTAAAAACAGTAATTTGTTTAATTTGCTGGGGTTAATTTATTTTCCTTTAGACAATATCGGCAAATCTACCAGGGAATGGTTCTTTAATAGCTTGCAAAAACCCCCAGAAAATTTCCGCGACAAACTCAAGGGTGGACATTTAAGACCATTAGGAATACGTATCGGTGATTTAGTTTTTAATTTTCCCGATACTCTTTCTGTACCACCTATTGAAGCCGTCAAAAAGAGAAATGCTGAATTTGAAGCGCCTGTGCTGAAACTACTGGCTGCTTTAGAACAAAAGCGCCGAGAAATGCAGAACAAATAAGGTAAGTATCGAAATACTATTGGTATTGTTGAATGCGGGGATAATTTTTTGCATCGGTTCACACTGCTTTCAGCAATACCAATAGATAATCTATCTTATTTCCCTTGTCTCCCTTCTCACCCCTGTTATTCTACATACCTACACCCATTCTCAAAAAACAGTAAGTTCTGACAATTATTGGATTTGCTAGGAGTCTGCGCTGAGAAATAGCGTTGAAATCTAATGATTTTTCCCCCTGTGGAACAGGCAGGCAGGTTTACAATATTAGGAAAAACTTGATTGCAAACCTCAAACAGCCGTGAATCAAAACGGGGCAATGCCACAAAGTAGTGAAACCTCCTACTATTCTTTATTAGGACTGCATCCCTCAGCATCGGTAATCGACATTCGCCGTGCTTATCGGGAAATGAGTAAACGCTATCATCCAGACACTACAGAATTACCTGCGTCCCTTGCTACTGCTAAATTTCAGCAAATTAATGAAGCTTATGCTACGTTAAGCCATCCAGAAAGGCGACTCAGTTATGATTTGAAAATTGGTTATTCCCGCTTTGGTGTAATTCAAGCGCCTGCGGATTTGCATCGTCCGGTGCGTTATTCTTATGATTACTCGAAATCGGCTTACCTGGATGCCAGCGATCGCCCTCTTTCTTCTGGGGAAATTTTCGCTTTATTTATTCTGGGGCTGACTTTTGTGGGATGTTTATTACTGGCGATCGCTATTGGCTTCGCCCGTGGTGAGGCGGCTTTTCAAACTCAATCACCCCAACTAACCCCAAAACAGCAAATTTCTTCTCTCTCCCACTTCCCTAGTTCTGGGGAATGCCAAAACCATAACTTTCCCATCTTCAAATCAACCATTTCTTAACGCACCATCTCAAATTCTTATGTCTCTTCTGCCAGCCGATACCCCTTTATATAATCATCCTCTGCCACAAATTGAGCAATGGTTAAAAGACCAAGGTTGTCAACAAGATGAAACACAACTTCATTGTTGGCGCGTGCAAAGACCTGATTGGCAAGCTGAACTGTGGCTAGATATTGAACAAATCGTAGTGAGATATCTCGAAGCTGGCGAAAATCGCCAAGAAATCCAACGCTCATTCAAGTATTCTCTCAGCCGGGAAGATATCGAACAAGCCGTATTTTCTGGCCCGTGAACTGGGGAGTGGTAAGAGGAAATGGGGCTGGGGACAGGGAGAAGAGGGAAAATCTCTGCCTTTACCCCATGTACCTTATCTCCCTTGTATCTTCTTTCACTACTCCCTATTCCCCATTCCCTACTCCCTTTGCTACACTTTCCCAAATCTCCGGTCGCGTTGCTGATATGCACACAAAGCCCGGTGAAATTCAGCCCGGTCAAAATCTGGCCAAAGCGTATCAGTAATGTAAATTTCACCATAAGCCATTTGCCAGAGCAGGAAATTTGAAAGACGCATTTCACCGCTAGTACGGATTAATAAATCAGGGTCATCAATTCCGGCTGTATACAAATGGCTTTCAAACACCGCTTCATCGATTTCATCTGGTTTGAGGATACCTTGCTCGACTTTTTGCGCGATCGCCCGACAAGCTTGTAAAATTTCCTGCCGTCCGCCATAATTAGTTGCCACAGAAAATTTAATACTGCGATTATTCTTTGTCGCTTCCATTGAACGGGTAATTTCTTCTTGCAGTGACTTTGGTAAAGCCTGCAAATTCCCCACAAACTGAATTTGCACATTTTCCTCGACCATTTCCCGCAGTTCTTGACGTAAAACTACTTGGAATAAAGTCATCAAAAAATCCACTTCTTCCTGCGGTCTTTTCCAGTTTTCCGTAGAAAAAGCATAAGCTGTCAGTGCCTCAATTCCCCAGTCTTTGCAACAACGCAGCAAATCCTTCAAAGCATCAACACCACGCTTATGTCCCATAATTCGCGGTAAACCTTGACGTTTAGCCCATCGACCATTGCCATCCATAATCACCGCAACGTGTTTGGGCAGTAGTTCCCGTTTCAAGTCGGGAGGCAAATATAGCAGTTCAGTTGGTTGTACAGTCATTTTTTGTCTCGTGAAGCGGTCGATGGTAATCCAAGTAAACGTGAAAATAGTACCAGTCCCTTACTACCAATCTGACGCACCCAGCTTAACAGACCCGGAGCAACTGCTTCCCGATCTACAGTTGGAGATAATCGAGCCTCTAAGGACTCTTTTAGTTTTCTAATGGTCAGTGGTCTATTTAGAGTTCCCCGTTCCGCTAAGGAAATAGAACCTGTTTCTTCTGATACAACTACACAAATACAATTTTCGACCCGCTCAGTAATTCCCATCGCTGCCCGATGGCGTGTACCCAACTGGCGCGAGGCTGTGCGTCCCGAAAGTGGTAGAATTATACCTGATGATACAATTCGTGAGCCGCGAATTAACGTTGCTCCATCATGTAACAAAGTTTTTGGCTGAAAAATTGTTTGTATAAGTTCCTTAGATACCTCAGCATTCAGCTTAACTCCAGGCACAGAAAAATCTCGCTCGTCAATTGGGCCTGTGGTTTCCAGAATTAGCAAAGCTCCAATGCGATTTTTGGAAAGTTCTTTCACTGCATCCACAATTTCATCAATCACACTATCAGATTTGGGGATGGATAAACTTGATGTTTGAAACAACTGGCGTAACTCTCCCCGCCCTAGTTGTTCCAAAAAACGCCGAAATTCTGACTGTAAGGCTACCGCCATCGCCACAGCGCAACCAATCACTAATTTTTCTAAGACAAAGTTCAGCAGTGGTAAGCCCAATCTACCACTGAGAGCCGATGCCAACATTAAAATAATAAATCCTCGCACCATCCAAAGTGTCCGGCGCTCACTAATAATCACTAGTATCATGTACGTCAGCGCCAGCACTAATACTATATCCAGAGTCCCAAGTAGCAAGGACTGCGACCATCCTAGGTTTGTCAGCCAATGCTTTGACCAATCTTTCATGACATCTGGAATCAAGTATGAAGTATGAAGTATAAAGTATGAAGTGTAAAGTGTGAAGTATGAAGTATGAAGTGTGAAATATAAATTTCATCATTGAGTTTTTAACCTAGCCTGGGGCAATTTCCTTTGGTCTACAACCTGTAAGTTTTCAGACTTCAGACTTCACACTTTTTCAGACTTCAGACTTTTTTAGTCTTTCTGGTAGACAATCTTGCCGAATTAAGTCTTGATAAGTTTCGCGTTGCAAAATCAAATTTGCTTCGCCATTGGCTACGACTACGGCTGCGGGTCGGGGTAAGCGGTTGTAGTTAGATGCCATACTGTAATTGTACGCACCAGTCGCCATAACCACGAGAATGTCGCCTGGTTCAGTTTTGGGTAGTTGGGCATTTTTAATTAGGATATCTCCTGATTCACAATGTTTACCAGCTACGGTGACTGTTTCTGTTACATTAGCAGACATTTTATTAGCAACTACCGCCCGATAAACAGACTGGTAAGTGATGGGGCGGGGATTATCGGACATCCCACCATCAACAGATACGTAGGTACGAATGTCTGGTACTACTTTGGTTGCGCCAATAGTATAGGCAGTAATACAAGATGTGGCAATCAGCGATCGCCCTGGTTCACATAATAGCTTTGGTAAAGGCAAATTTTCCGCCGCACAAGTTTCTTGAACAGCTGCACAAATTACTTTTACCCAATCTTCAATACTTGGGGGATCATCTGATTCTGTATAACGAATACCTAATCCACCACCAATATTGAGTTCCGTTAAACTTAAACCATACTTAGCAGTATCGCGGAACCACTGCACCATCACAGACCCTAAATCTTGATGGGGTTGCAGTTCAAAAATTTGGGAACCAATATGGGCGTGCAAACCCACACAGTTTAAGGAAGGTTGCTTGCTGACAAAGGTAAATACTTCGTCTAAGTCGTTGGGATCAAAGCCAAATTTACTATCTAAGTGTCCGGTGCGGATATATTCGTGGGTATGGCATTCAATACCTGGGGTTAGCCGTAGCATGATCCTAGTGCTGAGTGCTGAGTGCTGAGTGCTGAGTTCCACCAAGGTTTTTAACTCATACCAGTTATCGACAACAATTGTCACACCAGATTCAATTGCTAAAACTAGCTCTGGCTGGGATTTATTATTACCGTGGAGGTAAATTTTTTCAGGACTAACGCCAGCAGCTAAAGCTGTGTAAAGTTCACCGCCAGAGACAACATCAATTCCCAAGCCTTCCGAGGCTGCGATCGCACAAACGGCTAAACAATTCCACGCTTTAGAAGCATATAATACTTGAGATACACCAGGGTAATATTGCTTAAAAGCATCTCGGTACTGCCGACAAGCCGCACGCAGAGTGTCTTCATCTAAAATATATAATGGCGAACCAAACTGCTGAACTAGGGTTGTGACATCACACCCACCAATTTCCAGACAGTCATTACTGTTAACCTTAGCTGTTAAAGGTAACAGTTCCTGGTTGGGCGAAATAGTTGCGTTTGGGTTGCGCTTTTGAGGCAAATACTGAGTTCCAGCATGTTGAACCTCAGTGGGGTGAGTCGATACCATAACTATGTAAGTTGTCCTTATACAAATTAAGAGCTTGAGGAAGTGTCCCGATTTTCAGTTTACCAACTCAGTGCTGAGTAAAAAGTACAAGAAAAGTTTCCCATAGCCGGAAATCAACTCTTAAGGTCAGTTAGTTTGAATGCAGCACTTTTGATCAACGTTGTTTCAGTTCATCATAATTCTTTTAATCTATTGATTATTAGGGTTTATGGCTCAAAGTCGAAGTTTTGGAGAAAAAATTATGACCCTTAGTTCTCCTATGACTCTTTTAGTAACTCTGCCACCTTTGGAAAACGGCGATAAACTCACCCGTGGAGAATTTGAGCGTCGTTATCATGCTATGCCAGCAGTGAAAAAAGCGGAACTGATTGAAGGAATTGTGTATATGGCATCTCCCTTACGTTTTAGAAGTCATGGTAAACCCCATGCTTATGTTATGGCTTGGTTGGGCTTATATGAATCTGCTACGCCTGGGGTAGAGTTGGGAGATAATGCCACTGTCCGCTTAGATGCCGATAATGAACCCCAACCAGATGCTTGTTTGCTGATTACTAATGACGGACAGGCCAGTGTTAGTGACGATGATTATATTGAAGGTGCGCCAGAGTTAATTGTAGAAGTTGCTGCTAGTAGTGTTTCTTTGGATTTGCACGAAAAGTTAAAAGTATACCGCCGCAATCAAGTGCAAGAATATTTAGTCTGGCGTGTGTATGATAATGAATTTGATTGGTTCAAGTTAGAGCAAGGGGAATATATCAAACTTGCGCCTAATCATGAGGGTGTGATTTACTCTCATATTTTTCCGGGTTTATGCTTAGATAAAGCGGCATTATTAGCCGGGAATTTAGCAAAAGTTTTAGCAGTTTTGCAGCAAGGTTTGGCTAGTCCAGAACACCAGAGTTTTGTTGAAAACCTTGCCACTAAGTCCTCCTTATAATTTTGATCAGTTAAATGTGATTTCATCAGAATTAAAATTGCGATCGCTCACAACCGATGACCTTAGTAGCATCCTCGAACTCGATCAAACTTGTTTTGGTGGTCTTTGGACTTTAGCAGGTTATCAACGCGAATTAGAAAGCCCAAACAGCGAGTTACTGGGTTTGTTTGCGCCATTGTCGAGCATTAAACTTTTGGGTATGGGCTGTTTTTGGTCAATTGTTGACGAAGCCCACATTACTATTTTGGCGATTCATCCCCAATATCACCGTCAGGGTTTGGGGCAGGCTTTATTGTACGCTCTCTTGAAGGCAGCCTGCGATCGCGGTTTAGAACGCGCCACCCTGGAAGTGAGAGCTTCTAATATTGCAGCCATATCCTTATATGAGAAATTTGGCTTTAAAACGGCGGGGCGGCGACGGCGTTATTACAAAGACAACGACGAAGATGCTTTGATTTTGTGGTTATCAGAATTGCAATATCCACATTTTCAACAAACTTTAGACCAGTGGCACACCATTGTCAGCCAACAGTTGAGCGAATTTTCTTGGCAATTGATTTAGTTAGAGGCTAGTCCCTAGTCCCTAGCCTCTAGTTAATTCATTAGAATTTTTAATAAGAAAAATTTTTATATTTTAAATAAAAAATACTTTTAGAAAAATTTTGACTTTTAGATTCAAAATGTGCTAATAATTAGTATTTGTGACTGGTAAAATTAAATTATCATAACAACGGCTAACTATTTACAACTCAAGCTGAAAAGCCAGTAAATCAAAGCTCCTCAAGTCAGTAGCCGTAGCAAAATTCATCAACAGTTGACAAATCCACCCATCAATTTGAGTAGTCTCCCTTGGATGTCTATTATCTCTGATACAGACACCCAAAACCTTAGCCTGTGCTAAAATCAGCGTACCGGCACGACGCAGGTGATGGGAAAAATGCCATGTTTGAACGCTTCACAGAAAAAGCCATTAAGGTAATCATGCTGGCCCAAGAAGAGGCCCGCCGTTTAGGTCACAACTTTGTGGGAACCGAGCAGATCCTCCTGGGTCTGATTGGGGAAGGCACAGGAGTTGCGGCCAAGGTGCTGAAATCAATGGGTGTCAATCTCAAAGATGCCCGTATTGAAGTAGAAAAAATCATAGGCCGGGGTTCAGGCTTTGTGGCCGTGGAAATTCCGTTTACGCCACGGGCAAAGCGGGTTCTGGAACTATCCCTAGAAGAAGCGCGCCAATTAGGGCATAACTACATTGGCACCGAGCATCTGCTGTTGGGCCTGATCCGGGAAGGGGAAGGTGTAGCAGCCAGGGTGCTAGAAAACCTTGGGGTGGATCTATCTAAGGTAAGAACCCAAGTCATCCGAATGCTGGGAGAAACAGCAGAGGTTTCGGCGACCGGTCAATCGGGACGCACTAAGACTCCTACCTTGGATGAATTCGGCTCGAACCTAACCCAGATGGCGACGGACAACAAACTTGATCCAGTCGTAGGACGCGCAAAAGAAATTGAGCGTGTAATTCAAATCTTGGGTCGCCGGACAAAAAATAACCCAGTGCTGATTGGTGAACCAGGGGTTGGTAAAACCGCGATCGCCGAAGGTTTGGCGAGCCGCATTGCCAACAAAGATGTCCCCGACATCCTGGAAGACAAGCGTGTAGTCACGTTAGACATCGGTTTGCTGGTAGCAGGTACCAAATACCGGGGTGAATTTGAAGAACGCCTGAAGAAAATCATGGACGAAATTCGTCAGGCGGGTAACGTCATTCTCGTAATTGACGAAGTTCACACCCTAATTGGTGCAGGTGCAGCCGAAGGTGCGATCGACGCAGCAAATATCCTCAAACCCGCCTTGGCAAGAGGTGAATTGCAGTGTATCGGTGCCACCACTCTCGACGAATACCGCAAACACATCGAGCGCGATGCAGCCTTAGAACGCCGCTTCCAGCCAGTCATGGTAGGTGAGCCGTCAGTCGATGAAACTATAGAAATATTGCATGGACTACGCGATCGCTACGAGCAGCATCACAAGTTGAAAATTTCTGATGAAGCTTTGATTGCAGCAGCGAAATTGTCTGACCGTTATATCAGCGATCGCTACTTGCCAGATAAAGCCATCGACTTGATTGATGAAGCAGGTTCGCGCGTGCGGTTAATCAACTCCCAACTGCCCCCCGCAGCTAAAGAGTTAGATAAAGAACTGCGCCAAATCTTAAAAGAAAAAGATGATGCAGTGCGTTCCCAAGACTTTGACAGAGCCGGGGAACTGCGTGATCGGGAAATGGAAATCAAAGCCGAAATCCGCGCGATCGCCCAAAGCAAAACCAACGGTGCAAGTGGTGACGGTGTAGAACCCGTTGTTACCGAAGAAGACATTGCTCACATCGTCGCTTCCTGGACAGGTGTACCAGTCAACAAGCTCACCGAGTCTGAATCCGAAAAGCTGCTGCACATGGAAGACACCTTGCATCAGCGACTCATCGGACAAGAAGACGCAGTGAAAGCAGTTTCACGGGCAATCCGTCGGGCGCGTGTCGGTTTGAAAAACCCCAACCGACCCATCGCCAGCTTTATCTTCTCCGGGCCGACTGGGGTAGGTAAAACTGAGTTGGCAAAATCCTTGGCTTCCTACTTCTTCGGTTCTGAAGAAGCAATGATCCGCCTGGATATGTCGGAATATATGGAACGCCACACCGTCAGCAAACTAATTGGTTCGCCTCCAGGTTACGTTGGTTATAACGAAGGTGGTCAATTAACCGAAGCTGTGCGCCGTCGTCCATATACCGTGGTGCTGTTCGACGAAATCGAAAAAGCCCACCCCGATGTCTTCAATATGCTGCTGCAAATTTTAGAAGACGGTCGGTTAACCGATGCCAAAGGTCGCACCGTTGACTTCAAGAACACCTTGCTGATTTTGACATCCAACATCGGTTCTAAGGTAATTGAAAAAGGCGCTTCCACCATCGGCTTCGAGTTCACCGAAGATGCTGGCGAGTCGCAGTATAACCGGATTAAGACTCTGGTTAACGAAGAACTCAAGCAGTATTTCCGTCCAGAATTCCTCAACCGTTTGGATGAAATTATCGTCTTCCGTCAATTGAACCGCGAAGAAGTCACCCAAATCGCCGACATCATGCTCAAAGAAGTGTTTGGTCGCCTGACAGAAAAAGGTATCACCTTAGAAGTCACCGAACGCTTCAAAGACCGACTCATCCAAGAAGGTTACAGCCCCAGTTACGGTGCAAGACCGTTGCGTCGGGCAATTATGCGCTTGTTGGAAGATAGCCTCGCAGAAGAAATTCTGTCTGGTCGCATCAAAGATGGCGATACCGCCGTGGTTGATGTCGATGAAAACGGCAATGTCCAAGTTAGTTCTCAACAGCGCCGGGAGTTGTTACCTCAAGGAATTGAGTCGTAATTAACGTTTGGGATTGAGTCTCAAGTAAATTTAACAAACGGTAGAGGATAAATTTCTCTACCGTTTTTGTTTTCTTGGCATTATGGCTAGGCTGTTTAGTAAGTCCTACTATTGGAGCAAAAATTTATGAGTATTAGTATAGGTGACAAAGACATCTCTGAGCAAGATAACCGGATGACCCCAGAGCAGTTTATCCAAATATTTGACTTATATGTAAATCGTCATGCTTCCGGACACCAAAATTTTTACCCAGTTTCCACAGAATTTGAATTTTCTGGGATTAAAGACTTGCTATCAGAGATTAGAGCTTATGGTTTAACTAAATGTCAAAATGAGATTTATGAGTTATTACTGGAGCAGTATAAATCTGCTCGAAACGGTTATTTTTCTTTGAGTTTAGATCACTTGAAGAAAGAGATACAATCAATATTTAGACTACATCACGCCTGAAGCAATAGTCAGACGTGAAGTTAGATTTCGCTGTCGCTTAACCCAACAAGCACGCTACTGTTGTTGGGTTTCATTCTTCAAGCATCACAATTACTTTCTGTTTATCTCTCTTAGTGTTGGGGAGATTTTTTACGTAAACAAGACCAGAATATACAAAATAATTTGTCACATCCAAATAGAGTAATATCCGTACATTTAAGACGGGATTCTGCTATTCAGACTGATTAGCCAGCTAGGCAAGCTGGTAACAACACTATAGACAAGATAATCATGCGTGGAATTAGTCGTCAAATTACTCTTGAAATTAAACAAGTTGCCAAACATATTGCCAACACGCCTCAAATGCAAAGACTTCTTAAAAGAGGACTAGCGGCTCATGTGTTTGACGATAAGACTAGCATGAACCAAGTCGCTCAAGCCATAATAGAAAATGGGCAGTTCACTGGAACCGTTCGCGGATATGAACGCTACGGAATGTTTTTTAATGAACCGATAGGTTATGGAATTAGCCCAGATGGTAGCCGTATTCCACTTTATTATGGGGAGATAAAAATCAATGCAGACGACCAATACCACGTCATCCCCCGCACCAGACCAAGTGAGAAATAATTGGGAATTTACAGAAGTATGGATAGATCCTATGCTATCTCCTCCATACATTCTTTTATTACTCTGTGATAGTAAGCAAAACTGTCAAATTTATGACCCAGCACAGGGTTATAAGATTGTATTTTCTAGTAATAATTATGAAGCAGCTAAGTTGTGGTTATTAGAAGATGAGTATGAACCAATTGAAGGTAGGTTATTGGCTAATGAATTATTCTAATCGAGCCGCTTCTGCTCAAGGTGTAGATTTTCTTGTATATATTCATCCACCTTTTCCGTTAACTGGTAATTAATTATGCAAATAACTATTCCACCTCATCTACAAAGCACCTATCAATTAATCAAATGTGCTTTTCCTGATGGTATTGAAGCAGAAAATTATGAACCACTTTTAGCAATACTAAGTGAGGAAATGTCAGACAGAAACGTAGCAGAAGTTATCGCCTATTACGTTGGTAAAGATTATAGTGTTATACTCAATGACGTATACAGAGTACAGTCAATTGATATTCCTAAAGCTGAAGCCATTGCTAATTTAAAAACCCTTTTACTGAGTTGTGGTTATCAGAATTGGCTTGACGAATTGTAATAATAACCAATAAGTCCACCAATATCACATTATCCTCTTACTATGTCAAATAAAGAATAACTAGGAATTTGTAGAAGTATGTATACATCCTATATTGTCTTCTCCATAAATTTTTTTATTGCTTGTTCATAAACAAAATTATGGGGAAAGTTATATTTTTTTATTTTCTAATCAATTTTAATTCAAAAAATCACCTACTATCTTAACAAACCAATTCATTGTCTGATTTATAGTTTGATAGTTTTTTTGATCAAAAAAATCCTTGAGTTCATTAGGAAACTGCTTTTTAGCTTTAACAACTTCCACATTATTTCCGAATTGATGTCGTAATGCTTTTAAAGTAGGTTTAATATCAGATACAATTTTATCACTAGTCAGAAAGTTATCTTTCAAATTAGTTAATTGAATACTTGCCCATCCTGTTTGATTATCTATTTTAATTTTAACAAAATTAGGGTTTTCATTAGCTACGTATTGAGTAAACAATTTTTGTATATTATTTTCAATAGTATTATTTTTTAGCTTTTTAAATTCGATTCTTATAGTTTTACCTTTAGCCTCAACTCTGTCTGATAATGATTTACCACTAGTATCTCCGTGACTAGCAAAATCTCTAATATCCATAATAAAAGCAATTATCTTGTATTCAGGATAATCATAAGGGTTAAAATCATCTGGATTATTATTAATGATCTTAAAAAAGTCATAAAGTTTGGATTTTTTATAATAATCTGGTTCTTGCGTTTTTACCGCACCAGATTGCTTTAATGTAAATTGATTTAGCAAAATTTCTATTTGCATATATACTTTTCTACAAAATTCAGGAAAATCATCATTAATCAGAGCATTTATTGATTGTTGATTATATTCTTCTAGTTGTTTTTTGATTCCATTATGTTTTGGTAGATTGAGCCAGAGATACTGTGAATAATCAATTATATATATTCTTGATGAATCAATCTTAATTTCTTGCTTAGATAACTTGTCGAAAAATGAAGAAAGGTTTTTGAGATTACTATTAATATTTTCAAATAAGTCTTGAGTGGCTTTATCCATTACTGTTACACTCTTTTAAAAAAATAATTAATAATTATCAGCTACTAAATTTAGAAAGTATTTTATACTGCTCTATACATTTTTTGTACAGAACATTTTCTTTTCCTTTAACCATACCGATAAACTCTATTTTACCTAGTAAAACTTGCTTAAATATTGTTTTACCTTTCATTGTAAACTTACTTTGGCATTCATATTTTTCTTGATACTCATTCTCCGCAGCTTCAAGCCCAAATTTAGCCCAAGCGTGAAGCATAGCACGAACTTGGCGTATATAATTACGGTCAACGTTAGGAAAAATATTTATTGTTAATCCTGTTACTTCTTGATGATTTCCTTTAACTTGTAATCTAACTTTCTCCTCATTTAGCTCAAATCCATTGTCACTGATGGTGTTCAGTAAAGTATTGCCAACAATTAGTTTTTCTCTATCCTCATCATTGACTATATATGCTAAGTCTCTAGGAAATTTAGGTAAAGTGGTTGAGAAAGTAATATCATCAGCATATCTTGTATAAGTAGCTTTACAATCTTTAGCTAATCTCTGCAATTGGCTATCCATCTTGGCACAAATCATATTAGTAATTATCGGTGAAGTTGGTGCGCCTTGAGGTAATTGGTTGTTATGGCAGCAAATTTGCGCTAAAACTGTAGCAACTTCTGGATGTAAACCATACGGGGTAGCTATGAACATACCCCGCACCCTACCAAAATTAATAGAAGGAAAAAAATCTTTTAAATCAATATTGAGAACATAGCGTTTCTTAGCATGAGCTTGAGCATTAGTTACAATGTTTTTTCCCTTAACAAACCCATGTACAGATGGCTTTATCTCATATACTGCTTGTAAAACCTGATTAAGTTTTCTTTGGATAATTTTCAGCGCAGTTACAGGAGTTGATATTTGACGAACCCCACCAGACTTTTTTGATATTTCAAAGGTTTTATAACGCTGGTTAGGCTCAACAACATATATATGATAAACAAGGCGAGAATAGGAAACACCTAAAAGGTCAGCTATATCTGATGGCTGCTTGAGAGAATAAAATTGTTCTCGTAAAGATTCGGGTTTGTCTGTGAGAATTAATTTAGAACTTTCTTTCACTTTGTCAACTAAATTATCCTTAACTAGCTATCTGTTAGACAATAGTTATATTATTGATATTGAATATTTGTAAATAATTAATAAAAAATATCACTTGCGGGTGTATTCTCGCCTATTCGGGAAAGGAAAAGGAGTCAATTCAGGAGAACAGAATCCTCGTAAAGCTGACCGTTAAATACACCGTCGCAGGATCAACAACGGAAATCAATACTTATTCCCGCAAGTGATGGAAGTAATTTATCTTGTGAATCATCGAAATTCAATGATTCAGAAATACTTGTAAGTTGTTTTACACTTAAAGTAACTAAAGTATTATTATACTCAACAAATATATCCTGTCAAATATACATGAAGCCGACAAATGAACAAACTCAGGGACTCTACAGGCTTTGTTACCGGTTTACTAATGTAATTTATCCTGGATTGGGATGGCAATGCAAAAGCATCGAACTTGTTAGGATAGATGAACGTACTGGCAATTTGTATGTACTTGTGGCTGGGGAAGAGTTAGACTTTGAAATCAAACCAAGCGGAGGTTTTGAACCATGACTGTAGCTAAGTATCAAGCAATGAGTCTTAATGACCTACGCCGATATGTTCTTACCCACCGCGAAGATATTGAAGCTTTTCATGTGTATATTGATCGTTCAAAATCTGAAGGGAGAATGGTCACTTTAGACATGAGTGATGAGAATTGGGAAGAACAAGTTAAAAAAGCAATTAAAAAAGCTGTTAAAGATAGTTCAACTGCTATCCGGTGGTACTGTGACAAAACAATAGAAAATAGCATTGAAGTTCAGACAATTACTCAGTGGTGGAGTCAGCTAGATAACAGAAATGCTACACTCTACCATATTACAGGAATAGAAATTGATAAAGAAATTGGTATTTGGGAACCAACTCAACTTAACTCACCAGTAAAATTCACAATTATTGAACCAAGTTTAGAAATTAGACAATTCACTACATTAGTGAAATATAGAGATAAAAATAGGGTTCCAAATCAAATAGAAGCAGTTGCTATTGATTTAGATACGGAAAAGGAAAATCTATTTATCTGGCCGACTACATCAGCAGAGGTATTTATTTTCTCTGTTGAAAAGGATTAGATAAGAAGACTGTACTAGAGGCGATACCGACGGTCAGCTACGCTAACGCAATCAAATACTTGATATCATCAATGGTAAAAAGCTATTCAAACTACTCAACCATGACTGAATTACTACAGCTTGCGATCGCAGAAATTGAAAAATTACCAACAGAAGAACAAAATGCGATCGCTACTCCATAACTCTTGACTAAACCTCAGCTTTCATCTCATCAATTTCAAATAAAGATACAATTACTCCCGTAATTGGAATAGAAATGAAAACTCCTAATAAGCCTGCGACTCTAGCACCTACTAATAAGGCGAAAAATACCACAACCGGATTGAGATTTAGCGCACCTTGCATAATCCGAGGTGCAATGAGATTGTCTTGAATTTGTTGGAGGATAATACAAGCAATCAATACTTTCAATGCCAGCCAAACATTTTGAGATAAGACAATTAAAGTAATTGTGCTAACACCTAAAGTTGCTCCAATACCTGGAATGATATCTAAAAAACCAACAATTACAGATAATAGTAAGGCAAAAGGTACTTGCAAGATTACAAAGACAATGAAAGTAGTTGTGGTTAAAAATAAACTCAGTAATAGCTGACCACGAAAAAACCCTAAAAAGCTGCGTCTAATGATATTGGTAAATCTGATGCGGCGTTGTTTAGGGACTATCTTTAAGATAAAATTCCATAGTTTTTCGCCATCTAGTAGCATGAAGAATGCTACAACAGCAATTAAAATAAAGGTGACAAAATTAGTTAATAACTGTTGTAGAAAAGTTAAGCTGGTGACTAAACCTGATATAGCCTGATTCCGCAATTGTTCTTCAATTAAACTCAAGTCTATTTGCAGATTGCGGTTACGGAGAAATTCTTCGATTCTTTCTAAAAAAGGCGCAAGAGAAGTTAAAAATCCCGAAATACTATCAATTAATTGCTGTCCTTGGGATAATACTGCTATCCCAACGGTGATTAATAATCCGCCTAAAATCACAATGCTGATTAAGAAGACAACAATTACAGCTACCCCATGAGGTAAAAACCGCCGCAACCAATTTACAGGATAGCTGAGTAAAAAAGCTAAAATTGCCGCAAATGTAAAAATAACAATGACGGCTTCAAAGTATGCTAAAAGTTGTACGAAAGCCCAGCCAGAAGCCACTAACAACAAAAAGCGGACTAACGCCGAATTATTCAAGCGATTCCAAAAGTTCTTGGCATCAGAGCCGGTCATATAATATTTTAAAAATTAGTTAATTTAGCGATCGCTAGTAGACATTAGCAACATATAAAAATACAGTGGCGATCGCTACTACCGAAAAGCATATTTCTCATCAACGCCCTAAATCGTGCATTTCGTTGATGACCTTTGCACACTTTTGGGTTACACGGTCTAATTCATCTTTGTTAGTAGAACTTGGTGGTGCAATTACCTCACCAATTCTAATCGTCAGGGGAACAGCACGCGGTATGGATGAGCCTTTTTCTAAAATTCCTTCACTTCCCCACAAACTCACAGGTAAAATTGGTGCTTGCGCCTTTGCGGCTAAGAGTGCTGCGCCTTTTTTGGGGTCAGTAATTTTGCCATCAGGTGTGCGAGTCCCTTGTAAAAACACTCCCACAGCCCAACCATTTTCTAAACATTCTAAAGCAGCCCGAATGGCATTGCGATCGGCACTACCGCGACTCACGGGGTAAGCACCATATAATTTAATAGCTTGTGCCAAAACCGGAATTTCAAATAACTCCTGTTTCGCCATATATGCTACCGGACGGCGCACACAATTAGAAACAATTGGCGGGTCAAAATAACTAGCATGATTACTCACAACTACCAAAGGATCTGATTGCGGCACATTTTCGACCCCATAAATCTTCCCACGAAAGTAAGTATGAAGCATGGGGCTGACAACCGACCATTTGAAAGCGTGGTAAAGCGCCAGACTAATTAACGGTTCACGACTGCGAGACATAGGACATTAGGGAGTGGGGAGTAGGAATTAGGAAAAGGGGGACAAGGGGGACAAGGAAGACAAGGTGGATAGAGGTAGTCAACAAATGGGATAATTTCTTTTTTGGAATACCCTTCACAAACTAAAAATTAAAAATTAAAAGTTAGTATATTTTTTACTTTTGCCTTTTAACTTTTGATTTTTTCGTCCCTACTCCCTATTCTGTTAATTCAGCAGCATTACGGACGTTCTTTAAGATTAAATCAGTAACGGTGCGTTTAATTAACCCAGTTAAAACATTGCCAGGGCCAATTTCTATGACTTGTTCAATGTTGTTAGCTGGTAATTGCAGCGAAATTTCTCGCCAACGTACTGAACCAGTCATTTGCTGCGTAAGACGCTGTTTTAAAATTTCTGCGTCAGTGGCGGGTGTAGGTTCAACATTCGACATTACAGGTACAGTTGCAGACTGAAATTCTACTGTCTCCAGAATTTCTTGGAACTCAGCCGCAGCAGCCGACATTAAATGTGAGTGAAACGCGCCAGAAACTTTTAAGGGTGTCGCACGTTTGGCTTTAACCTGCGACATTACCGCTTGTACCGCATCAGGAGTTCCAGAGATGACCACTTGTCCTGGACTGTTATCATTTGCCAAAACTACATTTGGCGTTTCGGCTATAACTGTATCTAATTGTTCGCGGTCAAAGTTCATTAAAGCCGCCATCATTCCACCAGCCGCACTATCCATTAGTTCAGCACGGCGTTTAACTAAACGCAAACCTGCTGACCATTCAAAAACCCCAGCAACGTAAAGGGCAATATATTCACCTAAACTATGTCCAGCCACCACATCTGGTTGATGTCCCCGTTCTCGCATCAAGTCAGCGAGAATACTTTCCACTACATAAAGACAGGGCTGAGTATAAAGAGTTTGTCCTAGCTTTTCTTCTTGGTTTTGGCAGATATCGCTAACAGACCAGCCTAAGATTTCTTCAGCTTGAGTAAATTTTGCTTTAGCACTTGGTATATCTAATAAGTCTGTTCCCATTCCCAGTGCTTGGGAACCTTGTCCGGGAAACACCCATACGGTTTTAGTCATTGGTCAATCGTCAATTAAAAAGTCAAAAGGAAAAAAGCAAAAGTAAAAAGTTTTACGTTTTTACTTTTTACTTTTTACTTATTAATACTTATCTTCCCCATTGGAAGATAGCTGCACCCCAGGTCAGACCTGCACCAAAACCGGATGCAGCAATGATGTCATTGGGTTTAATTTTGCCTTGTTGCACTGCTTCATCTAAGGCGAGGGGGATAGAAGCGGCGGAGGTATTGCCGTAATTGGCAAGGTTACTAATAACTTTTTGTTCGGGAATTTCTAGACGTTGGGCAACAGCATCTAGAATGCGTTGATTAGCTTGATGTAAGACTAACCAATCTATTTGATCAACGGTCAAGTTGGCTTCAAATAAAGCTTTATCAATAATTTCCGGCACTTTTTGGACAGCAAAGCGGTATACTTCTTTGCCATTCATACTGATGGGTTGGTAAGTGCCTTGAGAAACGTTGATGCCTGGGAGTAGTTCTTGGGGAGTCGCTGCATAGCCGAGGTTAAGCTGATGATTGAGGCTACCGTCGCTTTTGAGGGCAAATCCTAGCAAGCGATCGCTTTCAGCTGCTTGTAATACTACCGCACCTGCCCCATCACCAAATAACACGCAAGTTTTACGGTCTTGCCAATCTACCCAACGGGAGAGGATGTCTGCCCCAATCACCAGTACATTCTGATATACCCCTGTGCGGATGTATTGAGCAGCCGTTACCAGCCCAAATACAAAGCCAGAACAAGCGGCGGTTAAATCAAAGGCAACTGCTTTGGTTGCGCCTAACTGGGCTTGGACTTTACAAGCCGTGCCGAACAAATCATCTGGGGTAGATGTTGCCAGCAAAATCAAATCTAAGTCCGTAGCTTGAATGCCGGCGGCGGCGATCGCTCTTTCCCCTGCTGCCGCCGCTAATTCAGTCAATGAACCTGAAGAAAGTGATACTCGTCGTTGACGAATACCCGTTCTTGTGGTAATCCATTCATCTGATGTTTCAACCAGTGCTGTTAGTGCCTGGTTGTCGAGGGAAGTTTCGGGAACTGCCGAGCCACTTCCTGTAAATGCGATGCCTAACTTTTGCACTCCTGCTCTCCCAAGCTCTCAGCGTTTTCATCATTCATCCTTCTCAGGACAAATCACGGATGACAATATCAACTATGACTAACCGTTCTCACGCTGTAGGATTTCGTACTGCGATTTAAGTCTGTGCAGCACTTGGTTATCAACTGCTTCTTTTGCCATACGTATTGCACTAAAAATTGAAGGTGCTTGTGAACTACCGTGGCCGATAAAACAAACTCCAGCCACACCTAACAGTAAAGCACCTCCATGCTCCGCATGATCCATCCGTTGCTTAATTCGCTTGAGATTTGGTTTTAACAGGGCAGTCCCTATTTGACCGTGCAAGCCTTGGGGCAGTTCTTCACGTAAGATTTGCAGAATTACTCCTCCCAGAGATTCGGCAAATTTGAGTAACACATTACCCACAAACCCATCACAGACAATTACATCAAATTGTCCCGAAAGTACATCACGCCCTTCGGCATTACCAATAAAATTGATACTAGAATTTTCCCGCAGCAGTTGATGGGCGCGGAGTGCTTGCTCATTGCCCTTGGTATCTTCTTCACCAATATTGAGTAAGCCTACCTTTGGTGTATCCATACCCAAAACATATTGGCTGTAAATTGAACCCATCACAGCAAACTGCTCTAAAAATTTAGGGCGGCAGTCTACATTTGCACCGACATCCAGTATCAATACTGGCTTGCCAGCCATAATCGTGGGGAAAACTGTACCAATGGCTGGGCGATCAATTCCTGGCAATCTTCCTAAACGCAGCAATGCTGATGCCATAGCTGCCCCAGAGTGTCCAGCAGAAAATACAGCGTCTGCCTGTTGATTTTTGACCAAATCCATCGCTACATTAATCGAAGCCTTACGTTTGCGTCTAACCGCATTTAAAGGCTCCTCATCCATAGCGATCGCTTCTTCAGCAGGAACTATCTCCACCCGCTCCAAAGTAGTTTTTGGCGGCATGACAGCTTTAATTTGTTGGGGATCACCAACTAGCAAGACTTTCACACCCAATTCTTCACTGGCGCGTAATGCACCAGCAACGATTTCTTTGGGTGCGTGATCCCCCCCCATTGCGTCAATTGCTATCCGTGCGCTAGTCGATCCCATTGCTCAGAGCTTATAGAAACCTTACAAATTTTACCAGATTGGCTTTGTTAAAAAACCGTAACTTCTTCACTGCCAAATTACTATGCTAAGTGCTAAGTCCAGTAACAACTGCTCAGTACTCCGCATTATTTGTCATTATTGCAACATAATTGTGGCGGCAAGCCCAAGATAACACGAATAAAGTATGAATTATGAAGTATGAAGTCTAAAAACTCATATTTCAGACTTCATACTTCCGACTTCACACTTCAGTTCCTAGTACCCAGTTAACCAACATCCGCACACCGTAGCCAGTTGCGCCGGGGCCGTTGTAGCCGTTTTCTTTGTCTGCCCAGACTGGCCCTGCAATGTCTAAGTGCGCCCAAGGGGTATCTTTGACGAATTGCTTGAGGAATAGGGCGGCGGTAATTGAACCACCAGGACGCGGCCCGGTGTTTTTCATATCGGCAATCCCCGATTTCAAGCCTTCAAAATATTTTTCTTCCATTGGCATCCGCCAAATTTTTTCGCCTGATGTGCCAGCAGCTGTTTCTAACTGCGAAGCTAAGGCATCATGGGGGGTGTATAACCCGGCGATATCTTCACCCAAAGCAATGACGTTTGCACCTGTGAGGGTGGCTAAATCAACGATCGCATCTAATCCCAATTTATCTGTATATACCAAAGCATCAGCTAAGGTTAAACGCCCTTCAGCATCGGTGTTATTCACTTCGATTGTTTTGCCGTTAGAAGCTTTGAGGATGTCGCCTGGGTGCATAGCGCGACCGCTAATCATGTTTTCGGTAACGGCAGAGATGAAGTGAACTTCGGCATCGGGCTTGAGTTGGGCAATTGCTTTTGCTGCACCCAAGGTAGCAGCTGCACCACCCATATCAATTTTCATGGTTTCAATGCCGCTACCAGCACCTTTAATATTCAACCCACCAGAATCAAAGGTTAAACCTTTACCGATAATGGCTAGTTTCTTGGTGGGTGTACCTTCTGGTTTGTAGGTGAGGTGAATGAATTTGGGTGGTAAATCAGAGGCTTGGGCGACTCCTAAAAAGGCACCCATACCCAATTTCTCACAATCTTCTTTTTCCAAGATTTGTAATTGCAAGCCGTAGTCTTTGGCAATTTCTTGGGCAGTCTCGGCCATTGTAATGGGTGTAACTGTATTGGCTGGGGCGGCTACCAATTCTCTGGCTAAAATTACCCCAGATACAATTTGATTGGCACGCTTGATTGCATCCTCTTGACCTTCAAAGCCCAGTAACTCGACAGTTTCAACTTTTGCGCCTTTATCATCTGGTTCTGATTTAAAGCGCACATCTTGATATAAAGCTAACTCTACACCTTCTGCGATCGCTTGGGCTGTGGCGGCTGGGTCGTTATTCCATAAGGGAAAGCTAAATCCGAGAGTTTTGCTTTTTTGCTTTTTGGCTACCTTCGCCGCCGCCGCCGCCGCCCGCCGCAGACTATCTACTTTCAGTGCGTCTGATTTTCCTAAGCCAACCAAGATTACTTTTTTAACCGCACCGCCGCCAGCGACACGAATAAAGACAGTGCTGTTGGCTTTGGCTGTAAATTCTTCTTCGGCAATGACTTCTTTTAAGATGCCAGCGAACTTTTCATTCAAAGTCGCCAGTTCACCTGTTAACTCTACCGCATCTTCAAATAATCCAATTGCCAAACTATCGCCTGCCCACTCCAGCAGAGGCTGATTACTAAGTTTAATTGTTGCCATTTTGGGATTTTGTTTAAAGATTCCTTCTTGTACCAGTATTGCTCAAAAATTTGAAGTGTGAAGAGAAGTTAGAAGTATGAAGTGTGAAGTATGAAAGGGCGAATCACCACTGACTTTTATAATTAAAACATCCTAACCTTCTGTATGGCATGACTATGACCTCAGCCTTAACTCCAAACCAACGGGCAGAAGTGTTCTATCCTAGTTCCGATGGTGAACCAGTGGCAGAAAGCTATGCTCATTTATGTGTATTACTGGCGACACTAGAAATTCTGCGTCAGTATTTAGTAGGACAACAAGCAACAGTCCTTGCCAATCAATTTCTCTACTACGCTCAAGGATTTCCTAAGTTGCGTGTTGCCCCTGATGTGATGGTAATTTTTAATGTCGCACCTGGTGGGCGAGATAACTATAAAGTGTGGGAAGAAGGGGAAGTTCCATCGGTGATTTTTGAGATGACTTCGGCGGGGACGAAAAATCACGATCAGGAATTTAAGAAGACTTTGTACGAGCAACTTGGTGTTAAAGAATACTGGTTATTTGACCCCAGAGGCGAATGGGTACAAGGACAGTTGCGGGGTTATCGGTTGCGCCAAGATTCTTATGAGTTGATTACCGACAATCGTAGTGAACCATTAGGTTTGCGCTTGCAGGTAGAAGGAGAACTGATTAGTTTTTACCGAGAAGATACAGGAGAGAAGCTACTGAATCCCACAGAACAGGCGCAAGCACTACGTGAAGCACAACAAAGAATAGATGCAGAAGCTTTAGCTCGACAGCAAGCTGAACAGGCTCGACAGCAGGCTGAACAGCAAGTAGAGCAATTAAAGCAACGTCTCCGAGAAATGGGTATTGATCCTGAGCAGATTGAACAGGAATAGAGGCTAGTACAACAAGGCAAAAGTAAAAAGGCAAAAGTAAAAAGAAAGAATAACGATAATACAAGCCTTTTAGCATTTTCTTATGGTCTGTTTATTTACGCCGACCTGTACTAGGGACTGGAGGCTAGAGGCTAGTTTTGGAATCACAATTCAGTGGTGTCAATGTCAAATTTATTGACGATCGCATTAATTATTTCTTGTTCTACTCCTGTGGTTTGCTGGTCAAGTTGAGCAATTCTTTGGCATTGTGCCAACAGTGGGATTGCAAAATCACGGTTGAGTTGATTGAGGAGTGTATCTAATGGTTGCGGTGACTTGATATTGTTGGCGATCGCATCCAGGGAATTTGGGCTGAGGTTCAATGCTTGCAATTCTGGTAAAATTTCTTCCCAGGTTTTTTCGGGATGGCTGGCGAGAATCACATGAACAAGAATTTTATCCATGATGGCTTGTTGAGCGATCGCAGTTTCTAAGTAATTTTCACTTTCTGCTTTCAGGGTTGCCAAAGTTTCTGGTGATGTTAAGGAAACAGATTCATCTAGTTTGGCTTCGTAAAATCGACAAGCTGCATACCCTAGAGAATAGCTTAAGGCCGCATTAGAACTAGTGGCGATCGCTGCACCTGCAAACGGCACATTTCGCAGTAACGCCAATCCAGCAGCTTTTAACAAACGATTACCACCCAACCCCAAACCAAAAATTGTTAAAACTTCGCCTTTCCTGGCTGGATCTTTTAAATCTAAGTCGTAAGCAGCCGCAATTTTATACAGCATTTCCGATTGCAATTTCAGCGTCGCAGCTAAATCAACTGCTAATAATGCTGCTGCTACCCCTGGTAAAATGCTACTGGCAAACCCAATCCCACCTGCTTTGGTGGCGGTATCTAGCATGATGCGGTGAGAAATCTGGCTAGGCGATTCCTGGGGGTATTTTTGTTTGAGTTTGTTAACGGTGGTGGCGGCTTTTTCTAGATCAACATTTTCACTAGCACCAATCAGCCAATTCAGATTTAAAAAACCCGATAGCCTTCTAATCAGCCAATTTTGACTGAGGCGATCAACTATTTGGCCAGTAGTTTGAGTTGCTTGTCCAAATAACTTATGTGTTTGTTTAGCTGTGGCTACACCCACGCCCAAGGCTGTATCAAACAATGTTTTACCAGTCGTCGCCAAAGAGTCAAATAACGATGATTTCTCTTTAGCGGATGTTTGATTAGTGATTTCTACTTCTGGTTGTTTTTGGGGTTGGTTTGTCATTGTTATGCCAGTCGCTCTAATCTGTTTGTAGCGAAATCCAGACTAACTTGACATCTTCCAACAAGTACAAGTTTGAGTGCCGTACACTGAGCGACTTGTACCGAGCGAAGTCGAGGTAAGTCGAAGTGTGAGTACTGAGTACTGAGTGAAAAACTTTTTGTCTACTCCCTGCCTCAACCGCTTAGTGGTAAGTAAAAAGGCAAAAATGAAGAATACTTTTGACTTTTGATTTTTTACTTTTGACTTCTCCGGCTTTGCCAAAGTGCCTCCGGTTGGTGAGCGTAGCCGAACCACTGCCTCCTGCTCAACCGAATTCCTTCACTGGTAGCTTGTAAAGCTTGTGATTCAAAGTTTCTAAGAAGTTGTTGTTTTGCAGAATTTCATACAGACTGACATCTTGTTCGAGCAAACAGGCGTGACCGCTATTAGGCAGGATGAAAACCTGAGATTTAGGTAAAATAGCAGCGATTCGCTTCACTTCTGTAACCGAAGGTAAAAGCCGATCGCTTGCACCAGCAATTAACAATACTGGTTGGGTGAGACGGCGTAATTTGTCATCGTCAACCTCAAATTCTCGCAATAAAGTCAATCGCCAATTTACTGTTACGGATGGGACAGAACGCATAGTTTTTAGCAACTCATAGCGATCGCTTCTGTCTAGGCGTTCTAAAGATGCCAGAAACGGTAATAAACCCAATGCACCAATATCATACAAAGATTCTGGTATTAAGCATGATAAATGGGATGCCCAATCTAAAAACGGACGCAGGCGAAAAGCTGAGGCGGGGTTAATCAAAATAATCCGTTTAAATAAATGCGGGGCTTTAGTAGCTACCTTCATCGCCAAGCAGCCACCAAATGATTCTCCACACAAATAAATTGACCTTTGGGAACTTTTCTCCAATTCTGCGTGAATTAAGTCCAAGACGTTATTAGTCAACTCTTCCCAAGTCGTTAAGTCTTTTCTGGGGATCGCCAAACAGCGAACATCAAAGCCTGCTTCTAGTCCCGATGTTTGCGATCGCAGTAACTCACCAGTACCATCCATTCCCGGTAAATAAACAAACAACGGATACTCTGGTTGGACTCGTTTCGGAGTCAGAAAACACGGCTTTAACTCAACTTCTGGCATTGTACAACTTTAATTTTCTTGAGGATTTTTATCGTTTTACCTGCATACAATTATTATCCTTTGAGATTTTTTTTTAAATGATTCCCATAAACAGACAAAAATTATCAGTTCAAAATAGTGAATTTAAGTTTTCGACAGTATTACAGGTAAAAGTCTGTTAAAATCATAACTCAGCTAATAAAAACTCACTTAAACCTGCAATCAAATTATTGTAAATATAATTTAGTCTTATATAAAGATTCTGTCAGATCATATTTAGCAATATATATCTAAAATCAGCAAAAAAATTACAATTAAAACACCAGCAAAGTCATCTTTAAAATTCTGCCGTGGTGTTGTATATCAATAACATCCTTGTTGTAGTAAATTTGCGATTTCACTGTGGCAGTGTTGTGTGAGTTCAGCTATAACTTTTCTGGCTTGTTTGCCGTGATATTGACTTTGATGATCGTTTGTAATCCAATAAGGGCGACCAATGAGTACAGCTACCCGTTGATATATCACTAATGGATGCCATCCATATTGGTTAAATAAAGGTTCGGAAGGGTCAAACAAACTCAACAGTTTTAGGGGAAAAGCTGTGGTGTTGACTTCTTCTAAAGAGGCGATCGCAATTGGTAAAATGGCTAAGTCTGGTACGCCAGTCCGCAACGCTAAATGGGCAAATCCACGCTGAAATTCCCCCACCGCCGATGCTGGAGTCGATTGCACCATCGGTTCGGCCCCTTCAGGAAAAACGCCTACCATCTGCTTAGACTTTAATAGCATCTGTGATTGAGCAAAAAAGCTTTGCTGCCGATTCTCCACTGTTTCTAACGGAAAACAACCTAATTGTCCGGTGACAATTTCGCGCAAAATTGGCACTTGTCCCATGTAGTGATGACAAGCAAAACGAATCGGACTTGATAACGCCTTCATTAAAATCATGGCATCCATAAAGCTGCGATGATTGCTCACTATTAACAAACTTGCATCACGAGGAATGCGATCCTCGTAATAGCAAAACATTCGTGTGGAAAAAGTTGCTAAAAATAAGCGAGAAATATCTAAGGGGCTATTTAGACTCATATCTAAATATATTTTTGGGAAAATATCGTAGTTTATCTTGATTTAATTTTTACATTTCTTTACTGATACTACGACCCTCTTAGGATAGAAATGTCTTATCTATAAAAGCAAACGATTTTTCTATGTTTAGAGCGTTGTACTTTTGGTCACAATCTATGTAAGAAACAACCTCAGATCAACCTTATGAAATTCTCCTTTCTGTTTTTAGAGCCGAAATTAGCCAAATTTGTACTTATTACAAAACATTTCTGAACTCTAGAAATTTGCTAATATTAAGGTGAACTTTGAAAAAGAGATAGTAATGTAATATAATTGCGTAGTTTTGCTTTCATAACTAAGTATAAAACGTTTTAATAATTTGTTTTTTATTCTGCATGAACCTAGTGGATAAAACAGACCAGACATTTGCACTGACAACACCCCTTTACTATGTAAACGATGTCCCTCATATTGGAAGTGCTTATACAACCATCGCCGCAGACGTAGTGGCTAGATATCAGAGACTCAAGGGACATCGTGTCCTGTTAATTACAGGTACAGATGAACATGGGCAGAAAATTCAACGTTCAGCAGAGTCTTTAGGCAAAGCGCCCCAAGAATTTTGTGATGGGATTGTTCCCAGTTTTGTTAGCTTATGGGAGAAATTAAACATTCAATATGATCGCTTTAGCCGGACAACTGCGCCGCGACATGCAGCGATTGTTAAAGAATTTTTTGGGCGCGTTTGGCAAAAAGGCGATATCTACCAAGGGCAGCAAAAAGGCTGGTATTGCGTAGCCTGCGAAGAATTTAAAGAAGAAAGAGAATTATTAGATGGTAAGCGTTGCCCAATTCATACCAATAAAGAAGTTGAATGGCGAGACGAACAAAATTATTTCTTTCGCTTATCTAAATACCAAACTCAATTAGAAGAGTTTTATCAATCGCACCCAGATTTTATTCAACCCGAAAGCCGTCGTAATGAAGTTTTAAGCTTTGTCAGCCGAGGTTTACAAGATTTTTCCATTTCCCGGATTAATCTTGACTGGGGTTTTCCTGTTCCGACTGATCCTAACCAAACTTTATATGTCTGGTTTGATGCGCTGCTGGGTTATGTCACAGCATTATTAGAACCTGATGCTGAACCAACCTTAGCCAACGCTTTAGCAACATGGTGGCCGATTAACTTGCATTTAATTGGCAAAGATATTCTGCGGTTTCATGCAGTTTACTGGCCAGCAATGCTCATGTCGGCAGACTTACCTTTACCAGACAGAGTATTTGGGCATGGATTTTTGACCAAAGATGGGCAGAAAATGGGGAAGGCGCTGGGTAATACCCTTGATCCGATCGCTCTAGTTGAGAGATATGGTAGTGATGCCGTTCGTTATTACTTTCTTAAGGAAATCGAATTTGGCAAAGATGGCGACTTTAATGAAAGTAGATTCATCAACGTTTTAAATGCAGATTTGGCAAATGATTTAGGTAATTTGTTAAATCGCTCCTTGAACATGGTGAAAAAATACTGTGCTGGCAATCAAGTGTCAGTTTCAGATGAAACCATTTCTGCGGCAAATCCTTTGAAAACGATTGGTTTAGGTCTAGGGGAACAGGTACAACAAGCATATCAAGCACTAGCTTTTAACCAAGCCTGCGAAGCTGTTCTGTCATTGGTACAAGCCAGTAATAAGTTTATTGATGATCAAGCCCCTTGGTCACTATATAAACAAGGACAGCAGCAGGAAGTAGAAAAAGTGCTTTACGCAGTTTTGGAATCAGTTAGACTGTCAGCATATCTTCTTTCACCAGTTATTCCCAATATCAGTAGCGAAATTTATCAGCAACTGGGTTTTGGAATCAACTTTAACGAACAAAATCAAACAGCAACTGCTGCCCCATTTTCCATTCATTCCCAATGGGGGTTACTATCTAATAAACAACTGTTGGGGAATCCTCAACCAATTTTTAAACGCATAGAACCTCCGAAAAACGATTAGTTTTTTTAATTTCTTTCAGAACATTTTCTAATCTCTCAAATCTCTCAAAAAATTTATCGGGGCTGAACTTAAATCATTAGCCCCGGAAAATTATCATAAAACTCTCTAGCTAAAAGTCAAAGTTGGAAATTTGTATCAAAAATATCAAGATAAAAATGAGGTATGACAACAATGTTGAATAATTTAGAAAACGACTCGATATTTACGCCGGAACAAGTTTTAGAGAATCGAGGCCGAGTCGCTATATTTATTGATGGCTCAAATCTATTTTATGCGGCTTTGCAATTAGGAATTGAAATTGATTACACCAAGTTGTTGTGTCGTTTAACAGGTGGATCTCGGCTGTTGCGGGCTTTTTTCTACACTGGTGTCGATAGAACCAACGAAAAGCAGCAAGGTTTTTTGTTGTGGATGCGTCGGAATGGCTATCGCGTCATTGCCAAAGACTTAGTACAACTCCCAGATGGTTCCAAGAAAGCCAACTTAGATGTCGAAATCGCCGTTGATATGATGGCGTTGGTTGATTCTTATGATACGGCGGTGTTGGTGAGTGGAGATGGCGATTTAGCCTACGCCGTCAATTCTGTAAGCTATCGTGGTGTCAGGGTAGAGGTTGTGAGTTTACGCTCCATGACCAGTGATAGTTTAATTAATGTGAGCGATCGCTACATTGATTTAGAAGCTATCAAAGAAGATATCCAAAAAACACCACGCCAAAGTTACCCCTATCGCCCCTTATCGGGAATGGGTTTTTTGGATGACCCAACAGACCATGACGGACATCTAGAAATTCAAGATACATGAAGCAGCAAGGTAGGCACATAGCAAAAATAAATTTTAGATTTTTGGGGGGAATAAATAAATCCCCCCACTTTCATGACTTGAGTTTTTTAAAATTCTACTCACTTAAAACTAAATGGTCTTACCTACTCTTGACTTTACTGTTAATGCTCAGTTTAGGGGCTTGTGGTAAACCTGCGACAAACTCCAATCAAAATAATCAAAGTTCCTCGCCAGAAGATTCTGAGAGTAAATTAACTTTTTTTGATGTCACCTTAGAACAAGCTGATGAAGTTGGACGACCGCTTTGGACAGTCAAAGCCAAAAAGGCAAGATACACCAAAGAAAAAGAAATAGCTCAAGCCGAAAATCCTTATGGAGAATTATATCAAGATGGCAAAATAGTTTATCAAATTAAAGCCGACTTAGCAGATATTGAACAAGATGGTAAACGGCTATTTCTCAAAGGTAAAATTGTAGCCACAGACCCTACTAATGGTGTGGTTTTGCAAGGTAACGAAATGGAATGGCTACCCAAAGATGGTTTACTGATTATGCGGAATCAAATCAATGGTAGGCATAAACAGTTACAAGCCATAGCCCAAGAAGCACGAGTCAAAACCCGCGAACAAGTAGCCGAATTTATCGGTAAAGTCGTTGCTAATGCGACTGATCCCCAAATTAAAATGCGGACAGAACATTTAATTTGGCAGGTTAAACAAGAAAAATTAATTGGCGATCGCCCTTTACAATTTGAACGGTATAAAAATAATCAAATTACTGACCGTGGTCGCGGTAATTCTGCTGAATTTAACTTAAAAACTAAAATTGCTACCATCAACAAAAATGCCCAAGCAGATTTATTAGAACCACCAGTGCAGATCATTGGTAACTCTATGGTTTGGGATATGAATACAGAAAATATCAAAACAAATTCTCCTGTGCGGGTATTTCACCGGAAAGAAAAACTGACGGTGACTGGTAATCAAGCTGAGATGAAAATCCCCCAAAAAACAGTTTATGTAGTAGGAAATGTCAACGCCATTGGTCAGCGTCGCCAGTCTTTAACGTCTCAGAATTTAACTTGGTATCTCGATAAAAAATTATTAGAGGCGCAGGGAAATGTAGTTTATCGCCAAGCCAGCCCAGCCTTAACATTTAATGGAGATACAGCCGTCGGTAATTTGGAAACAGACAACATTGTTGTGAGTGGTGGTAAAACAGGTAATCGAGTCGTGACAGAAATTATTCCTGAATCACCAAAGCCGAGGAATTAAAAGTAAAAAGGAAAAAGTGCGATCGCACTCAACCTACTATGATGCTGTGTAAGGTGGCGATCGCTGTTTTTATGTAAAATATTGCATAAATACGGGATGAATTTTCTCACGCAGAGGCGGAAAGGCACAGAGAGAATCAAGATTTTTGTAATTATTGTGTAGGTTGGGTGTAGCGATAGCGTAACCCAACATTCTCAAGACTCTGTTGAGTTCCTAAAACTTTTTGTTAAATTCATTTTTTTTAACGAACCACAAAGGGCGCAAAGAGCGCGAAGAGAAGAAAAAAGTAATAACTGAACCGTATTGGTTTATATTTAGGGATTTTCATAAAAACAAAAATAGCTAATCGCTAGGTTTGAAAATCACCAATAATTAGCTATTAATTATAGTTTTTTAACTACGGCATAGCATCTATTTTTTGCCTTTTGCCTTTTACTTTATTTACGGTTGATTTGGTGCAGTACAAGCACTATTAAAACCATAGGCTTCTTGCCAATGTTTTACAGTTCCTTTACCGATGGGAAAGACTTTGGTATCACCATTGGCAAAAGTTAACCGAACGCGGACTTCTTTGGGTTGAGCTTTGCGTAAAATGTTAGCAGCATCGGCATTAATAGCAAACAAAGTATCTGACATATACCAAGTGTTGCTATATGAAACATTTTGATTGTTTTCATATTCGGTATATGTATATTTGCCAGAAAAGCCTCTGACTTTGCTATTAGGGCTAGGAGTTAATTGCAGAATTTGACCATCAATACCTAACTCGATGGTGGTGGGGGCGATTTGTTCTAATGTTGCTTGGCCATCGGCTGGGGCGGTTTGGACGACGACTTTAGCAAAACAGCCTTCAATTTTGCTTCCCCACAGAGACACAACTACAAATCTGCCAGGACGAGGGCCGCTAAAGGGACTTTTAATTAAACTGCTTAAAGGGTCTTCACCGTGGGCATCAATAACTACTTTGCCTAAAGCGGAATTGACTAGGGTATCTTGGATATTTACGAGTTTACTAAAAGGCAAACCACCGCCAGCCCAAGGCATCCCATTCACTGTATTGAGTTTATCTTCATCGATCGCAGTTTGGGCGATCGCTTGTTCACCAGTAAAATTTAGCAAACTTGGCAATAGTAATACAGTTACAAGACTAAGATTTAAAATTTTTTTCATCTGAAAAAATGTGTAAATTAAAATGTTTTATTCTAAATTCTGCCATCTTTAGCAAATTCTACCAGGGCAAGAACCTGCGGCTCCGCCAGAACCATTGATTACTGATGGTCTACCAATGGCGGGAACATTCGCCGATGCAGGTTTATCTTTTGGTTGAGAAATCGGTATTGCTAATTTCAAAGTTCTCACAGCTTTGGAATTAACAAAGATGTTGATAGGAATGCCTAAATTAAACCCAACTTTTTCCCCGTCGGATCTCGCACCTCGTCCGTGAATCCCAATTAAACGGCCATTATCATCTAGCACAGGGCCACCACTCATTCCGCGATAAGTCGTGTTGCTATAAATTAAGGTGTAACCTTCTTTATCTTGTGAATTAGTCCCAATAATTTGTCCCACTGGTACTAACACAGTACGGTTTTCAATGCCGTGTAATGGTTCTGGTGCGCCGGATACATATACTGTTGTGCCTTCCCTGGTGGCATCAGAATTGCCAAAAATCGCCACGTTGTAGGCTTGATCGCTGTTAAACTGTAGAATTGCTAAATCCGCTTCTGGAACACGGGTGATAGACGTGGGTTGAATTTGATATTGGGTCTGACCTCTTGTTTGGATGGTGTAAGTTCCTGGCGCATCAACAACATGCCAATTAGTCAGCACGCTGTAGGTTTTGCCTTTGCGGTAAATAATCACTCCAGAGCCAAGTTGCGGGCCACTAATCATGACAGTAATATTTTGAGCAAGATTAGTGACATCCTGTGCAGTTAAAGATTGAGCAATTTCTGGTTGCGTAAAGGCGATCGCTACCCCGACAATTGCTGTTGTAAATCCACGATTAAGTCTCATAATCTCACACCAATGTAAAAAATGATGACGGTAGATTGACAGAACGTTAGACATCTTAAATCCAAAATTTTTCGCCCGCTAATCAGCTTGACTAAATACAGTAGTAACTGTAGTGTTTTCGGCTTTTGGCATCATCTGTCTCACCTTTGTCATCGGTACAGCCCAACTGAGCCGAATAATCATTTGATGCAATCTTGCATCAACTTTAGAACCATCAGCAAATACTGATGGTTGATCCCACAATGGATAAGCTTGCATCCCATTAATTCCGACCACTTGACCCCGAACATTTAATAAAGGGCCGCCACTCATCCCGTTTTTAATATTGTTGGTGTAGCCTAGTTGATAACCGCCCTCTAAAGGTTTGGCTAGAACTAAACTCACCTTGCCTGTGGTAAAGGCCAAGCTTTGTTTTTTACCGCGTTCTTCCACAGCCGGATAACCCGCAGTAAATACCTCATCTCCTGATGCGGGAAATGCACCAGGAGATGCTATTGCATAGATACTGCCTGCACTTTTGAATTGCAACACAGCCAAATCGTTTTTTCCGAAGTTTAAGTTTTGAGGTAAATTAGCTCTATAAATCCTACCATCTGGCGCTTGTACACGATAGGGAGGATCACCAGCTTGTAATACATGAGCATTGGTCAGTACTGTATATGTTGCACCACTACGCCGCAACAAAATACCAGAACCCAAAAAATCTTGAGATAGAACTTTGACAGTAATCGACCGAGCAATGTAATTTGGTGTAGGAATACTGACAACTGGTGCTGATGCCGACAAAATCACGGAAATACTGCCAAGACAGACAACCAGTGTCAACGGAGAACCATTCATTGGGGTTTACAACAGATAAAAAATAGCGATCGCATTATTCATTAATATCTTGATTAATATCGCTATTTTGGTCATTTGTCGCGTTATTTAAATATGTATCAAAATCAATGTTCAATGAGTCTCCCCCACTTTCATTCAGAACATTCCCCGCGACTAACCCCCGACGATTCATCAGTCTTCTCAAAGTTGCTTTCGCATTACTACCACGTTTGAGAGTAAACAACAAAGAACTATCAGTACAAGGCGCACTTTGATTTACCGCCGCACACACTACAGGTTGTCCGCGCAAAGTGCCTGTTTTAATGTACTTGAGTCTGCCATTGTCATAACTTCTTTGAAATCTCCGCGACACTTCATAACAACGACGTTCTGAGTTCCATTCTCTAGGAAAGTAATCTTGAGATGACCATTGAATCATCGGAACTTTCCTACCATCTTGAGTTTGAGCAACTGTCACAGGTACACCTTGACGCTTTTCACACTTAAAAATCGTCCCGCCTGCATAACTAGGCTGGTCAATAGTTGCAACCATACTCAACGCCGCTACAGAAGAGACTCCGATTCCCATCAAGCCTTGGCCAAACAACCTCAATTTCATGGTTAACACCTAACTTCCTCAAAAATATCAGGTATCTTACTGAAAGTGTAAAACATCATTGACCGTAAAATCACGGTGATAGTTCCCACTAGAAAATAAATTTAACTTAAACCGAGTTTCCCTGAGTATGAGCAAAGTCTTGTTTTAGATAGGGATTTGCTTTAATTAACTACTGAAATTTTCATGTGTGTACCGATCAGCAAGTGTATTCTTGAGCTAATTCATAGCAATGACATATAAAAAACACACCTTGGTCACAATGTTGAAATATATTAACCGCAAATAGTTAATCTTTTGTTACAGAGATTATATTCATGAATCAATCGGCTAGTTTTTTGGTTGTTCTTCAGAATCAATATCAGGGGTGCTAGACATGAATTCCAGTTTAATTCTGTCCAATATTTTAAACCCGCCAGTGTTATTTTTCTTTTTAGGAATGCTGGCAATTTTTTTGCAATCTGACCTGGAAATTCCGCAGCCTTTACCTAAATTGTTTTCCCTTTACCTATTACTAGCTATTGGTTTCAAAGGCGGATATGAAATTACCGAAAGTGGCATCAATCCTGAAATTGCCATCACACTTTTTGCCGCGATTTTGATGGCTTCGGCTGTACCTGTTTACTCATTTTTCATTTTAAAAGTCAAATTAGATGCGTACAATGCAGCCGCGATCGCAGCAACTTATGGTTCGATTAGTGCAGTGACATTTATTACTGCTCAATCATTTCTCAAAATTTTAAATATTTCTTCTGGCGGACACATGGTAGCCGCATTAGCATTAATGGAATCACCAGCAATTATTGTGGGGATTTTGCTAGTGAGATTGTTTGCGCCACCGAAAGAAAACCAAAAAGGAGAATTTTCTTGGAGTGAAGTTTTACGGGAAGCATTCTTAAATGGTTCAGTTTTTCTCCTGATTGGTAGCGTGATTATTGGTACACTCACAGGTGAAAGAGGTTGGGATAAATTACATCCATTCACCCAAGAAATTTTTTATGGAGTCTTAGCCTTCTTTTTACTCGATATGGGGATGGTTGCGGCCAGAAGAATCAAAGATATGCGGAAAACTGGTTCTTTTTTAATTGCCTTTTCGATATTAATGCCTGTAGCTAATGCCATTTTCGGCATAATTATTGCCAAATTAATTGGTATGTCTGCGGGTAATGCTTTGCTATTTGCAGTCCTTTGCGCCAGTGCTTCTTACATAGCAGTTCCCGCAGCGATGCGAATGACAGTTCCAGAAGCTAATCCTAGTTTGTATGTATCTATGGCCTTAGCACTGACCTTTCCTTTCAACATTATTATTGGCATTCCTTTGTATTTCAACATTATCAAAGCTATCGGAGTTTAAATAAGTGGAAGCCATCAAGAAAGTTGAGATAGTCACAAATTCTTTAGAACTACCAAAAGTTCTAGATATTTTAGAGAAAATCGGAGTTTCCGGTTACACTGTAATTGAAGATGTTACAGGTAAAGGAGATAGAGGTAGAGTTTTTAATGATTTAGAAAGTCATATACTCACTAATGGCTATATTATGAGTGTATGCACACAAGAACAAGAAGAAGAATTAGTAACAGAAATTGAGCCGATTTTAAAAAAATTCGGAGGTGTGTGTATTGTCTCTGATGCCAAGTGGATTGCACATTAGATAAGCTCTGAAGAGACGTATTGATAGTATCAACGTCTCTAAAAATCCTATTTATCTGATTACTCAGGAGTTTTTAACCGTGCCGATTAAACGCATAATTGCGGGGCTGAATGAATTTCACGATAATTATTTTATTACACACCGCGAATTATTTGAAAATTTATCGCAAGGACAAACACCAGAAGTATTATTTATTACTTGTTCTGACTCTCGGATTGATCCTTTTTTAATTACCCAGAGTCAGCCAGGAGATTTATTTGTTATTCGTAATGTTGGGAATATTATTCCTCCGTATGGCTCCCATCACGGTGCGGAAGGTGCAGGAATTGAATATGCAATTCAGGCTTTAGATATCAACGATGTAGTTGTCTGTGGTCATTCTCATTGCGGAGCCATGCGAGGACTATTACAGATAGGTAGCTTGGCACAGCAAATGCCATTAGTTTATGACTGGTTGAGGCAGTACGCTGAACCAACTCGCCGTTTGGTGATGGATAACTATAAAGATTGCCCCAGCGATAAGCTTTTAAGAATTGCTATTGAACAGAATGTACTGACACAAATAGAAAATCTCGAAACTCATCCAATTATTCGTTCTCGACTGCATAGTGGTCAATTGACTCTTCATGCTTGGATTTATGAAATTGAGACTGGTGAAGTTTTTGCTTATGATGCCGAGATTGGTCAATTTAAGATTTTAGAAAATCGTCCCTTCCCTGTACCAAATCCGTTGATTGGTGTATATTCAGAGTAATTAATTATTAATGCTTGATAGGGTAATCGTGAGATTTTAAACTCATGATTACCCTATCTTAATTCTAGTTTACACTGAATACGGCAATGAAGAATTTTTTGTTTACAAAGAATAGTGATTTGCTGCGGCAAAAGGTATATGAATATTGGGAAGTGCTGAAACAATGGTTTGTCAATACACCGGAGCGATCGCTTGCCCAAGCTTATGATGCTGCCAAGAAAATCAGAAATATTGAAGTAGAGCATTTTAACAATCAAATCATTTCTGCCGCATCCGTAAATGAGACACCAAATGTCATGTCGTATTGGCAGAACGTACTGAGCCAAAATTTAACTATTATTAAACTGAGACTCGCAGAATTCCAGTCCAGCCGCGCACTATTAGAAATTTCCAACCCTGTTTTATTAGAGAAACTCCAGTTTATTGATGAAGTTATTGAAAAGTATCAGCAACAAACCTTAATAATTAGCAAAGTAAATCAACAATCGGTATCTCAGCCCCTAAAAATTGACAGTGAAATTTATCAAAATACATCTAATGTTGTCAATCCTGCCGGCAACAATCAAAGTATAGGTTTTCTCCCCAGTTCTATCGGGAGAACCATTAATCGAATTACCACAGACTTTTCGCCCAACGCCGAAGCCGATTTTATTCGGAATTACCACATTTCCCAAAATCGCACCCGAACTTCCGTGCGGTTCTTGTTACTGTTAATTGTGATTCCGTTATTAACACAGCGTTTTTCTAAAGAATTTTTAGTGAGTCCTATAGTAGAGCGTGTTAGAAGTCAACAACTCGCTGCTGTTTTTATTAATTCTGAAATGGAGGAAGAAGCTTTCAAAGAGTTAAAAACCTTTGAAGAACAGTTAAAATTTCAAACCCTCCTCAAGAAATCGCCTAGTTTATCTCCAGAGGAAATTGAGTCTAGTGTTAAAGAAAAAGCTATTGAAATAGCTCAAGAATTCCGCAAAAAAAGTAAAGAAGCGATCAGTAATGTTTTTGCTGATTTAATTTCTTTAGTCGCCTTTGCTGTTGTAGTTGCTAATGGTAAAAAAGAAATTGCAGCGATTAAGTCTTTGATAGATGAACTGATATTTGGCTTGAGTGATAGTGCTAAAGCTTTTGTGATTATTTTGTTTACCGATATATTTGTAGGTTTCCACTCACCACACGGTTGGGAAGTAATTCTCGAAGGGTTAGCCGAGCATTTGGGACTAGCACCTAATACAAGTTTGATATTTCTATTTATTGCCACATTTCCCGTGATTTTAGATACGGTTGTGAAATATTGGATATTCCGTTACCTCAGCCGCTTGTCACCTTCAGCATTGGCTACATATAAAGAAATGAACGAATAAGATTAGCGAATTACGTGTAATAGATTGTCAATCTCTTTCTTCTGTTGGCTGAACATTGCCACTAAAAATTATTTGCAAT
Organism: Anabaena sp. FACHB-83; assembly: GCF_014697485.1. NCBI lineage: Bacteria > Bacillati > Cyanobacteriota > Cyanophyceae > Nostocales > Nostocaceae > Anabaena > Anabaena sp. FACHB-83. The sequence goes on along the minus strand of NZ_JACJRY010000017.1, from coordinate 17,303 downwards.
AGGTTTTTGATAAACCAAAAGGTTGCTGCTATTAGCAAAACAATCATTAAACTAGCCAGCGCAGCAAAAGGAGAAAAAATCAACAAAATTAACATGGCAAAAATCACACTAGTGATTAATGTTTTATTCATATCTTGGCACTTGTTTTAGTATCTGGTTTTAGCTTAACTAGCAATAGAGTGAATGGTCATATATCTAAAAGTAGGGATTTAAATAAATTTAAATCCGTTTTGTAACTTATTAAATAGCTGTTATGAACTACGTACACAAGAAAACATAAAAAAGTAACCCTTCTTTTTACTCAGCACTCAGTACTTTAAAATCAGGTTGACAGAATTATTTAGAAGGTGCATTTCGACTTCTCCCCAAGGGAGACGCTACGCGAACGCTCAATGCTCGATAGTCTTACTAAAAGAGGGTTGAGCGCAGTCGAAACCCGTCAATTGCAAGTTAGGTTTAATTCAGTCATTGTAAGTTAATTATTCACTCCCAGTTGACTAAGCTTATGCTTTTCTGGGGTAGTTTCCAGTTCCACAGATAGAAAATCAATGCCTTCTTTTTCTAACAGTTCCAGAATGGCTAGATTTAAGTTTTTCTCTGCGGCAAAATAGAGTTTGTCATCATTAACAAAACCAACGATATTAATCACACGGGCATTATTCTCTATCTGACTAAAGCGGACGATAATTTCTTTTGATAAGCCTTTAATAGATTCAGGCATTACTTGAATTGCATCGCAGATTCTAGCAGTTTGTTGGGCGGAAATATTATCAATCTTTAGGGTTAAGCTAATGCCCCATTTTAATTCCTCACCAGGATTTTGTGACCAATTCTCAACAATGCCAGTAATCATTCTAGAGTTGGGCATTTTTAAAATAGAACCCCATTTGTATACATGCAAGGTTGTGGTTCTAAATCCAATATTGAGAACTTGAACAAAACCTTCAACGCCTGCTACTCCCACCCAGTCACCTTCTCGATAAAGGTTATCAGAGTAGATAATAATTGTACAAAACCAGTCGTAGACAATATCTTTGAACAACAAACCTAGAGTAATACCAGCACCACCTAATAAACCAACTAAGGCGGCGGCTGATTGTCCTAAAAAGATTTCACTGACTTTAATCGTAATGACTATAACTGCTGCCGATTGAAATATTTTCGGCATTAATGGTCTCAGTAATTCATCAAGGTCTGTGTCAGTATGCAGTACTAAGTTAGCAATAATCTGACCTAAAATGGAAGCGGCTCGATAAATAGCATAAGCAACGATAAAAACGACGATTAAGTTAAGGGTTTTACCAATTGACTCGCTTAATTGAATGCCTAATTCTGGTGACAGAATTTCTTTGACAAACCATAGTCCAGCAATCAAAATTAACCAACTTAAAGACGGTTTGATAATCCCTACTAGTTCATCGTCGAGGTCGGTTTTGGTTTGTTTTGTAAAGCGTTCAATAGTTCTAACTATTAATTCCACTACGAATCGTCTTAAGGTCTGTGTCAAAGTTAAGACAACAATGACAGTCACTATTTTGCCGATAGGTATGCCAGAGTAGTCAATGTTTTTCAGTAAGTTCAAAATTTCTTGCATAAGATTAGCCAACCAGTAATAGCTGTTTATACTTAATCGCCATGTGCTTTTTGTATAACAATCATTTAATGCTGAGAAAGACTCATGCTGTGTGTTTGTACAACACTATCTGAGTAGGGGAAGGTGAATTTGACGTTTCGCCCTTAACTCAGCATTTGATATGGTGTTATGAGCTAAATGTTACTCGTGCTAATACTGGTTGTAATCCGGTGATATTCTTAAAAATATTAGTGAATTTGCTAGGTAATTCAGTATTTATACTAGTAAGTATAGTAAATGTATTTTTAATTACTGGGCTTGGTTGGGTTTAACCAATCTACTGTTCTGAAGATTTGCGATCGCACCACATCACCCAATACAGTTCAGATAAGAAAACAAAATTACAACAAAACCTGCAAATGATAACAAAATCCTTACACCCAATCTCCATGAATAATCTTTGTGCGTCAGTCCTGTAAGTGAGTGAAGTACATAATCAACAAACTAGCCGTCATCAACTGCATACATCACCACGCAGTTAATAACGGCTAATTAATTTTTTGGTGGAAGAATTTATTTAATGATTCCTAAAACTTCCGGCTGGGTAACTTGGGGTGCAAATAATCCCTTGGCATAGATTTCGGGCTTGGCTTCGGCAAATTGAATATATGATTGACGTACTTGGCTATTCACCGCCACGGTTTTGACATCATACATTTGTGTAGCCAATTTAGGATAAATCCCAACACCAATAATCAGCACCAAGAAACAAGCGGCGATAAAGATTTCACGGGGTTGGGCATCTCGGTAAACTGCTTCGCTGGGTAGGAGACAGTCTGTACCGAAGCAAACTGTTCCTTCATCTTCTTGATTTTCAAAAGCAGAGTTACCAATATCACAGGTGAGTTCTGAGCCAGTACCGTAAAATACTTGTCGCAACATCGACAGCAGATAAATCGGGGTGAGGATCACGCCGACTGCGGCTAAGAACACCATCACGGTGCAGAATGTAGGGCTGTAAATGTCACTGGTAGTAATGCCAACAAATACTTGCAGTTCACTCACAAAGCCACTCATACCGGGAAGTGCGAGTGATGCCATTGCACCAGCAGTAAACAGGGCAAATACCTTTGGCATAAGCTGACCAATACCGCCCATACTTTCCATTGCCATTGTATGGGTGCGATCGTAGGTAACACCAGCTAAGAAGAATAGAACTGCGGCAATTAAACCGTGGGAAAGCATTTGCAGCATTGCACCACTGACACCGACATCGGTGAAGGAGGCAATTCCCAGCAATACAAAACCCATGTGAGAAATAGACGAATAAGCGAGGCGGCGCTTCATGTTCGTCTGAGCGAAGGAGTTTAATGCACCATAGATAATATTGATGACACCAAGAGTTGCGAGAACTGGTGCAAAGTAAACATGGGCATCGGAGAGCATTTCTAAATTGATGCGAATTAATCCATATCCACCCATTTTCAGCAGTACACCTGCTAATAGCATGGATACAGGAGCAGATGCTTCACCGTGGGCATCGGGCAACCATGTATGCAAGGGAAATACTGCTAATTTGACACCAAAGGCAATTAATAACCCAGCATATAACCACAGTTCTAAAGCTAAGGGATAATTCTTGGCACTAAGTTCGACTATATCAAAGGTTGTATTGTCGCCGTAGAGTGCCATTGCTAGGCCTGCTACGAGAATAAAAATAGAAGCGGCGGCGGTGTAAAGTAAGAATTTGGTGGCAGCGTAACGGCGTTTTTGACCACCCCAAATGGAGACTAGTAGGTAAACAGGAACTAATTCTAGTTCCCACATAATAAAGAACAACAGTAAGTCTTGGGCGACGAATACGCCGATTTGTGCGCTATATAGCAGCAACATTAAGAAGTAAAACAGGCGTGGCTTGAGGTTAACTTGCCATGCCGCAAACATTGAAAGGGTTGTGACTAGTCCTGCCAGTAGCACAAGTGGCGCGGATATTCCATCGACTGAAACTGCCCAACTGAACCCCAACTGAGGCACCCAGGTATATTTCTCCGCGAGTTGAAACGTTGCACTGCTGGCATCGTAATGCTTCCAAAAGGCGTAGCACATCAAGATAAAATCCGCGATCGCCACACCTAGGGCATACCAGCGCACAAGTTTGCCGTCTTTATCAGGCAGCACGGGAATGAGCATGGAAGCAACGAGTGGGAGCAGAATAATCGCGGTTAGCCAAGGAAATCCATCCGCTATCATGGCAGTAAGCAAAAATACTTATAGTTGAATAACTTCATTATATGCAATTATGTTAAATTTTCTTCATAAATCTTTATCGCAGATTGCTATAGAAGGAATTGATTATGCCAATGTTGCGATACTAGTAAAGTTGTTTAAATATAAGTAATAATGGTGTTTATTTGCCTAAAAACTGAATAATTACACACTTTAGATTCAATAAAGTCTCAATTCCAGAAAAATCCAGTTATCTCGATATTCTGGAGGGACTTCTGTTTTTTCAAAATATGGTGCGATATCTTGAAAACCGAGTGAATGATACAGTGCCTGCGCGGCTTTCGTAAAAGGAGCCGTATCTAAGCGCAGTTTTGAGTAACCTAAATTGGCAGCTTCATAGATAATATTTTCTAATAATTCTCGGCCTATACCTTGGGCGCGAAACTTTGGCTGGACGTACAGCCTTTTTATTTCTCCAATTTCCTGCTCAATGCGGCGTAAGCCAACACAACCAACAATTTTGCCTTTATATCTTGCTAAAAGTAAGCGTCCGGCTGGCGGCATAAATTCATCAAGTTGAGCAAGACATTCTTCTAAGGAGGAATTAACATCAAAACTCAGGTTAAATTCCTGGTTCCACATAGAATTTATCCAGCTAAAATATTCCAAGAGCAAATCTTTGATATGGGCTTTGTCTTTGTCAGTTTCGCATTGAGTAATTTTTAGCAAAATAATTTCCTTACTATGTATATTTTAGATCAGTCGTGAACAAGAAATTATGAAAACGCACCGCAAAGTACGCAAAGTACACAAAGGAAGAGAAGAAAGAAGTTGTTACCGCATGATTTAAGATTTATGTTTCTCATCTCAATGAGGTGCATTTCTCTAGTTCCTAGCCTCTAGCCTCTTGTACTGCACTAAACTGACAAACGCTATATATAATTTCTCCAATGTGCAGAATACCAATTATTGATTTACCAGCTTTGATAAATAGTGATTCACAAGCTCAAGATGCTGTGGTGAAACAAATTTATCAAGCTTGCCATGAAGTTGGCTTTATGTATTTGCAAAATCATGGCATTTCAAAAGAATTGATTGCAGAAGTATTTAGCTATAGTCAACATATTTTTAATTTACCGCTAGAAGTTAAACAACAAATAGCTTGGCAAGATGAATTTAGTAATACTGGTTATGTTGGCAGAGAAAGAGAGCGACTTAATCCAAGTCAACCAGGAGACTTAAAAGAAGCTTTTAATTTTAGCAAGGTAGAAGTTGCGTTTTCTATTGATGGTGTGAGTTTAGCAAACAACTCTTGTATTATTGCATTTTATAAAGCTTGTACAGAACTAGCTAACAAAGTATTAACAACATTTGCTTTGGCGTTGGGATTACCAACAGATTTTTTAACGATTAGACACAATCAGCAAAATCATACTCTGCGACTGCTACATTATCCGCCAATCCAAGAACTTCCGAAACCTGGACAAGTGCGTGCGGGGGAGCATTCTGATTATGGCAGTATTACTTTGCTATTCCAAGATGATGTGGGTGGTTTGGAAGTGCAAACAACAACTGGAGAGTGGATAACTGCGCCGACAATTCCTGATACGGTGATTGTGAATACAGGAGATTTGATGCAGCGTTGGACAAATGATGTGTTTTGTTCAACTAAGCATCGGGTAATGATTCCCAATGATTATAGGGTAAAGCGATCGCGCTATTCAATAGCATTTTTCTGTCATCCTAATGATGATACAGAAATTGCTTGTTTGGAAACTTGCCAAAAGGAACGTGCGCCTATTTATTCTCCCATCCTTGCGGGAGAATATCTTTTGAGTCGTCTACAAGCAACATATTAAATGAAAACCTACGATTGGATTGTGGTTGGTGGCGGAATTACAGGTGCGACACTGGGTTATGAATTAGTCAAAGTCGGCTTGCGTGTGCTGTTGTTGGAACAACACGCCACACCAGACAATGCAACTCGATATAGTTATGGTGGACTAGCTTATTGGTCAGGAACAACACCACTCACTCGTCAATTATGCCAAGAAGCGAGCGATCGTTATCAAGTCTTGTCTCAAGAATTAGATGCTGATATTGAATTGCGAGAATTAGATTTATTACTGACAATTGCAGCCGATACTCACCCAGAAACCGCCGCCAGCGTCTATGCTAATTGTGCTGTACCGCCAAGTTTACTCAGTGTACAAGACGCTTATGAGTTAGAACCACTAATAAATCGGGAAGTTATTTCCGGCGCTTTAACTGTGAAACATGGACATATTCATCCAGAGAAAACCGCACAAGCTTACATCCAAGCTTTTTTACGCGCTGGTGGGGAAATGCAAATTAGTCAAGTTCTGCAAATATTGAAAGGTGGTGTCCAAACAAATACCGGAACTTATCACAGTACAAATGTTGTAATTTGCGCTGGTGGACTCAGCCGCAAATTACTCAAATCAGCAGGTATTTCTATTAAAGTGTATTTTACTCACGCCGAAATGATTGAAATTCCACCTGTAGATTTACATTTGCAAACTTTAGTAATGCCTGCGAATCTGCAAAGATTTCAATTAGAAGCAGCATCGACACAAGCTGATGAATTGTGGGATGAATTGAACGATGAATTAGTTTCGCCAATATTAGATGTAGGTGCAGTGCAATTTTTAGATGGTAGCTTGCGTGTAGGTCAAATTAGTCGTGTGCTTACAAATCCTGATGCAGAGGTAAACACCGAAGACAGCGAAAATTGGTTACGAAATAGTATTGCTGCTGTGTTACCGGATATGGCTAAATTACCAGGAACTTGGCATCATTGTTTAGTTGCCTTTAGCAACAATCGTTTACCTGTAATTGGTGCTATCCCAGAATTTGCAGGTTTGCATATTTTTTCAGGATTTAGTAATCCTCTTGTTTTTGTTCCACCTTTAGCACAACGTTTTGCTAACTTTGTCACTGGGAAGGAAGATGAAATTATTAACCAAATAATTTCAAGTATGAAGTAAGTTAAACTGTAGAATTAATAATTAAATAAAATTATCATATAACAAAAAAGATATCAGGAAGAGTTGACATGAATACAGTTGTGTTGAATTTAGAACCGATAACTCATTTAACTGATGAGCAATTTTACCAATTGTGTATTGCTAATCGTGATTTAAGCCTAGAAATGAATGCCGCAGGGGAGTTGATAATTATGGCACCCGTGGGAGGAGAAAGCGGAAATCTAGAAGCAGATTTAATTACAGACTTCAATAACTGGAATCGTCAAAATAAATTAGGCAAGGTTTTTAGTTCTTCGACTATCTTTATACTACCGAATGGTGCAAAACGTTCTCCTGATGCGGCTTGGGTAAAGTTAGAACGCTGGGAAGCCTTAACGCCAGAACAACGCAAAAAATTTCCGCCACTCGTACCTGACTTTTTAATTGAATTACGTTCGGAAACAGATAGCCTGATAACTATTCAAGAGAAAATGCAGGAATATATAAATAATGGGTTACGTTTGGGTTGGTTGATTAATACCCAAAATGCCAACGTGGAAATTTATCGACAAGGAAAAGCTGTAGAAATTGTGTCAATACCTGCAATTTTATCTGGGGAAGATGTATTGGCTGGATTTGAGTTGCAAGTTTAATAGGATATAGCAGTCTGATTTTATAGGTGAATAACAGAGACAAGGTAGACAAGGTAGACAAGGGAGATGGATGTTTGTACATCATTTAGAATTGCTATATCAAATTAATCAGCAATTAACTGTTGAAATCGTTCATTTTTAGCGATTTCGTCAAAATCGATATCATTGGCCGCATCTTCTTTATATCTGGGATTAATTTCTATTGCTTGTTGGAGACATTCAATTGCTAATTGAGCTTGTTTTTGGAGAGCATAACAAGCTGCTTTATTATAATAAGAAATTGCGTAATCTGGCTTAAGTTCTATGGCTTTATTAAATGCAGCGATCGCATCGTCATCCATACCTAATCTTACCAGCGTGTAACCGCGTTTATCCCAGATTTTGGGCGAGTTGGGTTGTAATTTAATCGCTTGCTCAAATGAAGCTAATGCTTCTTCATATTCTTCCAATTCTATGAGAGATAAACCCCGGTTTAACCAAGCCGTGACATCATCGGGTTTGATTTTTGTGGCTTTATTGAAACAAGCAAAAGCCTGCTTATGCTGACGCAGATTACCAAACGCCACGCCGCGATCGCACCACGCTTGATGATAATCTGGTTGCAGTTTGATAGCCTGGTCATAAGAAGCGATCGCATCTTGATAACGCTTCAGTCTTGCTAACGTCAGACCATGTTTTAACCAAGCGGTGGCATTCTCCGGCTGGATTTTTATTGCTTGATTGTAACAGGCGATCGCTGCTTCATATTGTTTTTGGGCAAATAAATCATCACCTTGTTGGATATCAGCTTCTACTGATACTGGTGGTGCTTGAGGTTGGGTTGTTTTTGACTCTGTAATTTCTTGGAGAATTAACTCTTTACGTTGTTGAGCATCTAATTGTAATTCTGACAGTTGAGACACAAATTCAGTTTCTAATTTTTCCAGCTTTTCAAGAAGGAATAACTTTTGTTTTTGAGCATTTACTTGCAGTTCTGAAAATTGTTCCGCAAACTCTAAACCAGATTTTTCCAGATTTTCGATAATTGAATCTTTATGGTTGCTAATATCTAACTGTGCGGCTGTTTGGATTTTTTCTAGATTTTCTAATAAAACCTGCTTTTGTTGCTCATACTCCAATGGTAAGCCAGAGAGTTGAGCAGTTAAACTATTGACTATTTCTCTAATATTATCCAGTGTTTTATCTTTTTGCTGTTCAGCATTTACTCTAATTCCCGCCAACTCTGAGATAAATTCTTGTTGCGTTTTAACTAATTCTGCCAGTAAGTCATCTTTTTGCTGCTGAGTTGCCGAATTTAAGCTAGATATATGCAAATTAAAGCTATTTTCTAATTCTGCAATATTATTTTTAGTTCTATCTTTTTGTTGTTCAGCATCGACTCTAATTCCTGCCAATTCTGAGATAAATTCTTGTTGGTTTTTGACTAATTCTGCCAGTAAGTCATCTTTTTGCTGCTGAGTTGCCGAGTTTAAGCTAGATATATGCAAATTAAAGCTATTTTCTAATTCTGCAATATTATTTTTAGTTCTATCTTTTTGTTGTTCGGTATCGACTCTAATTCCCGCCAATTCTGAGATAAATTCTTGTTGCGTTTTGAGCAATTCCGCAATTAAATTATCTTTTTGTTGTTGAAAATCTGCGTGTAAATTGGCAAACTGAGATATAAATTCATTTTGGGATTTTTCCAAATATTCCCAAGTTATCTGCTTATGTTTTTCAGTGCCTATTTTGATTTCAGCAATCTGGGAAGCAAAATCAGATTCTAAATTACCGATATTTTCCAAACTGGTATCGCGTTTTTGCTGGATGGTTAGGTGCAATTGTTGTAATTGCTGACTAAATTCAGCTTCTAAATTATCTAGATGATTTTGTAGATTCTTGATTTCTACTTCTAACCCCGATAAAATATTGTGTTTGGATTGCAATATCTCAGATTGAAAATTAGATAAATTCTCTTTTTCTTGCTGTATATTCTGCTTGAGGGCTTCCGATTCATTTTCTAACTCTCGATTGATTTTTTTGACTTCTTGAATCAGATTTTCCGCTTCTTGCTTAACAATCACTATTTGATTTTGCAAATTTTCGATGCCTTGTAGCTGTCCCATTGCTTTATCAACAATTTCTCTAATGGCTACCCGCCGTAACAACCAAAATAAAGCAATCACAGCTACAGGAAATAAACTTAATATGACTAACCAAAGATTGAGCAAGATAGTTGTTGAAATGCCATTAGATGGTGCTTGCTTTCGCAGTTGGTTTAATTCTGCGCGTTCTTGATTAGAGAGAACTTGCGCGATAGTTTGTTCTTGGGTGATGGGTGGTGTAGTTTGTCCACTCGCCACACCAGTAGACAGCAGCAAGGGTGAAAATGCGATCGCACTTTTCAAGACTAATGCTAAAACAAATTGATTCTTGCTGTTCAGGGTAACTGAAAGTTTCATAGATTCTAAGACCCTTCATGAACAATGAAGGGTTAAACATTAGATCAGGTTAATGTCATTTTACATAATTCAGCAAATAGTAAGTTTGTCGTCATCCTCATTAACTTACGTGGGATATGTTTACCGCCTAGCAACTTTTTACCTTGCTTACTAAAGTTAGCGTTGAATTTTTCACGCTAATTAACTCTTTGGTGATGTTTTTCTGTAGAACCCTGCTAACTTTTACACCAGTAAGTATGTACTGCCAATAGTTAAATTCTAACACTCTATATTTGACTCCAGCGAGAACCGCTATGTGGCAAATGCGATCGCAGAAATAACAAATGTGTATGCAAAAGCTATTTCTGCGACTGGCGACGGAATAGATATTACTTGATTTCCAGCAAAGCGATCGCTTGTTCTAGGTAATTTTTGGCATGATAACGATTGAGTAATTGTTCCTGGTCATATCTCGCCGGATATTCCATACGCCTACCTTCCATTGAAATCCTGATTAATGCTATCTGTTCTAAGGTTGGTTGATTCATTTCATCCAACGCAACGCTGAGATGTTGATAACTCTCGAATGATGGTATTCTCAAACCTCGGTTATCCTTCATCTGACTTATCGCCAATACAGGGAACGCCATCAGTGTCGTGATGTAGCTGACTTTGTATCCTGGGTTCCCTGTTGGACGTAAACCATAGCGGTTACACAAAATTTTCAGTTGAGCCAGCGTCAACAGTTCAAGTTCTGTTCTTGTGAACATAGAATAGAAATTGCCATTTCATAAAGTGGTTCGGTAGGTAACAAGTTTTCCAGGCTCAATTACCTACCGATTAAACAATCTATTCGATTGCTATCAATCGATTCAAGGTATATTTATATTTCTACATGAATGCCGAACCCTAAAGGAACGCCGGAAAATTTAGAACCAGGAAAAAGAAAAGGTGATAAACCCTTGACTGAACAAGTCAATTTACGTGTCACGAAAGAAATGAAGGAGGCGATACAACAACAAGATGATCCGCCTGAATTTTGTCGTGAAGCAATTCAAGAGAAACTGGATAAACAGAAACAGCAAGGTACAGGATAATGGCGTTGCTGTAAAACAAGTTACAAAATTAGCGATCGCATAAATAACAAATGGGTATACGAAGTCTATTTCTGCGACTTTCTTTGAATTAACATCCCTAATTTAATAGGACTTACGCAAAAAAACGAAAAAATAAGGTTTTAGTAAAGGGTGCAGGGGTATGAGAGTGTAAGGGTGTAAGTATTCAAAACCCTTACACCCCATACCCTTTCACCCCCACACCCAATCCCCACAGACAATTTTGGTGCGTAAGTCCTGTTTAAAATTGTGGCATTATAGCTTGCAAGCTTTGTAGGTTGTATCTTGCTGAATTGCGATCGCAAACACAGAAGCACATCCAGATTAATAAAATCCATTGTGGTCACAAGAAATATTATTAAAAATGCCCCTGCTCTAAAACGTTTTCCATTGATGGACTTGTATCATCAATTAGAGCCTGTATCTTATCAATCATCCTTTGAAATACATCAGGGTAGTATTTAGAAGCATCCAAAAAGTCTACATATTCCTGTCTATGAAACTGTCTTTCCTCTGGTGTTCGATACTCTTGTCGAATATTAGAAGACATCCGCTTAGTTTTTCGTACGATTAACACATCATCAATTTGAGTTGAAATTATGGAAATTGGTGTCATATCAAGAAATTCACAAATGAGAAAGTATAAAGAGCCAGGAACAGCTATCTTCAAATCCCTACTGGTGGCTACTGCTTCTTGAAACATAGTTTTATCTAAGTTGGTCTTGCATTCTGCACACACATATCCTAAATGTGACTCAATCAACTTATAGTCCTGAAATCCAGGGTCAAAGGATGACTTTAAATATAATCTTTTACCAAGTATGAAATCCTGATCTTTAGTCCTAATACTTGGTTCACCGCCTTGACCAAGATTTCCCAGAGATGATAGAAAAGAAAGACCTGAGAATGTACTTCTTGGCCCTAACTCAAAAGAATCATCTATTCCTCGCAAACTACGAAAAACTACTTGCGGTAAAAATTCCTCTAAAATAGTATTATCTAGTTTTAGCTGGCCCTTCTGCCTATATAAAAAGTTCTCTGAACTGTCGAATATTAAATCAAGCTCAATAAAACGTTTGTATCGATTAGTAGCTTCTACTAACTTTTCTACTGTATCTACTTGACCACGTTCAATTGCTTCTAAATCAGCAATCCACTGGTGATACTTTCTCACAGCCTCTTCTAGCCTTTCTTTATCAGCTTCCGGTAGCCGACGGTTATTGAGACAAGCACTTAGTTTCGTGTAGTGAGGACGAGAAAGTTCAGACATAAATTGAATTTGCTGATAATTTTGATTTTTCCTAATTAAACAGAATAATGGGATTGATATATATGTGATTTTCTTTCTAGAATTGGTGTTCCTTGAATATCGTTAATTTTGGAAATTGCATTTTCTAAATATTCAAGGTTTTTGGGTGGGACTAAGACAATACTACTTTTCAGTACATCAAATGCTACTTCTCTGGCAATTTGATCAACATTTTCCTGATCACACTGATTTTTCAAGTTGATAAAGTTAATTACGTCTTCTCTAATGATTTTTCCAAACTTATTCTTAAATTCTCTCTTTTGCCTCAAAACTTTATGAAAGAGATTTGTTCTTACTCCAATTTTTTCAATAATGTCAGCGTTGTAAAAAGGTAATCCCAAGACATTAGATTGATGTCCCACAACAAACACAAGCCTAGCCTTATCTTTCGTGACTCTTGAAAGCTCCCTTAGAGCATCAGCCATATCTAGACAATATTGTACTACCGTGTAAAATCTGTTACTTCTATTTGCTCTATTAGATCCAATTTCTGACTTGGCTACCTTTAATATGTCCCACCCCAATATCTCAGCAGAGATCCGATAATTTTGATGATAATTAAATACATTTATATAAGGTGGTGATGTGATCACAAAATCTATTTTGTCGTTTTTTAATGGAAGAGAACGGGCATCGTTTAAAGCAACTATAATTGGGTTTTCAGAATAATGAAGTTTCTCGATTAAGCTAGTCAAATCAGCAAATTTACACTGGACAAATTCATTATTAATATTACTTTTACCGATATCTAGGAGTATGATTAAAGCCTCAAATAGTTTGCGTTCTTCTTCACATAAATTATTTCTGACTTCTCTTAATTTTACTGCTAAATCTGATAACTGGTTACTACTAGCACAAATTTTACATATAAATTCTTTATCTATTAAATTCTTAATAACTTTTATAACCTGTTTTCTTTGAGAATTATTTATGAATTCATAGATTTTACTAAGAATTAAGGCGGATGGATTGATTTCAAAACCATAGGATTTAAATCCGAGAGTGCCAGCTTCTAGCAAAACAGTTCCACTACCCACAAAAGGGTCAAGAATAACTGAGTTAGGTAGACAATATGAGTCTAATATAACTTCAATAAGTTGAGGTGAAAACTGACCACGCCAAGCAAATAAGTTAGCTCGTGTCTTCTCAACAATGTCAAGCCTTTCTTGTGGAATGGGTTTGTCAAACTCCTTCAATTGCTAACCATCCTTATGTCTCAATCTATGCTTCTAAAACTCAATTTAGTTTAACATTCAGCGTTGCTAATTCATGAGAACTTGGCTAAAAGCTGCTACATCAGAGGAATTTTATTCTGTTTGCTGTAAATTATTGTTAGCTTACTGATACTTGGCAATCTGGATTTGATTTATAAGGCATAGGTAGAAGCTGAAAATGTTATTGTGAAAAATGAGAGCGATCGCTCATCGTCATAACCTCAATCCACCAACAAAAAACTTCACCAAACACAACTTTTATTCTGTTGGCTGTACATTAGTGTTAGCTTGCTGACGCTGGGCAATCTGAATTAGTCATCTTAATGCGTTATTTACCGCTTCATCGTTAGGAAAAGCTTCAGCAACATCAGGATCTAAGCGTACTATATTTGTTTTTGTACGATATCGCTCAACATATTTACCTCTAACCCCGCCTTCCATTTGAGCAAAATCATACTCAGGACGTAATTCATCTTCCATTTTGGTTTCAATTTCTTTATGTTTACTGTTAACTTGACCCCCTAAAGTTATACAGCATTAATTATGCTGATTCTAGATGGGAAACCGGAATTTGTTCGGTTCTTTCAGGGGGTTTTGTTCCAGTTGCTACAGCATGAACCGTATGAAGAATATCGGCTGAATAGTAGCGATTTCCACAGGTATCACAAACGCCTATAGTCACATCTTCAAGAATGACGAAACCATCCCTATGTTTAAATGCTTCACGCTTAACTGTTCGAGGTTGCACAGTGCATTCACAATATTCACATCTATATCCATACATAAGTCTAGCCCTCAAGCTCAGTAACTTCATAAACAGTTATGATTAGATAACGCCGATCACCTTTCAAGAGGTTCATAACTAGGAAAAACATGGTAGCAATAGTTGATATTGGTAGCTTAATTGTAAGCACACCTGGAGTTGCTGGCGATCGCCCTTGCATTGCTGGTACACGCATGACAGTGCAGAACATTATCATGGATTTTCAAGCTGGCTTATCTCCTCAAGATATTGTGACAGAGTATCCATACTTATCCTTGGCGCAAGTTTATGCCGCGCTTGCCTATTATTACGCTAATCAGGAAGCTATGGAACAAGAAATTGCTCAATATCAAGCAGAATGTCAAGTCTTAGAAACACAGTGGATGTCAGGTAATAAGACGTATAATATAAATATCATCCATAAAATTACGCCATTTTTATGAGTTCAGGTATTGAATTTAATAATCAACAGTTAAACATAAATAAAGTTTTTTTACTAGATAAAGCACAAATATCACTTGATAGCCTACCAAATCAAGAACAAGAAAAAATTATTCGTGCTATCGATAGCCTGGCCTTATTTCCTGATTATTCATCAATGTCAATTAATAAACTAAACTATATACCTAATTGTTTTATTGGGCGAGCAGGCGCATATAGAATTATTTTTGATTTTAAGCCGGGAAAAGTAACTGTTATTGATATAGTTAATCATGAGCGCCTGGAGATATTATATGGCTCATCAAAAGAGGCTGAAAAATGAAAGGTCTGGATTCTTTTACTTTAGACCTTAAACAGTGTCTATATGAACTTGAAGAACTTGAGAATTTACTTAATAGTAATAGTGTATTAAAAGAGAATCAGGATATACTTCCTTTCTTTAAGCAAAGACTACATTTGTCTGCGTTTATTGGTTCTTACGTTCCTCTGATTGTAAGATTTAACCAAATTAAACATGAGTTCACCTTATATGGTGATTTTCGTGCTGACTTGGTAATCGGCGATTCTGTAAATAATACTTACTGTTTTATTGAATTTGAAGATGCTGCTCAAGATAGTATTTTTATAGATAAAGGCAGAAGCACATCAGATTGGTCGCCTAAATTTGAACATGGATTTAGTCAAATCATTGATTGGTTTTGGAAAATCGATGATTTTAAAAATACCTCTCTAGCACGTTCTATTTTCGGCAGTGAGAATATAGAATTTTATGGCATTCTTGTTATCGGTAGAGATGCTTTTATTTCTCCTATTGATAAAGCTAGATTGACATGGCGTTTAAATAAGGTTTTAGTAGACTCACGGAAGATAATTTGTATCACATTTGATCAATTAGCTAGAGACATTAGAGATAGGCTTTCACTATATCCCTTGATTTATGAAGCAGAATCTCAGGCTGAAAATTTTATTGTAAAAGATGAGAGCGATCGCTAATCGTCATAACTTTGATATTGCTATAATTCACAGCCAAAAAACTTCACTAAAAACAACTTTTATTCAGTTTGCTGTACATCAGTCTTAGATTGCTGACGTTGGGTAATCTGAATTAGTAATCTTAATGCGTTATTCACCGCTTCATCGTTGGGAAAAGCTTCGGTAACATCGGGATCTAAACGCACTAAGTTTGTTTGTGTACGATATCTCTCAACATATTTACCCTTAACGCCTACCTGCATTTGAGCGAAATCGTACTCAGGACGTAATTCATCTTCCATTTCGTTTTCAACTTCCTTAGAGAATGGATAGGCGATCGCTTCCCACTAATAACCTTTCATGTGAGTTGTGGCGATCGCCATCAAACTACCTTTGAGTAACTTCACTAAGGGCTTCATGGATAACTTCATCACTCACACCATGACGTTTCAAGCTGCTAATCAGTGCTGAGACTGTATCATCCTCTAGTCTTTCCAAATCAACTCTTAGCCCTTGCCCAATGTAAGCACGAACTAGTGGCTGATAGCCAGAAAATCCCAGCAATGGTGCTATGCGCTTCAAATCTTCAATGACATCTTCGGGAATGCGAATTGTGATTGTCGTCATTGGACGATTTTTATCTAGTCGCTTTTTAAGTGCTTCAGCTTTCATAATATTCTCGCTCCTTGCGTGTCGCTTTACGAGCAGAAATGATCCGAATTATGTCGTTTTCACGTTCAATGTAGACGACATATAGAAGATTCCAACGTCTGTCTAAGCCAATTACAGCATCCCTTTCCTCATTATTGCGACTTGCATCAACAATCACTAAAAACGGATCGAAAAATGCCTCTGTGGCTTGTTGAAATGTCACGCCATCATGATTGCTGGGATTTATCCAAGCTTTTTCTTCATTCCAGACGAAGGTGACACCATTAAGCACGAAATACACATCCATACCTTAATATGGTAGACAAAGTGTATTTACATTGTCAATACGTTTTGTTTATCTAGCATGAGCCTCATGGAGCGTATTCCTCAAAGTCTGCCAATGGCTCATCAAAATCATCTGACATTTTCACTAAACTGAAGTGAATTTAATATGGATTGAAAAAGGTATAAAAAAGACTGAGAATGTGGTTGATTTAGGAATTGTCTAAACCATCCAAATATTTTTTGCTATGTTTACTAAAACTTGATGCCTGCTAGTAAGCGAAACAAGATTCCATTCTGAATATTCACAAACATCCTTTGTTATATCAAATGAAACTTTTTTATTATTCTTAGCATAAATTTCTTTCTTTTTATCAAATGAACTATTTTGTGCTTCAGAGTTTTTTGTACCACTAATCAATGTTAAATTTCCAAGTTTGTGTAACCATTCACCATGCTCTTTATCTGTAAATCTTTCTCTCCAATACTCATTGAGATTACGTTGAGGTAAAATATGTTCAATTGTAATTCTTCCGTTATATATTTTATATACAGCACCTACGGCTGTTATGAGGTACAGTAGCAGCAACTAGCAAACCAGTTTCTTAAATGTTGAGGATTTATTAAGTCGAGTGCAACTGAGATTAGTTTATCAACCATTTCTGTTGTAGTTGGAGCAAAATTGCGTAAAAAAGAT
>NZ_JACJRY010000016.1:0-169060 GCF_014697485.1 Anabaena sp. FACHB-83 | reverse complement strand
ATACCCAAGGGCATACCGTCTGAGAAGGAACCTTGTCCGATTGGGTATACCAAGAATACTGCGGTTGCTGCTGCTACTGGCGCTGAGAATGCTAGGCAGATCCAAGGACGCATACCCAAGCGGTAGGATAGTTCCCACTCACGACCGAGGTAGCAGAATACGCCGATCAGGAAGTGGAATATTACCAATTGGTAAGGGCCACCGTTGTACAGCCATTCGTCTAAGGATGCTGCTTCCCAAATTGGGTAGAAGTGTAGACCAATTGCGTTGGAGGAAGGTACTACTGCGCCGGAGATGATGTTGTTTCCGTACAGTAAGGAACCTGCAACAGGCTCACGAATACCGTCGATGTCTACGGGGGGTGCTGCGATGAAGGCGATTACGAAGCAGGTGGTTGCAGCCAGCAAGGTTGGGATCATTAGTACGCCGAACCAGCCTACATATAGGCGGTTGTTGGTGCTGGTGATCCAGTTGCAGAACTGCTCCCATACGTTGGCGCTTTTGCGCTGTTGTAAGGTTGCTGTCATGTCTTTATGATTGCTTTTTTTATGTATGTTTCAGGTGTTTTTACCTGTGATGGTTTTTATCTTAGAGACTTTGTAAAGGTTTGTAAAGGTGTATAACAAAAAGCTTACTTAACACTTCTATAAGTGCAGCTTATATATGATGAGGAGTACAGGGGTAAGGCTTGATTCCATCCCTATTCAGTATTGATGACAAGAAATTCTTATAGGGGTGTACTGATTCAAAATCCTTACACCGTTCGGTTGACGCTCACGGCGAAGCCCCAAACCCTTTCACCCTTACACCCAATCTCCACAGATAATCTTTGTGCGTAAGTCCTGATTATGATGTGGTTGAAGTGCGATCGCACTCTCATTCCTTATAATAAAAACTAAACCCAAGTCAGAGGCGATATGCTTTTAAAACTGCAACAGATTATCGTCAAACCGGGACACCAAATGTTACTGAAAGATATTAGTTGGCAGCAATTAGAAAATATTTTAGAAGAAATGGGAGATAAACGTGCCGCACGTATCTCTTATAGTAATGGTTGGTTAGAAATTATGGTTCCTCTACCTGAGCATGAAAAAGATAAAGAAATTTTTGGAGAGTTAGTCAGAAATTTACTAGACAAGCTCCAGGTTGATTTTGAACCATTTGGTTCTACAACACTTAAAAATGAGCGAATGCGGCAAGCAGTAGAACCAGATACCTCTTTTTACATTCAAAATCATGCTGCTGTGATTGGTAAAAATAGGATTGACTTAAATATAGACCCACCACCAGATTTAGCAATTGAAGTTGATATCACATCTCGGACTAGATTTAATAACTATGAAATTCTAGGAGTTCCTGAACTTTGGCGATATACAAAACAAGGGTTAGAAATTTTTGTCCTCCAAGATGGTAAATATATTCAATCTCAATCTAGTCCTAACTTTCCTAATATACCGATTATTGAATTAGTTAATGAGTATGTTCAGCAGTGTTTGACGAGTGGCAGAAGTCAAGCTATGCGTAATTTTAGGAAGTGGATTGAAGATAATTTGTAAGATAGATAATTTGGGCAAATGTAATAACAACTTTAGGATTGGTTGGGAAAGGCGATCGCTCTAGGCAAAATATTATAGCCTTTCCTAATCAGGACTTACGCAACTGGCACAGCAGAAGTGGGCATATATTAGACAAAATACTATGCAAGTATGACTTTCTCATATATCACTTAATATTACATCCACTCTTACCTTATATATCCTAAATTTAGCTTAATGATATAAATTTTTACCCAATTGAAGGGAATAATATAATTACTATCGAAGGAGAGATTATGTCTGGTATTTTATCCAACATTCCTATTGTACCTTGGGTACAAAGAACTATGAATAAGATGAATGAAAATCAAGAAGAATCCCGTGATAAATGGAAGGATTATTGGTATGAAAGCTATAAAGAATTAGCACATGAAATTAACGCTAGAATTACTACTTCGGGTATAAAACCTTGTCCAAGCTACGGTACATACGGCTTATGGTACTTAGGGTATATTGTTGATAGTAGCCGGAATTTTCAAAACTGGTCAATCGAAGATATCCTATGCAAGGATATTAGGAATAATAAGAAATTAGGAAGAAAAAAAGTGTTAGGAAAAAATGCTGTTTACGCAGTGTTAGCTTTGAAGATTCTAAATGAGTACCAACAAAACATAAATTATACCCAGTTATTGATTGATAAAAATTTATGGGAGGAGGTTAAAAAACGCTATTTACAATATTATTTGACGAAGGATAGAGATAGAACAGCCAGAGATAAAACAGCCACGAAAGACCAAGGAGAAGTTAAAATCGCAATGGAACTGTTCAAAGCCAAATTAATTGTTATTCCATAAATGTAGGATTTACGCAAAATTATGCAAAAATGAACCGCAAAGGACACAAAGGACACAAAGTTATAAGAGTTTGAGAGGGTTCTTGCGTAAGTCCTAAAATAATGTATGTATATGATGAGTACATGAACTCAGCGAGGGTGTGATTAATAATTCCGCCAACCATCAACAAGATAGTTTGCCATCTTTAGATGCTGCTAGTATTAAGCGAGTAAACGAAGGAGTGACAGCAGCAAGCGATCGCGCGGTGCGTTATACAATCGAACAAGCACTAAATCGCCTAGAAGCCATTAACCAAGGACAGACAGAACATCAAATTAATGGTAGTGTACGCAGGTTTGTTTTGCGATCGCTCATTCATACTTTATTCCGCGTCCGGGTAGAAAATCTCGAAAACTTACCCCAGACACCAGCCATTCTTGCAGCTAACCATCTCCATCACATCGATCCCTTGTTATTATTGGCAGAACTCCCCAGTCAACCTTATTACTATATTTTGGGTGATGCTCGCACTCTGTATAACAAGTGTTGGAAACGCTTCATTTTGAATTTTGCTGGCGGTGTCATTCCTTTGGCGCGGTTGTGGAAAGAAGAAGTGGCTGTCATAGAAGCAGCCAAAGCAGGAAGACAAGATTTAGCCGAACTCGCCGCCGCCATTGCCCAAAATGTGCCTACTGGCAGCGATATACAGACTTTACGCCAAATAGACCGCATTGTACTGGGAATTTTAGCCCACGGGGACGGAATGATTTTGTTTCCTGAAGGACGACTGGGAAGCACTGAGGGTAAATTACATCATCCTTTGAAGCGAGGAACGGTGATATATGCTTTACGTGCTGGTGTACCAATAGTTCCCGTGGCATTAATTGGTACTAATGACTTATATCTTCGCAAACAGTTAACTATTCGCTTTGGTGAACCGTTACATTTTTCTCCCCATACGAAAGCCACTCGCCAGGAAGTCGAAACAGCTTTAGCAGCTTTGGAAAAAGCTATGACAGCTTTGTTACTAACTAACTATCAAGAACCAGCAGGAATCAAACTTTTACGTTACTTGCTTAACCATATTTTGTGGTAAATAGCTATTCAGGACTTACGCACAAAAATTTTCTGCGGAGACTGGGTGTAAGGGTTAAAGGGTGTGGGGTGTAAGAGTTTTGGACACATACACCCCTATACACATAAACCCTTACACCCTTCCCAAAACCCTTGGTTTTTCGTCTCACTGCGTAAGTCCTAGCTAAGTAAACACGCAAAATTAATTACAGTCATTGCGAGCGAAGCGAAGCAATCCCAGCCCTTGCGATTGCTTCATTTCGCTTCGCTCCATTCGCAATGACTTTGTGTAATTAATTATGTTTAACTACTTATTTTTCTAAAAAGTTGGTGATTTTAAAATTTGATGTTCCTTCCCAGCAATGATTTAAACAAGCATTTACCTGGGCATCTGCTGTATCAGTAGATTCTTGAGAAGCATTTAACTGCACGGCTGTCACAATATACTCAAAAATAATTACAAATTGTTTTTGCGTTGAAATTCTCTCAACCACAATAGTTTCGCCCACTTTGGGAATTTGCGGCAAATTCACGACAAAGGTTTCAATTTTTGGTTTTTCTAGGGGATTTTTGAAATTAAAGTATTTACAGTAAACAAGAACTTTCACGATAGTTAAGGGTTATTGGTGACGTTTTATCCTGCTTGCTGATTGGTTATTTACCTCGCCAGATGCTTTGTAATAAATTAACACCTTTTACTAATATTTCTTCTAACCACAGCATAGTGCGATCGAGCCATTTTAAAATTTTCTCTAGTAAGTGCTGCTCATACTCTATGGAATTAGCTTTAACTTCTATCCAGTCTGGCTGAATTTCGACTTGATGATTGTGGTTTTGATTGGGGATTATTTCTCCTGCATCACTTTCATTTGTGGGGATATTAGCCAGTTTTTCTGATACTTTTTTATTAGTGTGGTCAAGTTTTGTTTTTGTAATTGACAAGCTAGAATTCAGGGGCGGCGTGTTGCTTTTATCATGCACTAATTCTGAATTACCAAATAAATCGCCCCACTTTAGCCAAGGTTCTGCGGCTGTGTTTTGATTGGTTAACTTACGTTTTCTAGACCGAATTTGATATTTTTTTCCAGGTAAGGATTGTCTATTGGATTTAGCAGAATTCAGTTTTTTCTCTTTACCAACACCAAAAAAATAATTGATTGCAGCTTCAATTAAAGCTTGAAAATTCAGTGTTTGTGTTTCCAAGCTATCAGATGAGACGGTAACATTTCCTGGTGCAGCAAACTCATCTTGACCATAAAGAAATATATGGAATTTTTGCCGAGTAACTTGGATAATTTCTTGGCTATTTTGCTGCACTGGTAATACAGTATTTTTTTCTAACTTAGCTATGACTTGATCCAGAACATCGATGATTCTGCCAGTATTTATTAGTTCAGGCGATATGCCTGCTGTCAATGCAGGAATTTTACTGGGAGTTTCGCCAGTGAGCTTGGCTAAAATCCGATGAATTTCTGGTAATAACTCTGTCTGTTGTTCAGGCAATGCTAATTGTTGATTATGCCAGTAACGCGCAACTTCACTAATAATTTTGTCTAAGATTTTTGTTTGTTGTTGCGGTGTTAAAATATCGAGAATTTCATTATTTGTGGTCACTAACACTAATTTACGCTGTTCTAGTGTTGTGGCAATTCCTTGGACTTTGGGTAAATAACGCTGAAGCACATCTTTTTGTTGAGATGGGGTGAGATGGCTAGAGGAATTGTCTGAAATCGTTAAGGATTGGGTCAGCGCAAGGTTATTTGTTTTACTATGTGAAAACAGTTTTCGCCACCAAGCGCCTATGATGTGAAAACTTGGTGATGTTTTGACAGATGTTTCCTCAGATGGAAGCTTTTGGACTGCTTCTAAGACAACCTGAATAGGCGTATCCGCAGTTGGGGGAGTTTCGTGGCGATCGCGATCATTTGGTGCTAACTTGAGCCTAGATTGTGGTTCTCTGCTATGCAGCGTTTTCACCTTTGACTCGGCTGACTGTAACACTAGATACAACGGGTAAAGTAATGCTTCTACACCCCACTTAGTTGCTACTTGCACTTGTCGAAAGGTTTGTTCCCATCGTTGTGTCAACCGCCGAGATTGCTGGTGGACAAAGTTAAAGAGTCTGCTTTGATAACGCCCAGAAGAACCAGATGACATGGTAATAATTTATGAGTTCAAGTTTTGTTTAGTTGTGAGACTCCCACGCAAAAATAGATAACGACCAACAGTAAATCGTTGTAAGTGCCATCATCTTAGCGAAAATATGACCCCTCCTGTATCTCAATCACAGACAAATTTAATCTCAAAGACTATTGAGCAATTACGCTCTTTTTGTCAAGTTAATCTTCAGTCTACTTGGCGATACCAAGAATGTGACTGGAGTATTACGGATGTTGTTACATCTAATTTGTCTGATTGGCAACCTGTAGAGTTAAATGCTAAAGGACATATTGCTTGGAAAGGCGGGAAACAAGTTTTATGGCTGGTGCAGAAACTCGTGGTTCCCCAAGATTTACAGGGTTATCCTTTAGCGGGGTTATCTTTGCGCTTGGCTTTGGTATGGTGGGCTGATGCGGCGGAAGTTTATGTTAATGGAGAATTAGTCCAATCTGGAGATTTGTTTGATTTTTACCCCAGAGTCTTGCTGAGTCAAAGTGTGTCTGCTGGGGATGAGTTTATTGTAGCTTTGCGCTTGGTCAGTCCGGGACATGATCAAGGGGCTTTGATGCGATCGCACCTAATCTACGAGTCTACAGATTATCATGATCCTGACCCCGGTTTTGTCGCTGATGAGTTGGCGGTGACGCAGTTGTATTTGGAAAAATTTGCGCCGGAAAAGTTGGATAGGTTGGCGGCGGAGATAGAAAAAACGAACCGCATTAGACGCGAAGCGGCTTCCCGAAGGGTAGGCGCAGAGGACGCGGAGAGAGAGAGGGAAGAGTGGGACAAGTATCTTTTATCTTTACGCCAAAAGTTATTTCAATCTAAAATCCGTCTTGAAAAGTTAGGCGGGACGGAAACCGACACCGCCACGCCAGTTGCTTCAAGCCGGGAAACCCGTCCAACGCACTGGCTCAACTTTTCGCAAAATCTAAAATCTAAAATTTTCTTACTCGGTCACGCTCATTTAGATTTAGCATGGCTATGGCCTGTAAGTGAAACTTGGAACGCTACCCAAAATACTTTTGAGTCGGTTCTGAAATTACAAAAAGATTTTCCTGAATTAATCTTCTGTCATTCCACACCCGCCCTTTATGCTTGGGTGGAAGAACATCGACCAGATTTATTTATAGCTATTCAAGAAGCTGTGGCGGCGGGGAAGTGGGAAATTATTGGCGCGACTTGGGTGGAACCCGAATTAAATTTGATTAGTGGTGAATCGATAGTCCGTCAGTTATTGTATGGTCAGCGATATTTTCAAGAGAAATTTGGAAAGATTTCGCCGATAGTTTGGGTTCCTGATAGCTTTGGTTTTTGTGCAACTTTACCGCAGTTTTTTGCTAATGCAGGTGTGGAATATTTTGTCACCCAAAAATTGCGGTGGAATGATACTACTAAATTTGATTATGGCGCTTTTTGGTGGCGATCGCCTGACGGTAGTCAAGTATTTAGTTTGATGTCTGCACCTATCGGCGAAGGTATTGACCCGGTTAAAATGGCAGCCTATACCTTGGAATGGCAAGACCAAACCAATTTGACAGAATCACTTTGGCTTCCTGGTGTGGGCGACCACGGCGGCGGCCCTACCCGTGATATGTTGGAAATTGCCCGACGTTGGCAACATTCGCCTGTATTTCCAGAATTAGAATTTACAACCGCCGAAAAGTATTTACAAGAAATTAGCCAAGCAGACTTCCCCACCTGGGATGACGAACTTTATCTAGAATTTCATCGCGGCTGTTATACTACTCACGCTGATCAAAAGCGGTGGAATCGTCAAAGTGAAAATTTACTTTATCAAGCTGAACTGTTTGCGACTTTAGCAACTATTACCTGTGGCGCGACATATCCCAAAGCAGAGATAGAAACCGCTTGGAAGCAAGTTTTATTTAACCAGTTTCACGATATTTTACCTGGTTCTTCCATTACCCAAGTTTATACAGATGCTTTGCCAGAGTGGCAGCAAGTTGAACAAGTCGGGACAAGAATATTAGCAGAGTCGATGCAGGCGATCGCATCTCACTTTACCCTACCAGAACCACCAGAACCAAATAGTCTACCAATATTTGTATTTAATTCCCTCAACTGGCAACGTTCTGAAGTGGTTGCTGTCAATTTACCCCCAACTCACCCAGAATGGCAAATATATGATGTCGCTGGAAATCAACTGATCTCGCAATTTACCCCACCATCAACATTATTATTTTTAGCAGCTGATATCCCACCCGTCGGTTATCGTCTATTTTGGCTAGTTCCCACATCCCAAATTCCTAGCAACTCAGCATCTCTTATCCCTGAGTTTGTCCTCGAAAATCAATTTTTGCGGGTATTTATTGACCCAGACACAGGTGATTTATCCAGTGTTTTTGATAAAATTCATCAACGCGAAGTCTTAAGCGGTGCAGGAAATCAATTACAAGCCTTTAAAGATAGCGGTCAATATTGGGATGCTTGGAATATCGACCCCAATTATGCAGAACATCCCTTACCAGCCACCAGTCTCAAATCGATTCAAATATTAGAACAAGGGCCAATACAACACCGCTTGCGCGTAGTGCGTCAATTAGGCGAATCAGAATTTTGTCAAGATTACATTTTACAAGCAGGTTCACCCATCTTAAAAATTGCCACTACAGTTAATTGGCATGAAAATCAAGTCTTCGTTAAAGCTGCATTTCCCTTAAATGTCGAAGCAGACTTCGCCACCTATGAAATACCTTGTGGTGTGATTCGTCGCCCCACTAAACCCCAAACCCCCGCAGAAAAAGCCAAATGGGAAGTCCCCGCCTTGCGTTGGGCTGATTTAACCGGAGAATCAGAACTCGGTATTTACGGTGTTAGTTTGCTCAATGATTGTAAATATGGCTACGATGCCCAAGCAAATCAAATACGCATATCATTATTACGCAGCCCCAACTGGCCAGACCCAGAAGCCGATAGAGGCTTTCACCAATTCACCTACGCCTTGTATCCCCACGCAGGTACTTGGGAATCAGCCCAGACAGTACAACGCGGCTACGAACTCAACATTCCCTTACAAGTAATACTTAACCCACTCCCAACTCCCAACTCCCAACTCCCCACTCCCGACCGAATCAGTTTCTTAAATCTAACTTCTCAAAATTTAATCTTAATGGCCTTAAAACCAACAGAAGACAATCCCCAGGAGTTGATTTTGCGATGTTACGAATCCCAAGGAGAAATAGCTGAGTTGTATTTACAGAGTGATTTAGGGCTAAGTTTGGGAGAGACAGTGGATTTATTAGAACGCTCCCAAGATATCACTGAATTTTATGGCAATCAGCAGTTCTTTATAATACAGCCTTGGAAAATTACCACTGTCAAACTGATACAACAGCCAGAGTAACTTTTTAGATGGCAGAAGCAGGTAGCTAGACAGCCTTCTGCCCCCGGTTGGTGAGCGTAGCCGAACCACTGCCTTCTGCCTCTGGTTGGTGAGCGTAGCCGAACCACCGCCTTCTAATCTTCGTGATCATCAAAGGGATCTGCTAACTCCTTGCTTGGAGGGCCAAACGAGGTATAAATTCCATACGCAGTAACGGCTACAAGTATCGCGCCTACAGAAATGCTAAGAACTATTGCGGGTTCCATAAAATATAGATTGATTATGAGTGCTATTCTTATAGAATATTACAGAAGATTAAAAAAAGCTTTGGCAACTAATCTTAGGTGAACTATGGCACAACGGACTAGGTTGGGAGATATCCTGAGACCTTTAAATTCTGAGTATGGTAAAGTGGCTCCCGGCTGGGGAACTACCCCCGTAATGGCTATATTTATGGGGCTGTTTTTCGTGTTTTTGCTGATAATTCTGCAACTTTACAATAGATCCATCGCAATTCAGGATGTGTTAGTTGATTGGCGCAGCTTAGGCGGCTAGTTTAACAGCGCAATCAAGCTTGCGTATTCAACGAACTTAC
This sequence comes from Anabaena sp. FACHB-83, assembly GCF_014697485.1. Classification (NCBI taxonomy): domain Bacteria; kingdom Bacillati; phylum Cyanobacteriota; class Cyanophyceae; order Nostocales; family Nostocaceae; genus Anabaena; species Anabaena sp. FACHB-83. The sequence continues at coordinate 159,517 of NZ_JACJRY010000016.1, read as the reverse complement.
ACCCGGCTCGTCCGGGTTTTTTTGTAAGTTATAGACTTGAAAGGTGAGTCTAAAACAAGTCACCATAGTAATTGATGGGGAAAGTTTTGATTTTAACTTCCCACTCTCCTAATTTTGTGTGTCTGTATACTTATAGGTAGGAGCGATCGCGTGAATATATTTGGTATCGGTCTGCCAGAAATGGCTTTAATTATGATAGTGGCACTGTTAATCTTTGGCCCCAAAAAACTCCCAGAAATCGGCCGCAGTGTCGGGAAAGCAATTCGCGGTTTCCAAGATGCTTCTAATGAATTTCAAAACGAATTTAAACGCGAAGCCGAACAAATCGAACAAGCTGTGAAAACCACTGCTGAAATCGAACCCAAGCAAATAGAACCCTCTCAACCACAGCATGATACTGCTAATTAGAGTGCTGAGTGCTGAGTGCTGAGTAAAAAACTAGTACAGTCTGCGGAAATAAAACACGCATGATAAATTGCTGAAAATCTGACTATAAGGGTTTTTCATTTCAGACTTCAGACTTCAGACTTCAGCTTTTTTGTACTAATCCCTAATCCCTTAACATAGTTCTGCGAATCGATTGATTGTAAGTGAAATGACAGAAGCTGTAACACCACCAGCTTTGGTAATTCCCCAACTAATTGTGGGGTTGGGGAATCCAGAGCCTAAATATGAACAAACACGCCATAATATTGGCTTTGCTGCTGTTGATGCGCTTGCTCGTGCTTGGCAAATTTCCTTGGCGGAAAATCGCAAGTTTCAAGGGGAGTATGGCGAAGGTATAGCATTTGCTGGAAGTAAAATCCGCTTGCTGAAGCCATTAACTTACATGAATCGCTCAGGACAATCAATCCAAGCTGTTACAAGTTGGTATAAATTACCAGCAGAGTCTGTATTAATCATTTATGATGATATGGATTTACCCCTCGGAAAAACCCGCTTGCGTCTTTCTGGTTCTGCGGGTGGGCATAATGGAATGAAGAGTGCGATCGCTCATCTTAGCACCCAAAACTTTCCACGTTTACGTATTGGTATCGGCAAACCAAAAGATGCAGATAATAGCGATAACTCTGAAACAGTCTCTCACGTACTCGGAAAATTTTCTGCTACCGAAACTAAATTGATGTCTGCTGTACTTCAATTTGTCGTCGAGTGCGTAGAAATGAGCCTAAAACAAGGGGTCGAAAAAGCCATGAATCGTTGTAACAGTTATAACGTGGCTAATAATGAATAGTCATTGGTCATTTGTCATTTGTCATTTGTCATTCGTTCCCTTCCTTGTCCCCCTTGTCTCCCTTGTCCCCTCACACCCTCATACAAAGCAATATACCCAAGCCCTAGTCAGGCATGGGTAAATCTTGCTAAATCTCATCTGAGTACTCTGGCAAAGTGCTGTTGCTAACTGAGATTGATTTCTTGAAGCAAAGCCAGTACCAAACCATCCATATTTATTTAAAACGGCGCTTGCGTCTTGCTGCTACAGCTTTACGTTTGCGCTTTTCTAATGGTGTTTCAAAGTGCCGATGATATTTTACGTCGGCAAGTATACCAGCCTTGGATACTTGACGCTTAAATCGACGTAATGCTGAATCTATTCCTTCGTTTTCGCCTAGAACCACTTGGGTCATTCTGTTTCCTCGTTATGGATAATTCCCATTGTAATAGTAGCCTCCGACTTAGCCAAACACCGCCAACTTGCGTTCAAACATACTAGTTTTGGCAAGCGTACTGCGTGCAGTAGGAGACATACTATTTATAATCACAAATTAGTATTATATGACTTAGTAACAAAAGTTAGTGATTGATGTATAGTCCAAATAGAGGTTTTGTAGCGCAAATGTCATTATTAATACTGCTTAAAAGTTAATTCTGCCCTGATTTAATAATTTATATCCGGTGGCTAATGCCGTAAACGCCACACAAAAACTCCATAAACTAGTCGGTCTTAAAATAACTCCACCACTTAAAAACACTAGCACGATTCCCAGCCCCAGTAATATCCAACCAAAATTACCAGTTTGTCTAGGAAAGAAAACTAGCGAAAATATGCCAGCCATAATTGCTAGAACTGAACCAGTAGCAGGCGCACTTCGATAGAAAAATGAATAGTATCCGCTAACAAATATGATGTTTTGACCGAAAAAATATAACCCTACAAATAATAAAATCAAGCCTATTAGTTTGATGAAAAGCCTACCCATAATTATTAGATGTACCTTAGCTAAATCTAAAGTTAGTTTGGGTTTATTATATTTGAACTATTAATAAAAAACTATAGATTTATGTAAAAAATTATCTAAAATTCATGTACAATCCAGCAAATATACGTAGAATATCATCTGGGATTTGATCATAAACCCCTCATACAGAACTTTTGAAGTAAGTGAGGCATAGCGTGAATAATGAGTAATGAGTAATGAGTAATGAATAATGAGTAAGAAATTTACTTATTACTTATTACTTATTACTTTCTTCAATAGACAAAGCCAATTGATAAACTTCGCGCCGGGAAAGTGAGGTAAATTTGGCTAGTTGACGGCTGGCTTGAGAACGGGATATTCCTTGCCTAATTAACTGTTGTAATTCTGCTTTGAGTTGTGTTTCGGTTAATAAAGGCTGGGTGGCTGGTGTTCCTGCAACAAGTAAAGTGTATTCACCTTGGGGTTCTCGTTGTTGGTAATGAGCGATCGCATCGGCAATTGTACCGCGCCAAAATTCTTCGTACAATTTGGTTAGTTCCCGCGCCAGCACAATTTGGCGTTCGTCCCCAAAAGCTGCTGCTAAATCTTGCAAAGTATCTGTTAAACGATGGGGTGATTCGTAGAAAATTAAGGTGCGAGATTCTGTCTGCAAGGTTTCTAAATATTCCCGTCGTTGTTGTGCTTTTGGTGGTAAAAAACCTTCAAACGCAAATTTATCTGTCGGTAAACCCGCAGCACTCAAAGCGGTAATAGCTGCACTCGCACCAGGAATTGGTACTACTTTGATCCCTGCGTCAATACAAGCTTTAATTAGTTCATAGCCAGGATCAGAAATTCCTGGCATACCTGCATCACTAACCAACGCGATCGCTTTACCATGATTTAAATGCTCTAAAATTTCTGGAATGCGACTATTGCGATTATGTTCGTGATAACTGATTTGGGGTGTTTTAACTTGAAAATGTTGGAGTAATTTCCCTGTGTGGCGCGTGTCTTCCGCAGCAATTAAATCTACTGTTTGCAAAATTCGCACCGCCCGAAAGGTAATATCTTCTAAGTTGCCAATGGGTGTGCCAACAACGTAAAGTGTTCCTGGTTGGGGTTTGTCATTTGTCATTTGTTATTCGTTATTCGTATAGGACTTACGCAAAAACCCTCTCAAATCCTCTTAACTTCGTGTCCTTTGCGCCCTTTGCGGTTCGTTTTTTCATGATTTTGCGTAAGTCCTGTCGTAATTTGTTATTTGTCATTTTTATTAAACAAATATGGTGACTAATCTAAAATCCAAAATCCAAAATTTAAAATCACATCGCGGATTATTTGTCGGGTTAGTCACCTTAGATTTGATTTATCTGGCTGATGCTGCTCCGCAAAATAATCAAAAGTTGGTGGCTAATGACTATACTGTAGCAGCAGGCGGCCCGGCTACAAATGCGGCGGTAACTTTTGCCCATTTAGGAAATTATGCAAATATCTTGGGTGTGGTTGGTTCTCACCCCATGACGCAACTTATTTATAGTGACTTAGAAAATTATAGAGTAGCGATCGCCGACCTCGACCCCAACAAACCCACACCACCACCTGTCTCTTCAATTATTGTTACCCAAGCCACCGGCGAACGAGCGATTATTTCGATTAACGCTGTGAAGACTCAAGCCAACAAAGCATCTGTCCCAGATAATATTTTGTCAGATATTAATATTGTATTGATTGATGGACACCAAATAGAAGTAGGGAAAGCGATCGCGCAAACTGCAAAAGCTCATCATATCCCAGTAGTCATTGATGGTGGTAGCTGGAAACACGGCTTTGAGGAAATCTTACCCTTTGTCGATTATGCCGTTTGTTCGGCAAATTTCTATCCTCCTGGCTGTGAGACAGAACAACAGGTTTTTGATTATCTCAGCAGTTTTAACATTCCCCACATTGCCATTACCCACGGTGATCAACCAATTACATATCTAAGTCAGAATCAAAGTGCTACTATAACCGTACCGCGAATTACCGCAGTTGACACCCTGGGGGCTGGTGATATTTTTCACGGCGCTTTCTGCCACTATATATTAAGTGAAAATTTCCCCGATGCTTTAGTACAAGCCGCATCTATCGCCGCTAATTCCTGTAAATTTTTTGGCACACGTCGCTGGATGGAAGTAAAACAATGAAAGATTTAGAAGATATATTAGCGATCGCTCGTGATGTAGGCTGGAAAGCGGCAGATATTCTCCACTCTTATTATCACGGCAAAGTTAAAGACCCTGATTTACAGGTGCAGTATAAACAAAGCGAACCTGTAACAATTGCAGATGTTACCGTTAGTCAATATATTGTGCAGAGACTACAAGCTGCTTTTGGTGATGAAGATTTTGCTTACATTAGCGAAGAAACCTATAAATCACAACTCCAGCTAGAAAACTCTCAGTTAGTATGGCTAATTGACCCTTTAGATGGTACAAGAGATTTTATTGATAAGACTGGAGATTATGCCATTCATATTGCGTTAATTCAAGAGCATCGTCCGATTTTATCTGTGGTCGCTGTACCAGAAGCCGAAACTATCTACTACGCTATTAAAGAAGGTGGAACCTTCAAAGAAACTCCAAGCGCCACTGTCTCTATAAAACTTTCACCAACAAAACTCGTGGAAGATTTAACCTTAGTTGTTAGTCGTTCTCATCGCAATGAAAGACTAGAGTATTTATTACAAAATTTGCCTTGTCAAAATCAAAAAGCTGTCGGCAGTGTAGGTTGTAAAATTGCTACCATTCTAGAGCAAAATGCAGACATCTATATTTCTCTTTCTGGTAAATCTGCGCCTAAAGATTGGGATATTGCCGCACCAGAGCTAATTTTAACCGAAGCAGGCGGTAACTTTACTCGCTTTGATGGCAGTCCTTTACAGTATCACACTGGCGATATTAATCAATGGGGAGGCTTACTTGCCAGTAATAGTAACTCTCATCAACTTTTATGTCAGGAAGCGCAAAGGATATTATCTGAGTTCGACGGTATTAAGAAAGTGTAGAACTATATATGTATATAGCTAAAGTTAGTTTGTCCAACTTTACAGTATAATTTATAATTATATTTAATAGTTAATCTAATTAATGTCTATGAACATATTTTCAGACATTTTTTAGGTACAAATACCCAAAAATTATTCTGTAATAGTTACAGAATACAAAGTTTTTTGAATAGTTGATAACTTTGATTGTTGGGAGCTTGTGCTATACTTTGGCATATAAGGATTATTTTCGGTTGAGTAACTCGTTTTGATTTTTAAAAAGCGTCTCTCCGAATTTAACTCTCTACACTCCCTGAATTCGGAGACATTATATGTCAATTTACATCGGAAACCTTTCCTATCAAGTCACTGAGGAAGACTTGAGATTAGCATTTAGCGAATACGGAAAAGTAAGTCGCGTTCAGTTACCAACTGACCGCGAAACTGGCCGTCCTCGCGGTTTTGCCTTTGTGGAAATGGAAAATGAATCACAAGAAACCGCAGCCATTGAAGCACTAGATGGTGCTGAATGGATGGGTCGTGACCTGAGAGTTAACAAAGCTAAACCTCGTGAAGAAAGAAGTACTTCCCGTGGTGGTGGCGGTGGTGGCTGGGGTAACAACCGTGGCGGCGGCGGTGGCGGCGGCCGTGGTGGTCGCTACTAAACTTTTGAAATAAAAATTTAGCATCTAGAGTCTCCAGCAGATAAAGCCAAAGGCTCAATTCTGCTGGGGTATTTTATTTTTTCTCTAGATTTTGCTATTCATCCAAATAAGGAGGATTGAGAATGACGCAAGTAGTCTTGGGGGAGAATGAGGGTATTGATTCAGCTTTGCGAAGATTTAAACGGGAAGTTTCTAAAGCTGGAATTTTCCAAGACATGAGAAAGAAGCGTCACTTTGAGACACCGCTAGAAAAACAAAAGCGGAAAGCAGTTGCAAGACACAAACAAAATCGTAGCAACGGCGCACGGCGCTTCAAGTAACATAGCTAAAAATATTAGTATGGTTGGGGCATCAGCCATTAGGTTTGCTATTACTATTTAAACCTAAAATCCCCACCCTTAAAGGGTGGGGAGCATGTCAAATTGGTAAAGCTTTAACTTGTAGTAAATCTAGCTCGCGCTCAAAAATTTCATCAATAGGTAACATCTGACCATCGGTAGTCATAAATTTATGGTCTTTGGTGGCGCGAATTACGGAACCGTCTTCTAAACAATACTCGAATAATTCTTGTTGTCCTCGATTATGCCATTGGGCGATCGCTTGCGTATAGACATGACCATGACTGTCAACGCTAAACACGCTACATTCCAATTGTTTTTCCACAATTTCGCCGATAGGGACAAAGCCATATTCTACTGTTAATACTTCTGTATCATAGCTGAGGCAATATTCAGCGAACTTCAACATATCATCAAATAGCTTTTCGGCTACTTGCTTTTTCACACCATTTTTTGTCGAACCATCAATAAATTTTTCCTGCTGCTTCTGCATTTCGGAAACTTTCTTCTTACCCATTGCGCGACGCAGCAAGTCAGCTTGTCCTAAAGAATATCCAGCCATATCTTGAGCAATTTTCATGATTTGCTCTTGATAAACCATAATGCCGTAGGTTTCATTTAAAATTGGTTCTAAAATCTGACTTTCATAGTCAATATTTTCGCGTCCATGTTTGCGGTTAATAAACTTAGGAATTAACCCTGCATCTAAAGGGCCTGGTCTGTATAATGCCAAGATAGAAGAAATATCTTCAATATTAGAAGGCTTCAAATCACGGACAATTTGTTTCATCCCTGATGATTCTAATTGGAATATCCCCTCTAACTCTCCAGATTCTAGCAATTCATAAGTTTTCTGGACATCTTTAGGTAGGGTTTTATGTTCACCCTTAGCTAAAATCTTTTGGGCTTTTCTTTCTTGATTAGTGATTTCATAAGGGTCAACTCTATAACCTTTATTATGCTCAATTAAATCAATGGTTTTTTGAATCATTGTCAGGTTTCTTAAACCTAAAAAGTCCATTTTTAATAGACCCATTGATTCCAAATCTTCCATGAAATATTGGGTAATTACTGACCCATCATTATTTTTTTGTAAAGGCACAATTTCATCAAGGGGGTCAGCAGAAATTACCACCCCAGCCGCGTGAACACCGAAGGTTTTGTTAGTTCCTTCAATTCGCATCGCCATATCAATCCAACGGCGGACTGTCGGGTCATTATCATATTTTTCCTTAAACTCTGGTTCGGGAGTGTCATCAGAAATCATCACCTTGAGTTTAGTTGGTTTCCCCCGCACCACAGGAATTAACTTCGCCATTTTGTCAGCGTCCCCATAGGGAATATTCAACACCCTGGCGACATCTTTTAATACAGCTTTAGAAGTTAAGCGGTTAAAGGTAATAATTTGAGCGACTCTATCTGTACCATATTTTTCTGTGACATAATTAATTACCTGATCCCGTTTTTCAATACAAAAATCGGTATCAATATCAGGCATTGATTTCCGTTCTGGGTTCAAGAAACGCTCAAATAATAAGCCATGATGTACGGGGTCAATGTTAGTAATTCCCATTGTGTAGGCTACTAAAGACCCTGCGGCCGAACCGCGGCCTGGGCCAACGGGAATATTATTATCTCTGGCGAATTTGATGTAATCCCACACAACTAAAAAGTATGTAGAAAAACCCATTTGCTGGAGCATTTTGAGTTCATATTCCAATCTTTCTTTATAGACTGGCTCGACTTCAGTGCGAGATTTTCTGTTTAATTTCTCTAAAAGTCCGTTCCATGCAACTTCTTCAACATAAGTATCAGCAGTGTGACCAGAAGGAATGGGATAGTTAGGGATGCGAGGCTCACCCATAATATTGTAAGGCTCGACTTTCTCGGCAACTTCTTCGGTGGTTGCGATCGCTTCCTCAATTACATCATCGGGTAAATGGTCGCGGAATAGCATTCTCATTTCATCAGCAGATTTGAGATATTCTGTACCGCTATAGCGCATCCGGTTATCTTCAATAATTAGTTTGCCGGTTTGAATGCAAAGTAAAGCATCGTGGGCTTCGACATCAAAACAGGAAATAAAATGGGAGTCGTTCGTAGCGACAAATTTAATATTTAATTCCCGCGCAATTTTGATAATTTCGACGTTAACAATGCGGTCTTCTTGGGAGCCGTGGTCTTGAATTTCTAAATAAAAATCATCACCAAATACATCTTTATACCATTGAGCAACTTTGCGGGCTGCATCTGGTCTATTACTGAGAATTGCTTGGGGAATTTCGCCACCTAAACATGCACTAGTGACAATCAAGCCTTCGTGATATTGTTTGAGTAAATCTTTATTAATACAGGGGCGAGAAAAAATACCTTTACCTTGTACACCTTTGAGGTGAGAAATTGTAGTTAATTTAACTAAATGTTTATATCCTTGATTATTTTTGGCTAAAACAACTTGATGATATTTGGGACGACGTTCTTGTTTTTCAATATCGCCGTTAATGATATACATTTCGTTGCCAATAATTGGCTTAACATTTTTACTACGGCAAATTTTTAGCAATTCTACAGCACCATACATCACACCATGATCTGTAACTGCGATCGCCTTTATCCCCAATTCTATGGCACGGTCAATCAAATCAGGTAACTGACTCGCCCCATCCAGCAAACTATAGTCACTATGAATATGTAAAGGTACGAAAGACATAATTTATTTAATAGTCAATTATTAAAAGTGCTGAGTGCTGAGTTAAAGATTCTATTTCCCCTACCTCCTTGTCTCCCTTGTCTCCCTTGTCCCCCACTCTCTACTCCCTAGATTGATTAGATTATCCTGTTTAAGTAAATTCCACTTCCGCAGTTGTTGTTGTAATAGTTACCTTTGTTCCGTTATTTAGCTGTACCAATGAGTCAAACAGAGAGTCAACATCCGCCCGATAATGCTTCCCGTCCTTGGTGGCGGCGTATTCCTCTGACGTTACAAATTGTAATAGCCTTAGTGCTGGCTGTGATTGTGGGAATTGCTTTGGGTGCGGGGAACCCTAGCCCCAGCAATGCGGCTTTAATCACTAATTTGGCAATTCCGGCAGAACTGGTACTCAAGGCACTCCGCGCTTTAGCTACGCCACTGATTTTGGTAGCAGTGCTGCATACTTTTATGACGGCGACTATCCCCGGTACCGCCGGACGACGGTTAGCGTTATTACTTTTTACTAATACCACTGTAGCGATTTTGGTTGGGTTGTTTGTGGCTAATGTCTTGCGTCCAGGAACTTGGGGAAGTTTACCCAAACCACAAACAGCAATAAATAGCGCCAACCTTGATCCTTGGGGGTTAATCAAAGACGCTGTACCAGAAGCCATTCTTGCGCCGTTGGTAAGTAATAATGTGATTCAGTTAATTGTGGTTGCCCTGTGCTTTGGAATTGTGCTGCGGGGTTTAAAATCAGAACAAATCGCCCAAAACAAAACCGGATTTCAACCCATTGAAGATGTGATTGGAATTTTGTTTGAGGCGGTAATTCGCATCCTTAATTGGGTAATTGCCTTAGTTCCCTTTGCGGTGTTTGGTATTGTGGCTAAAACTGTGGCAGAAAAAGGTTTTGCCCCATTTGTTTCTTTAGCGGCTTTTATTGTGGCGGTGTTGGTCGCCTTGGTGTTGCAAGCTTGTTACTATCTCACTAGAGTCAAGTTCGGTTCTTGGGTAAACCCGTGGCGATTTTTGGTTGGTGGTTCGGATGCTTTTATCACGGCGTTCTCGACTTCTTCTTCTACGGTGACAATGCCTATTACTTGGGAAGTTTTGCAAACCAAAGTTGGTTTAAGAGAATCTTCTGCATCTTTGGGGGCGCTAGTCGGGGCAAACTTTAATAATGATGGGACTGCCCTTTATGAAGCGATGTCTGCATTATATATTTCCCAAGTGATTGGACAGCATTTAAATTTGGGACAGCAGTTAATTGTAGTGCTGACATCGATTTTTGCATCGGTGGGGGCGGCTGGTATTCCCAATGCGGGGTTAGTAACGATGACTTTGGTGTTTACTTCCGTGCGCTTGCCGACAGAGTATATCGCGTTGTTGGTGACAGTTGATTGGTTTTTAGACCGTTGTCGCACAGCGATTAATGTTATGGGAGATATGACGGTGAGTGCGGTACTGGATGGGAAAAAGCCGCGTCATGAGGAGGAGAATCTTTCTGAGGAAGTTTGATGAATGCTTAATAAGAAACTAACCGCAAAGTACGCAAAGAGAGGAATAAAAGAGATTTTGATGCGGTTCAGTTAAGCAAAAAAGTAGGTTGGGTGGAGCGATAGCGTAACTCAACAAAGTCTTGAGGATGTTGGGTTACGGCGCAACATAGATTTAGTGTGTCTCTACAAATACCCTTGTGCGCCTGCACCCAACCTACAATAACTCAGGTCAAAATCTCAAAACACACTAACTAGCAACAACTTCAACATCGATTTGCGCTGTTACTTCTGAGTGCAACTTGATTTCAGCCTTGTATGTACCCAACTTGCCAATGTCGGGGATGGTAATACCACGACGGTCAACTTCTAGGTTAGCAGCTGCTTGAATTGCATCTGTAACATCTTGAGTGGTGACAGTACCGAAGATGGCTTCGTTTTCACCAACTTGCTTGGCAATTTTCAAACTGCCAACTTTTTCTAAAGCTGCTTTTTGTTCTAAGGCTTGTTGTTTGAGTTCCAATTGCCGTTGACGTTCTTGTTCACGACGGCGTTCTACTTGCTTGAGAATACCAGGAGTAGCGCGGGTTGCCAAACTCTTGGGAATAAGGTAATTTCTAGCATAGCCAGGAGCAACTTCTACTAAGTCACCTAATTTGCCTAACTTGCTGACATCTTGAGTTAAAACTAACTGGACACGTTTCGCCATTGTTTTGTTGTTTTTCCTGTAAAATCTCAATAACTTGGGTTGCAGCCGGATAACCTACATGAGTGTAGCTGTATCCCAAGGGGCTTTGTCTATACCCTAAAGCTTACAGATCCTAGCGAAAGGCGGGGGGCGATCGCAACTGTTTCGCCGATCAAAAGTCAAAAATCATCAACAGCAATGTTAAATCTTACTTAAAGATTTTGTGAACTTGCTTTTTAATCGTCCGTAATGTTGTTTCCCACTGGCTTGGTTTGGCTGGGGCGGGAATTGCCGCAGGTGGTATGGCGGGATTTAAATTGCGATAATATGCCCAAATATCCCAATAAGGACAACCTGGTTGAATGCGAATCCCCGCCCAGTGGAGATATTGCAGGGGTTGATTAACAGCCGGATCAATCAAAATGTTACCCTGCCGTTGAAATTGTGGACTACCTGCCCAATTTCCTGGTGCTTTTCCTGGGCGACGCACCACATTAAAACGGCGCGGAATCCGTTTGAGCAACATATAGTTGATAATTGGTTGGTCAGAAGTCTTTTCAGAAAAATCGAAATAATCTGGATGGGCGGCACATTCAGTAAAGATTTCGTACAAATCTTGTTCAGAAATGAGGTGTTTCTTGGAAGCCCAAAAACCACCATTGAAAATATCTTTGACTTCAGCCTCAGTAAATACTTTATCTGTTAACACTTTCTCGCTGAAGACGTTTTTAATCCCGCCTGAATGTTGATAATCACAACAAATAAAGTCTGTATTTGCCAAGTAATTGAGATTATCAACAATCTTTTCAAAGACCACAATATCTGTGTCAATGTACAAAAATTCATCGAACTGGCCAAACCAACAAGCTTGTTTCCGAAATTGATTAGGACGGGCGAAAAATTGACCACCGAAAGTTTCGTGTAATCTTTTAGAAAGACGGTCGATAAATTCTAAATCTTCGTATAGCTGTACACCATAATATTGATTTAGCGTGGCGGCTATGTTGTGATAGTGATCATCATAAGGAATCATGACGATTGGTGTATCCGCATCATAAGCACGGATACTGTTGAGGAGTGCGATCGCATGATCTGTCACCTTATCATTAGCAATAATATAAATTCCGCGACTCATCTTATCTACCTTTTTTATCTGTGATTTTTCACAAAATTTGCTAACCAATTCATCAAGTTTAATTGGTGTAAAATGATTTGCCTAGCTTCGGCGATCGCATCTTTAGCCGCATACCAAGCATCAGGCGTAGCAGTGACTTCTTGAATGTAAGCAATGCCTTTTTCATCCAAGCTAGGTAATCTTAAAAAACTACCAGGCGGTAATAATTTATCCGCCGCAGAGCCACCATAATAAATTGGCAAACACCATGCTAATAAAGCATCCCAAAGTTTTTCACTCACATACCAATCATTATCTGCATAGTTTTCAATTGCTAAATTGTAATAATACGGAGACATACCATACCATTTATTACTCAATTCTCCTAGAGAATTTGACCAGGCAGGTAAATCACGTCCATATAAATCAAATTTGATTTGACTAGACTGCAAAGATTGTAAAAAATCTAAACGCTGGCGATGATTGGCTGTACGATTAATTCCCGAAGTAATCCAACTACAAGGTTTAACTTTAGCTGGTGGTGGCATTTCATTTAAATCCCGAAATGAATTATTGTGATACCAAATCGCTGGCATATATTCAGGAATTGGTGCAAAATCATCAGGGCCAGAAACATAACCGCAGTATTGTTGTGCGACTTTATAATTATTGATATTTTTTCCGACTACCTCATCTAAAGGCGGTTCTCGCATGAGATAAATTATGCTTTCTTTACTAACTCCACGTAACAAAGAAGAAACATCTACCTGTTTTTTTTGTGGTTTCCTTCGCAGTTGATCTAACAAAGATGGCGGTTTAGTTGGTTCAGGAAAATCAAACTGATACATTAATAAAAAATCAGGCTTACTAGCTAAAGCCTGCATTTGAATATTTTGCCAAACACCGAAAGCATGAGGTGTTTGTTGCCACAGCCAATCGCCTCTAGTTTTTAAAGCGCCATAGCTGCTAATCATCCCAACAGTTTTTATTTCCATCTGATTATTTATGTCCCACTGCTAATCCTAATTTTTTCAGAATTCTTGTACCTAAACTCGGAGACGCATTGTAAGCTTTCGGTTTAGTGGTAAATTTTGGCCGCTTTTCTGGTTCGTGTAAATAGCGATAGTGTAAGAAAATATCTCTATAAGGAAAATCAATATTTTCTCCTTTACAAACCTGATGAAATAACTTAGAAGATAAGCCAATATAGTGAATATACGTCAATCGATTGCCTTTATCATAAAGGATGTTATCTTCTCCTAAAAAATGATTGGAAGTGACACAACATCCTGTTTTTTCATCAGCAGGTAGATGCAAGGCTAAGTTACAGCTAGAAATTCCTGAGCGCATAACCATATAATTGACAATAGTTTGGTCAGGAGCAAAAGGATAAAGAATTTCTGCTTCTCTTTGACGAAGACTTTCTAGCAGTGAATCTCGAAGTTCTAAAGGAAATATGTTCTTTCTAGAAGCGTAAAATCCAGAACAAAATATTTCTTTTTTGAGTCTTTCAACCGAAAATACTTCTGTTAGTTTTGGTGATTTTTCTTGATATACATGAGATAAATCTGTATATTGAAAATCATATACTACCCAATCATGGTAATTTAGCTGATTAAAAATCTTATCCAGGGGACTCATCAATAAGGTATCAGCATCCATATAAACGAAGCGGTCAAAAGGCCCATCAAAAGCACCGTAACGTCGATGAGTTCCAAATCGATGATATTTTTCTTGGCTAACTTTTCGCCATTCTTGTTGAGCAGTAGGATGAGCATCCCATACATTACGCACAAATTCATCCCAGCAATGAATAGATTCCTGATTGTCGTAAATCTGCACATGAGGACGACAAGCAATTTCTTGAGTAATTTGCTCTATATTGTCATCATAAGGATATACGCAAACGGGCATTTCTTTCCCATAAATTGCTTCTATGCTATTGATTAAAGCAACTAGTTGGTCATAAACTTTATCATTAGCAAGAGTACAAATTCCATCCATATCAAATATCACCAAAGCTCTTAGGATTTATGAGAATTAATTAAGTTGTTGACGAAAAGGTTCATCAACATAACTGAGAATTTTAGCAGCGCGATTTTCCCAAGAAAATTGTTGGACAAATTCGATAGTTTGTAGATATCCTTCGATTTTTTTGGGATAAGTTTCTAAAACTTTTTGTAGGGCGGCGGCAAATTGATGTGGATTATCTGGCTCACACCAAGCTGCGATCGCTGGCGTATTCTTAAACTCTTCTAATGAAATAATTTCTGTCGCAACAATAGGATTTCCTGAAGCTAAATAATCAAATAGTTTTAAGGGAGAAGTAAAAGTAGATGCTGTCCCAGAGCAGTGGGGATGAGCTAAAACATCAGCAGCTTGCAATAAAGAAGCTAGTTCATGGTGGAGAACATAACCTAAGAAAGTGATATTATCTACCTGTTGAGATTGGGCTAATTTTCGATAATACTCAACTTCTTTTGGTTCACCACCCGCACAGACAAACTGAACATTAGGCATTTGTTGAGCAGCATCAATTAAGATATCAACACCTTTAAATTTCTTTAATGCTCCAGCATAAACTACTAATTGCGATCGCTGATTTTGTAACAGCTTTTGCCGCCATTCTGCCGCTTTTTCTGGCTGTCTTTGCATAAATAAACGATTAAATCCATTATGGATTTTAATCAATTTTTCCGGTGGCATACCATGTTGAATCATGCTTTGGCGGACTGTATCTGCAACTGTCACAGCAACTTGAAACAAAGGATGATTTACTATTTCTGGTTCAAATTGCTTATCTTCATGGTGGTGATGCTCATAAATTGCCGGAATCCTATGTTTAATTGCAGCTTTGATAAAATTCCAATTCCAAGCATGGACAATTTTTGTAGTTGCCCGGATATAAAAAGGAAAATAATACTTGGTGGCGATGGTATTAGAGTTAGTGAATTTACTTTTAAAGTAATCAATAGGCCAAGGCATTGGTAGCCTTGCTACTTGTAATTTATCTTGGAAATTGTAATATCTAATAAGATTTTCTGGGGGTTTTTGTGGTCGGAAAGGATGCAACAAATTAACCGGATTAATTGCTTGCCATCCTTGCTGAGGATAAATCAAAATTGTCGGATAACCCAAGTTAGCTGCTCCATTGGCGGCGTTAGCAGCCTGCACACTAGAAGCTGTGGGTTCAGGCAATTTTTCGAGAAAAAAGAAGTTATATTTTTTTTGCAAATTATGCTTTTTCATAACAGTTAGATTTTGTATTCAAGTTTTTCTAGTTGAGCGATGATATCAATCGTGTAATTGTAAGTATTTGAATGAAAAGTTATCGGTAAGCAATTTATTTCTATTGATTGAATTGAAAAATACTAAGCTATAGGAATCCGGTTTGATTTCTGAATCTAGTTGTGTAGACAGGGAATAGGGAGTGGGGAGTGGGGAGTAGGAAATTCCAGATATTGAGAATAGTTAAAATCTCGTAATTCTTGATGCGAAAAAGAATGACCGTAAATTTGCTGACCAATGCCCCAGGCGATTAATTTTATAGCAGTTTTAGCTTTAATCAGCTTTGAAAATGACTTTAAAAATGGAGAAAATAAAAGTCTACCTCCGCCGACAATAATATATTTATCCCTTACCTTATTGAGATCGATTTCTCTGATATCAGCTTGCTTAACAGTGTATCCAGGAAAATCAAAATATTTAGTAGGAGCCGAGGATAAGTCTCCGATATTTGTTGAATCAATGACATGGTAATTAATAATTGATTTCATGAAATTCGGTATTTAACAGATGTAAATACTCATCATATCATTATTGGTAACTCAATTTTTTGATCTAAATACTCAGTCACGGTTTCATTAATTTCTGACATAAATCTATGGGTGGAAAATAAGTTTTTCTGGTTAGTTAAAGATTGAATGAGCTTATTTTGCTGCTCAGAAATTTTTAAAACATCAATAATTTTTTCTACAGCTTCTGCTTCTGTATTGAAAAATAACTCTTGATTGTGCTGTCCCACAATTTCAACTTGTCCACCATCACCTCTCACAAAAGGAATTGCACCAGCTTTCACCATTTCTGCAATAGATATCCCAAACGGTTCTTTCTTGAAGTGAATTCCATATTTACATCTGGCGAGAACTTGAATATATTCTTTATATGGTAAGTTTTCGTGTACTGTTATCCAGGAAGAGTTTTCCGATACTAAATTTTTAATTAAATTAGTGTATTGCCATTCATAGATACCGCCACCTCCACCCGTGATGTGAAGTTTGATATCAAAGCCTTGTTCACGAACTAATTTGAGGATTTTAATAACTCTGTGCGGTTCTTTTGCTTTCACAATTCTACCGCTACAAATAAATGCGTCTTCTTTTTCATGCCAAGGTAGATTAGGCACATCAATTACCACAGGAGGGTAAACTACCTTAGCATCAATGCCGTAAGTTTTTTTCACGACATCTGCCACACAATAAGAATTAGCTATAGAAAGATTTTGAGAAATTTGTGCTTCTGAAAAATTGGATATTTTTCGATGAAAATGTGTTCCTTCTAGAACTTTAACCCAGTGGATATACTGGATGCCGACTTGACCCATATCTACTGCATTATATCCCGATAATACTAGGTCATATTCTTGACTATGCTGTTTAAAAAATCGAATTAAAAGATGGAAAAATGCCATTCTGATATTTTTGCTGTTAGCCATCATGAAGTAGCAAAAATTGGTGATCAGATCAGGCAGAAGATATTTAATTTTAATATCTTCATTTAAGATACTAGTTCCATACATCAAATTTAATCTTTCAATTTCAACCTTTCCAAGTGTAAATAAGGTTAAATCATATTTATCTTTTAATGCTTGGATAATCCATAGTCCTACTGCTTCAGCACCACCACCCATAAAATATGGGTAGTATATAGCTATTTTTTTCATAAATTAATACTCTGAAATATACGATAACTAATATTATCTGGTATAAAAAATATCGTCAATGTGGTGAATACTTATTATTTTAAATTATATTTTTCCATTCGCTCTACCTTATCTAATAAACAAATAGCTAGGTGATAAGCATCAGTAATTAATTTATTTTGTTCTTGAATATTATCTACCAACCCATCTGCAAGTGAACCTAAATCACTCAATATATTATTGATTGGTCTTGGGAATTCATCTAAGATTTGCTCGTCTTTTGGCTCTGCTAATGATGATGATTGTAAATTGATTTGGAGTCTGATAGTTTCTTCAAAAATTTCAATGTATGTAATAATTTTTAATGCAGATTTATAAGCTTCATTTAAGAGTTCTTGACGTTCTTTAGAATTATCTATTAGTCCGTCCATTAGCAATCCCAGACAACCAATCATTGAATTTAGCCGCGTCCGAATTTCGTAAGATACACGAGTAAAGGTTGGATGAGATTTTGTCGATTTTTCTTCTTGTTCCCCAAATTGCATTGAATAAAGACGTGAATAGTACCCATTCTTCTGTAAAAGCTCTTCATGGGTTCCTAATTCAACTACACGCCCTTGATCAAATACGGCAATTTGATCTGCTTTTTGTACCGTAGAAAGACGGTGTGCAATGACTAAGGTTGTACGATCGCGGCTGAGTTCATCTATTGCTGCTTGTACCAAACGTTCAGAAACAGTGTCTAATGCAGAAGTAGCTTCATCTAAAATCAAAATTTCGGGATTTTGCAGCAAAGCACGGGCTATAGCCAAGCGTTGGCGCTGTCCACCAGATAACATTACGCCGCGATCGCCTACCATAGTGTCAAATTCTTGGGGCAGTTTACAAATAAATTCATAGGCGTTGGCACGTTTACTGGCTATCACAATGTCTTCATCACTAGCATCTGGTTGTCCGTAGGCAATATTATTTTTTATCGAGTTATTAAAAAGAAAGGTATCTTGACTGACAATACCCATTGCTTTTCGTATAGATGTGATGTCAAATTGACGTAAATCAACCCCATCGATGGTAATACAACCAGATATGGGGTCATAAAATCTGGGTAATAAATCAGCTAAAGTTGATTTACCAGCACCAGAAGTACCTACTAAAGCTAAAGTAGTACCTCTTGGTAAATATACATCTACATCTTTTAATACCAACTTTTCATGATTAGGATAGGCAAAAGATATCTGATTAAAATGGATGCCTTTCTCTAGCTTTGTGTATATCTTTTGACCATTGACCATGAAAGGCTTATTATCACGGCGTAAAAAATCAGCAGCAATATCCACACTGGCAGAATTATTGGCAAAACTACTACGCAGAGTATTTAATTGTGACACAATTGGCAGTAGTCTCAGCAGTATTAATAGATATGTCAGCAAAACTGCTGATAATGAAGCAATTTGATCTGCAAATAATATTCTTCCTAGTAGGATAATGATGATTAAAGATATGACTCCAGAAACTTCACTTGTTGGGGCAATAATTTCAGAATTAGCCTGAGACTTAAATTCTGCTATTTCACGATTATGAATTAGATCAGTGATGTTTTTATATGTGCTTTCTTCATTAGCTTTTGTCTTGACTAAACGAATACCACTTAAGGTTTCTATTAAGGTATTCGTCAGCTTTTTAGACATATTAGAAAGCACTTCACCAAAATGTTTTGATCTCGAAACAGCATATTGATTTAATAAAGTAATAAAAGATAGTAGAATTGTTGTACAAATAGTTAGTTGCCAAGAAATAGATAACAGGAAAAATATAAATACTAAAATTGTTATTGCCAAAATTAATAATTTAATCAAATTATTAATAGAGGCAGCCGCACGAGGAATTTCAGCATTAATACTATTCATTAAATCGCCAATTTTTGTCTTGGCATAATAATTAATATCAACATCCAATAATATTTTTATTGCTGCTTTTCGCATATCTGATGTCAATGTGCGAGCTACAGAACTAGAAGATAAACTACTAGCATATACGGCCGCATTTTTTAAAAAAATTGTAAATATAATTGCTCCTGCCATTACGAAAGTACGATAATTAGCTGGGACATTACTAAAAGGCAACATTATACTTTTAATAATAGGCGGCGCATTAGTTAAATCTATCTCTTGACCTACAATTCTTAGAACTATAGGTACGATCATGGCTGTGCCAATCCCATTAAATAATGCTCCTGAAAATCCCAAAATTACTGTAATAATAATTCTGTAGGGGTAAGGCTTAATAAATTTTATTAATTGTTTGATAGTAGACATAAATTATTTATTTTTGACAAGCTTTTTATTAATATATATACATGAATTTTCATGTGAAAACCTATGCCTGTAAACTAGAAAAAAGTTGCGATAAAATTGATTTCATAGTATCAATGCTATAGTACTCAATACATCTTTCTCTAGCCATTTTTCCTTTTTCATAAGCATTATCCAAATTCTGAAATATTTCTTGAATTTTTTCAGCTATTTGTTCAGGACAACTAGATTCAACTAAATAACCATTTCCTCCTAAAATTTCAGGAATATCTCCGACTTTAGTAGCCAATATAGGTTTTGCCATTGCCATTCCATCTGTGAGTTTCAGAGGGAATTGAGCTAAAGCAGCTGGTGTATTTCTCTGCGGGACGACAATGACGTGGGCTGCGGCGACAATTTGGGGCATTTCTTGGGAGGGATACTTTGGTAACTTAATAATCCAACGTCCCCATTTTTCCATAAGTTGGGCATCATAATCGTCATAGGGACTGCCACCCACAATTACTAGCTTTAAATCCGGCTCATTAAGTTTGTCTAATGCTATCAATACATCTTCCACACCTTTGTATGGTCTTGGCGCACCAGGAAACATTAACACTCGATACTCAGAGAGTCCATAACGCGCCCTACTTTCTTCAGGATTATAAAGACTGGGATTAAACAGATTGGTATCTTTTCCATTGGGCAAGTAAACCCCACCAAACCGCTCTTTTAAAAATTGAGTGTGAACTGTAATCACATTAGCTTTATTTGCCATACCTTCCACTGTTTTTAAATAGAGTGGATGATCTGGATATCTTAAAGCTCCATCTTTTTTGAAAATGTCTCGCAAAAATTGCTTGGCTGAAGGGCGATATTGCCATTTTTCACCGCCATACCAACTTAATTCCCAATCATCTATATCTAAAATTACTGGTCGATGAGTTTTTAATTTTTGCAGCAAAGCTAAACCGAAAGTGGTGGGCTTCGGTCGCATAGCATAAATGATATCACCATCTAACTTTTTCAGAAGTTGAGATGCTGATTGAAGAAATTGGGGATAGTTATAGCCTGTAATATGGCTAACTAAAACTTCAGATTGAGGGATTACTGCTGGCTCATCACCAAAATTAAAGCCAAGGATTTCTACTTGATAATCAAGTTTTTGGAGGGCTTGCGCTATTAAAAAAGAGCGAACACCTCCGCCTCCCCATCTTCCTGCTCCAGCACTTGAGAGGTCGCTAACCAGAATTGAGACTTTTAATTGATGTTTGCTTTGTTTTTGATGCACAATATTTTATATTTATAATCTTGGCAAAAAATTATTTAATGATAAATTTACTACTAAAATTATAGGCTACCAATCGATCAGTTTTAACTGTCCTGTTTGAATCTGATCTAAGATGCGGTTAATCTGGCGGCGGACTCTATCGTTAATTTGACCATTAGCAAATACTTGAGAAAGCAGCAAGGTATGGTCTTGACGACTCAGCTTTCCGGATGAAATGATTTTATCTACGATTTTTTTAATAGCAATTTCTGATTGACTATCAACACTAATGTAGATAGACGGGCGATCGCTCATTATTTCTCCTCAAAAATCCAAAAAATCACGGGTATCTTTGTTCACTGAAGTATAGGTAAATGCACCCCAGCTCAAGATTAATTTCGGTAGTCAATAGCAAATATGTACACCCGTTGATAACAGTCTTTTTAGCGATTTCTAGAACTAAAAAGAATACAATCAATCTAACTTCGGACTTACTGATACTCCCAGAGGATTTTTACTGATAAAAATCACAGTTTTTTAGGAGTTTTTACGATGTTATCAGTATAAACACGGTTGTAGCTGAATATAGCTCGTGCAGTTTACCCGCTAGAATAAATAAAACCAAAAGTTTACAGTATCTCAAAAAGTACTAGGAATTAATTATTTCAGGGAGTTAAGAGGAAATGCGGGTATTCCGTCTGGAGGCACTCTCAGATAACTACATATTCTTACTGCACAATAGTCAAGAAAATATTGCCGCAGTTGTTGATCCAGCCGAGGCTGAACCAGTGCTGCACAAACTGGCAGAACTGAATGCTGAGTTAGTTGCTATTTTTAATACTCACCATCATCATGATCATGTTGGTGGCAATCAACAGTTAATGCAACGCTTCCCGAAACTCACCGTGTATGGTGGGGCTGAGGATAAAGGCAGGATTCCCGGACAGCAGATATTTCTCCAACAAGGCGATCGCGTTTTGTTTGGCGATCGCACCGCAGAAGTCATCTTTGTTCCCGGACACACCCGCGCCCATATTGCCTATTATTTTCCACCCCAAACAGCAGACGAACCGGGAGAATTATTTTGTGGGGATACTTTATTTGCTGGTGGTTGTGGTCGCTTATTTGAAGGCACACCCACACAAATGGTCGCATCCTTAGAAAAACTCCGTTCCCTCCCAGATAATACCCATGTTTGGTGCGCCCATGAGTATACCTTAAAAAATTTACAATTTGCCCTGACTGTAGATAGTGATAACACTGACTTACAACAACGCTACGCAGAAGTTAAAACCTTTCGCAATCAAGGTAAAGCCACCGTCCCCTCCCTGCTGGGAGTAGAAAAGCGTACCAATCCTTTTTTGCGTTGGGAACAACCATCCCTACAAACAGCCGCCAAAAGTAACGATGCAGTGCAAACATTCGCCCGTATTCGCGGAATGAAAGATCAGTTTTAACTAGTACAACAAGGCAAAAGTAAAAAGTCAAAAGGAAAAAGAAAGAAAAGTGATACCACAAGCCTTTTAGCAATTTCTTATGGTCACTGAGCCTAGTCGAAGTGTAGTCTGTTTATTTACGTACGCCGACCTGTACTAGTAGTCATTTGTTTATCTCCCTTGTCTCCCTTGTCTCCCTTGTCCCCCTTCCCCACTTCCCATGTCCTACGCTTCCGCCTTTAGTCCCAACTACGCTGCTGCACGATATCGATTTTGTGCGGCGGCGCAGGCTTTGGGTTGTCAATTAGAAACATATTCCATTGACCAAACAGGCCCGGATGAGGAGGACTTAACTATTGATGTGGCAATCTTAGGAGACGTTCAACCTGAGCAAATTTTGGTTGTTTCTAGTGGCTTGCATGGGGTTGAGGGTTTTTTTGGTTCGGCTGTTCAATGTGCTTTGTTAGAAGAACGTCTGATTGGTTGGTGTCCCAGTCCAAAAACTGCTTTGGTGCTGTTACATGCTTTAAATCCCTATGGTTTTGCTTGGGGAAGGCGTGGGAATGAGGAAAATATCGACCTTAACCGTAATTTCCTGCTACCAAATGAGGAATATACAGGTAGTCCAGAAAAGTACGGGGAATTGAATAGCTTCTTTAACCCAACTTCACCACCATCGCCCTTTGAACCGTTTTTGATCAAAGCGATCGCTACTATTTTCCATCACGGTATTAATTCTTTAATCAATACCTTACCTGTAGGACAATACGATTTTCCCCAAGGGCTATTTTTTGGTGGACAAAGGCCAGCTAAAACATATCAAATCTTAGCGGACAATCTTCCCCGATGGATTGGTGATGCAAAAAATGTTCTGCATATTGATTTACACACTGGTTTTGGGAAAAAAGGGACTTATAAACTGTTTATTGATGACCCTCCTAATTCCACATCAGCCGAGTGGTTAATTGAAAAGTTTGGTGCTGATGTCGTTGAACCCTATCAACCAGACGGGAAGATTTATAAAATTCGTGGGGGTTTAGGAACTTGGTGTCAGGCGATGTTTCCTCAGTGTAATTACAAGTTTCTCACGGCGGAATTCGGCACTTACCCAGTTATCCAAGTTGTTGAAGCATTACGGGCAGAAAATCGGGCTTATTTTTATTCGCCGCCAGAACACTCATCCAGAATATGGACACGCCAACGACTAGAAGAAATGTTTGCACCCGCAGATATAAATTGGCGGAATACTGTAGTTTGCAGAGGTATTGATTTAATCGAAAAAGCAATTGAGGTTTGCTTTCCTACTGAAGTAATTTAATTTATAGCAGAAGGCATAAGGCAGGAGGTTTTTCCCAACTTCAGCTTGATTTTTGACTTTCCATTCCTCATGACTTTGGTTTTTTATTATAGCGGTTCTCATTCCAGTGAGGTACATTTTCCTAGTCTCTAGCCTCTAGTCTCTTTTCTTTATCTACTTGTACTGTACTCAACCAAGAAACGCTATAAGACGTATATTTCCATATTTTCCTGTTCCCTGTTCCCTACCTCCACGAATGAATTTAATTTTGTGCAACTACTTATGGATTTAAATGAATTCTCACCCAATCAACCAGTAATTCTTGGCTTCGACCCTGGTAAAGATAAGTGTGGTTTAGCTGTGATGGGATTAGACAGACAGCTACATTATCATCAAGTTGTACCTGCATCAGCAGCGATCGCTAGTATAGAAACACTCAGACAACAATACCCTGTTTCTTTACTTGTCATGGGTAATCAAACCACAGCCAAGCAGTGGAAACAAAAATTACAACAAGAATTATTACAAACATTAAATATCATGTTAGTAGATGAGCGATATTCTACTTTAGAAGCACGCGATCGCTATTGGCAGATGTATCCACCCCAAGGACTAACAAAACTATTGCCAAAAGGAATGCGCCAACCACCAAGACCGATAGATGACATTGTGGCTATCTTATTAATTGAAAGATATTTAAATCGTCTGACAGAATCAACTGTTAATAGGCAATAGTGAATCTCTCCCTTATCCCTGATTTCTTTACAGTTCTGCTCGGATAGTAAAAGCATAATCTCCTCCTGGTTCTAGCTGATAATCTTGTTTTTCTAAAAAGCGACCAAGAGGTTCTTTAATTAAAGCGCGACCTTGGGAGGGTTTCACCGACAGTTCTCCACGGCGGAAATGCCATTGGAAATGCCATTCAAAATCTCCGGCGCTGACTTCGCCCTCAAGAAACCCATGTTGCCAGGATTGGCGTGTTATTTTAACATGGGCAGTAGTTTCTGGCAAACGTTTTGCACTCACAATGCTTTAGATAAAATAGCAAACAACGCAGTCTATTTCTTTTATTTACCAAACTTCGCCGCGATCGACAAACTAACAAAAGATAGCTTTAACAGTTTTTTGAATAGCCAAACGTCTGACATTATAAATAAACCTTGCCAACACTGGGGAGTAAGGGTCTCAAAAAATCAAAAAAGTCATCACATTATGATGACTTGACTCATCCAAAAGTATAGTTATGGCAAATGTTACATTTATCTATTGGATTTCTCTCCTTAGTTGCATTGATGAATTGAATGCGTGCTATTCCATACACATCCATTTCTGAGGATTTCTTATTTTCCTCTGCTTAGAGTGCTTAAAGAGCGATATATCATTTAGGATTGCTATAAAACTCATACCATTTTGGATTTTAGATTTTGTGAAAAGTTGCGTGGGCGGGTTCCCCGACTTGAGCAAACTTTTCAAGACAGATTTTGGATTGGGTAAGGGTTGATTGGTAAGCTTTTGAGTCATCCATCTGTCGCAATCATTTTTTAATTTGGTATCATATTTGATTTGGGAAAAAATCAGTAAACTCAGATCAGGCTTCTTTCCTACTCCCAACTCCCCATTCCCTATTCCCTACCTACACAAATAAATTCAGAAATCAAACCGGATTCCTATATAAGAGTTTGAGAGAGTTCTTGCATAAGTACCAGTAAATACTCACAACTCACTACTCATTTGAATATCTGCCCACTTCACACCTGCGAGGCTTGGTAATACTAGATGGGCTGCACCGACACGTTCAACAGGGCCTAGTCCTACTGTCCACATACCCCCGGCTAAGGCGGCTTCTATGCCGGCGGCAGCATCTTCGACGACTACACATTGTTGTGGTTGTAGTCCGAGTTCTTTGGCGGCGTATAGAAATAAATCCGGTGCGGGTTTGGGTTTCTGCACACTATAACCATCTGCGATCGCATCTACTTTATCAGCAATGCCCAATAACTCAACTACAGTACGGGCATTTTTACTGGCTGAACCGATAGCAGTCTTAATTCCAGCTTGCCGTAACTCGTCCAAAAGTGCGATCGCACCTGGCAATAAATCTTTAGATGTGACATGGTGAATTAATTCTACATAGTAGTTATTTTTACGCTCCATCATTTCTTGAATTTGTGCTTCGGAATACTTGCGATCGCCAATAATCAACATCAAAGATTCACGCCGTGACACACCCCGCAAAGCTTCATTTGCTTGGCGATTAAAGGGAATACCCTCTTCATCAGCTAACATTTGCCAAGCTTGATAGTGATACTCCGCCGTATCAGTTAACACACCATCCAAATCAAAAATTACACCCCGAATATCCACCATTCTTCCTTGTTCCCCTTCTCCCTGATGCAAATCAAACTCATGCCACTCCCCACGCCAATGAAGTTTAAATTTCAGTCGCGTCCAGTGAGAAGGTAAATGGGGGTTGGCTACGGGGCTATTTTCTGTTAACTGAATGCCACCAAAGCCAAAAACTACAGCTTGCCATACACCGCCAGCACTTGCACCGTGAATACCATCGTTGGTGTTCCCGCGACTGTCTTCTAAATCCACCATTGCGGCTTGCATAAATTGTTTGTAAGCTGTTGTCGATTCACCGACATCAGAGGCGATGATGGCGTGAATTGCCGGGCCGAGGGATGAACCGTAGGTAATATCTGTGCGGGGTGCGTAGTAGTCCCAATTTGCTTGTAAGGATTGGGGGTTGTAGGGAAAATCTGCTGATTCCCGCATTAAATACAGCAGCATCAACACGTCTGGCTGTTTCAGGACTTGTCGCTTGTTGCCTTCTTCAATGCCTAAAATAGCTTGGATGGAACGCTGACGGGGTTCGTATTCGTCTAAGTTAATATCTTGGAGTTGGAAAAATCCCTCAAACTGCTCAATGAGTCCCGTTTCTGGGTCGTAGGGAATCCAGATTTTATCTATGATATCTTGCCAATGCGATCGCACTTCGGATGTAATTTGCAATTTCTCTGCTAATTCCGTCGCTCGTTCGGGGAAGTTGTGCCGTAGCCAATCATCAATAAATATTGCTTTTTCTAAATGCCATTGCACCATCCGGTTAGTAAAGGTGTTGTTGTGAACCAATTCGTGATACTCATCGGCTCCAATGACTGCGCGAATTTCGTAATAATCTTGTTCTGAATTATACTCAACTCGACTCGCCCAGAAGATAGCTGTATCTAAAACAATTTCTGCACCGCAATCACGCAGCCACTCATCATCACCCGTGGCTAACCAATAATACCAAACAGCGTAGGTAATATCTGCACTAATATGAATTTCGCGATCGCGGCACCAAATTCTGATATCCTCACCATAAAAATCGTTGGGAAGTGACCATCTAGGTGTAACTTCATCGCCAGTGTCGGCACTTTCCCAAGCGTACATCGCGCCTTTGTAGCCAGAATGCAAGGCTTTACGTCTAGCACCTGCTAAAGTGTGGTAGCGGTAAGTTAGTAAGTTACGTGCGATCGCAGGCTGGGTAAATGTAAAAAATGGCAGGATAAAAATTTCTGTATCCCAAAAAACATGACCCCGATAGCCAAACCCAGAAAGAGTTTTGGCGGGAATACTCACTTTATCGTCATGGCGAGGCGCAGCAATTAACAGTTGAAAAATATTGTAACGAATTGCAAAAGCCGCAGTATTATCACCTTCTAGCAAAATATCACTCTGCTGCCAAACTGCATCCCAGGCTTGAGTATGTGCATTGCGGAGGGTTTCGTAGTTGGAAATTTGAGCTAGTTTTTCTTGCGCTGCTTTGACTGGTGTCTCAATTTCCCGTGAGGTAAAGACTGTGACGATTTTTTCCACTGTCACAGTTTGCTGTGATTTGGTGAGAAAGGTCGCATTTAAGGAAGGATAACCAGGCGCAGTATTAACTTGGATAGATGCTTCCGTTCCTGATACGGTCATCTTGGCTGCCATACCAATCGTAATTCGTGAGCCACGAGTCCGGCTATGCAACCAAATACCATGTTCCGTTTTACCTTGGTCTAAATCTACCCAATGATTGAATCCTTGATTTTCAGGATAACCATTGATGCTACCTTGCACTTCAATCAATCCGTCAAAATCTAACGGCGTTAACTGACAGCGTTGACACAAAATATGCTGATCTGCAAAACTAGCGAAACGTTGAAAGTCCATATTTATAGTTTTGCCGGTGGGAGTGCGCCAACGTAAAGAACGGCTGAGGAGTCCGTGACGCACATCCAGCACTCGCTCGTAATGAGTAATTTCTCCTTCGTTGAGGCGGAAGCGATTACCATCAATAATTACTACCATTGGTAGCCAATCAGGACAGTTGGCAAGTTCTGTATATACTACAGGGACATCATCATAGACACCGTGGATAAAAGTAGCCGGCAATTCACGCGGATAGTCTCTTTCAAAACTGCCGCGTGTGCCTAAATAGCCGTTGCCAATGGTAAAAATAGTTTCTCTAGAATGTATTTGTTCGGGGTCAAACTGGGTTTCAGTTAACGTCCAGTCTGTATAGATAAAATTATCAGTAATAGTTTTGGTATCCATTGTTTAGATTCAATTCCAAATGCGAGGTTAGAGGCTAGAAGCTAGACACTAGAGGCTAGGAAGTGTATACCTCGTGTGATTGGGAATTACTATTATTTTTGCTTGTGTCTATGTTGTTCTAATATTTTTTCGGCTCTCGGTTTAAAGATGAGATGAAATAAGCTTTCCATGTAGCGATCGCGTGCTTCATTGTTTTCAGGAGCGACAAAGTTCCAAAAGCTAAACATTTTCGCCAGTAATAATAATTGACTGGTGTGTGATGACCAATTATATTTATTAGTAATTCGCTGGATCATCCACTCAGATACTTCCTGCCAATGTTGCGGATGATGTTCACATTCATCCAGGAACGCGATAATTTTCTGGGCTGCTCCTTCTAAGTCGGTAGGGTTAATAATAAATCCATCTTCTCGATTTTCAATAATTTCTAACGCACCACCAAACTGAGTCGCAAAAGTTGGTAAACCAGAAATCATCGCTTCTAAAATGCTTCTACCAAAAGACTCAAACCGCGCAAAATGCACATAAATTCCTTGGCGATCGGCTATTATCCGATAGGCTTCGCCAATATTCCCACCAGTCAGACGCATTCCCAACCAGCGAAGATGATTGTGGAGATGATGCTGATTAATAATGTCATGCAGCCGTTGAATTTCTGCCGCTTCTTCTGGATTAGCTGCTTCTGCTGGATGCAGTTTACTGGTTAAGATAATTAAATTACATCGCTTTTGTAACTCTTCACTTTGAGCGAAACAGTCAACTAATCCAGTCAGATTTTTAATCGATGATAGGGTGGCGACAGCAAAGATAGGCCGCTTGTTGGGTTCTGCCAAATTACCGAAAATTTGCGGGTCTTGGCGGTTAAATATTAAGTCTTCAATTTGTTGGCTTTGATTAAAATCCCTATCTTCTTTTTGGGTATAGGGAAAGAAGATTTTTTGATTGACACCAGGCGGTACTAAGTTAAATTTAGGGCTGAATAAATCAATGCCATTGACTACATGATATAGCTCAGGCATCGTAAAACATTTATAAGATTCATACTGCCCCATACCGTCGGGTGTACCGACAATTTCTTGATAAGAAGAAGTAATAATAAAATCGGCAGCATTCATACTAATTAAATCAGCCGTGAATTGTGCGGAAAAATGATATTGGTCTTCTAGGTTGTGCCAATATAAGTTACTAAAGAGATATTTAGGCTTTTCTAAGGAATGAGCAATATTACATTGAGTAACTTTGAGACGGTGAGATAAAAGTGAGGCGACTAAATTCCCATCACTATAATTGCCAATTATTAAATTGGGACGACCTTTAAATACAGCGAAGAGTTCTTTTTCTACATCATTGGTAAAACTTTCTAAATAAGGCCAAATCTCAAATTTAGAAATCCAATTGTTCGTAATCTCTGGATTAAATTCCTCAAAAGGAACCCGTAGAATCCACGCATTTTCTGTATCTTCGACTTTTTCTAGCCTGAGTCCGCAGGATGTACCTTCACAGTTGGGAATCAGTCGAGTCAGAATGATCACATGAGGTTGAATACCAAATACATCAAGTCCCGCAAGGGTGATTTCTTGGCGGAGTTTGTTTTCTAAGCTGCGTGCTTGTTCCAGCACATAGACAACTTGACCTAATGTTTCATCGCGTCCCATGACATCTTGTTGTCCTACCCAACCATGAATAGAAATCAAGACGACGCGAAAAACCACAGGAACACGCGCTACAAATGCTTCTAAAATGGCAGGTTGGGGGGTATCAATTAGCCGATCAAGTAATGATAACGTTTCACTAATTCGCGCTGCTGTATTTCCCCATCCAGGTGCGAAACCCAGGTTTTGCAGGTGAAAATGAAATTTTTCGTAGGGTTCATCAGCTGGTCTTTCGCTGAGAAACTTGATCGCTTCCTTGATTTGTTGCGCGAATTGCACACCTGAAGAAATGCGATCGCCAATTAACAAGCGTCTCCCATCATATTGCACTCGCCGCAATGCTTGAAACAATACCTCTAACCAATGTTGCGGATCATTTACCAATTGATCGCACAGGTAATGGTTGAGAAAGGCTAGACCTTGACCAATATTTCTGGGATCATCAACGGAGGGAGAATCTTCGTAAAAGGGGCCGAGGTCGATTTCCAGGATATGGGGTTGGTAGTGATTAACTAAGCGATCGCACACATCTAAATAAGCCTGCGGTGACATCAATTCACACTCACTCAAGTCAGCATTCAACCGCCAAACTTCTTGACTAGCAATTTTGGGACGAATCACAACCCAAGTATTTTCCTCTGACAAAATTATTTCATGGGTATAGTGAATCAGTTTCCCAATCGAAGAAGAGTAGTAAAAATAAGCAGGCTTTTGGGAGTTATGGCAATAATCTGCAAATACTTGCAGAATTTCATTTCTTAGGAAGTATTGTTTACCTGAAGCAGTTAATGAAAATATCAATTCTTGTAAGACAGATTTTTCATCGCTGTTCAGCACAGCTTGTAGCAGTTCATTCATAACTAATTCCGCCACTTTAATAGGTCACAACCTCATTTTTTCTCCTCAACAATAGTAATTTTCTCCGTAGGCCGTTAGAGGTACATTACCGTTCTTTCTCTTTTATGCTAAATCAGCACTTTACTTCTGCCTTCTAGCCCTGGTATGAATTATACAAACCAAAATTCTAAGCCATTAACTTAGGAGAAAAGCTGGCGATCGCTCCTAACATCTCCAAAAATTCATCCAAAAGATATATGTAATCAATTGAGAAATTAATTAAGCAAGTTTCTCAAATCAGTACTTCCTTGTCTCTATTGTTGAAATATCAAATAGGACTGCTATAGCTAATAGTCTCTGTACTGTTACCCTAAATATTGAGGGCCGTCACTAAAAAAGTGCCAATTTGGCTAAATTTACAATTACTTAAATAGTATTCTGTGTAGCAGGTAACTATTCATTAGGCAAAAATCTGATATTGAATCTAGATTTTTAATACGTTAATTACCACTACAGAGTTAGCCATGAACTACCAAGTACCTTCTTCTCAAAACAACTGTCATAGTTTGATTACTCCTGAACAGTTAGAGCAAGTAATTGAAGCTATTAGTGATGGTAGATATTCCTGGGGTTGTGTATTGATTTTGCGTTTTATCGGCTATAATCCACTCCATTTTATGCCTCAAAGAACTTACAGCCGTCTGATAAAAGAACAGAATCAATATATGGCGGCAAAATTAAATTCAGAGAATCATGTTAGTGCTTCAAGTAACAATACTGACATCCCAAGAAAAACGCATAATTTAAATCAATCAAATCCTCTGGATAAATCTGAAAACAAACCAGGAAATATCCAAGGGATGAATGTACTATATTTAAAATCAAATATCTCTAACCTTTATTCATCAAAGGATGAAGATATACAAAATTAACGTCTAAAAATAGCATTTAAGCAAGATTATGCTAAATAATTAACTTGTTAAATTACAGCTATATAGGAATACGGTTTGATTCCTGAATCTAGTTGTGTGGTGCGCGTTCGCAAAGCGTCTCGCAGAGAAGCGCAGCGCAAGCGCGATAGGCAGGGAGTAGGGAATGGGGAGTAGGGAGTAGGAAAGAAGCCTGATCTGGGTGTACTGATTTTTTTCAGAAATCAAATATGATTCCTATAGCAATCGTATTTGATTGGTGAAAATCGAGATGATTAGATACCCGACTTCTTTGAGAAGTCGGGTATCTTAAAAAACTTGTGGGGTTGTCATTGGTGAGGAGGGTAGTCAAAGGGTATCTGTGGTATGCGATCGGGGTAAGCTTTTTGTTGTTCCTCACTATTGCTATAGCGTAAAGCACCTAAATCTTGTATGGGTTAATTAGCTAATCTATTGCATTCCTTGTAGTACCTGCTGGATGACATCTGCTGGTACTTGGTCAGTAACTGTGACTACACCAATTTGGGTTGGTAACACAAACCGCACTTTACCTGCTTTGACTTTTTTATCTAGTTGCAGTGCGTCGATAATTGCGGCAATATCTACACCCGCAGGTAATTTTGTGGGTAAACCTGCTTTTTGAATGATGGCGTTTTGTCGGTCAGTTTCGGCTTGTTGCCACATACCCAAATTGACAGCAATTTGTCCAGCCGCTACCATACCGATCGCAACTGCTTCGCCATGATTAACTAATCGATAACCAGTCAAGCTTTCAATAGCATGACCAATGGTGTGTCCATAATTGAGAATTGCCCTGAGTCCGCCTTCTTTCTCATCTTTGCCGACAACATCGGCTTTGGCTTGGCAAGAACGAGTTAATATTTCACTCAACAATTCCGGCTTCATGTAGCGGAGTTGGTTGAGATGTTTGCTGGCTTCCATTTGGGTAAACAATTCCCCATCCCAAATCACACCATACTTAATCACTTCTGCCATCCCTGCACGAAACTCACGCACAGGTAAAGTTTTTAACACTTCTGGGTCAATTAAAACTAAACGCGGCTGATGAAATGCGCCAATTAAGTTTTTGCCATTGGGATGATTTACGCCTGTTTTGCCACCGATAGCAGAATCTACCATTGCTAACAAAGTGGTAGGAACTTGGACAACGTTAATTCCCCGCAGCCAAGTTGCAGCCGCAAAACCAGTCATGTCACCGATTACGCCTCCCCCCAAGGCTACCATTGTCGAGGAACGTTCCAGGCGATTTTCTAAGGCGACATCGTAGAGTTTTTGAATAGAATTGAGGGTTTTGTAGCGTTCACCGGCGGGTAAACAATAACTCGCTACGTTAAATCCTGCGGACTTGAGTGATGCGATCGCTCTTTCGCCATAATGTTTAAAAATAGTGGGATTAGATACTAGAAGTACTTTCTGCCCTAACTTGAGATTAGCCAGACTTTGACCAATTTGATCTAAACTTGCAGGTGCGATCGCAATTTCATAAGACTGCTGCGGTAAATTAACGTTAATGGTAGAAGTCATTGCCCAACCCTAAAAAGCGCCGTGGGCTTGTATTTTAGCGCAATCTGGGGACAAAAGGAGGTAAGAGGGCAGGGTGTAGGGATGTGAACCAAGAACAAATGACCCTTGACCATTGACCCTTGACTAATGGTTCAATAGATTTAGTAAAGTATTGTGGAGAAGCATCAAAATGTTTGCCGTAGTTGCTTACATCGGTTTTTTAGGTTTATTTACTGCGATCGCAGCAGGTTTGTTGTTCGGTCTACGTGCTGCTAAAATCCTCTAATTTCAGAGGTTAGAGGTTAGAGGCTAGAGGTTAGTATTTTCGACTAAGGATTTGGCCATAACAACCAAACAAGTAAAACTCTCTTCCCTAGCCCCTAGCCCCTAAGCCAAAGTTAGTGCTGGTCTTTGGACAGGTGGACGCATTTCTAAGCCCAGCAAGTTCAACATTTCTTGGTCAGCATCATAATCTGGACAAGGTGTGGTGACAGTTAGCATTTTGTTATCGTCGCTGGAAAAGATAGAATTAGCTCCAGCCATGAAACAGAAAGCTTGCTCAACTTGGGAAAGTCGGGCGCGGCCTGCACTCAAACGCACATCGGAAGTTGGCATAACAATACGTGCTGTCGCAATCATCCGCACTACATCCCAAATCGGGACATCTGGTTGATTTTCTAAGGGTGTACCTTCAACTTGGGAAAGAATGTTAATTGGGACTGACTCTGGATGTGGGTTGAGATTTGCCAGAGTATGCAACATTGATACACGGTCTTTAGCAGTTTCACCCAAGCCCAAAATCCCACCAGAGCAGACAGTGACATTAGTTTGCCGGACATTCTCAATAGTGTTCAGGCGATCGCTATAAGTCCTTGTGGTAATAATTGTGCTGTAATAGTCCTCAGAAGTATCTAAATTATGGTTATAAGCATACAACCCGGCTGTTTCTAATCGCTTGGCTTGGTCTGCTGTTAACATTCCCAGGGTGCAGCATACTTCTAAGCCCATATCGGTCACTTCTTTGACCATTTCCAGCACTTTTTCAAACTGAGAATTATCCCGCACTTCTCGCCAAGCCGCACCCATACAAACACGACTGACACCTTTTTGCTTGGCTGTTTGGGCTATATTGACTACAGTATCTTTATCCAGAAGTGCTTGTGGTTTTACTTCTGTTTGATAACGAGAAGATTGAGCGCAGTAGCCACAATCTTCAGGGCAACCTCCTGTTTTAATGGAGATCAGTTTACAGACCTGTATTTTTTTCGGGTCATGATATTGACGATGTACACTAGCAGCTTGATAAACAAGCTCTAGCAATGGCATATCATAAATCTGCTGAATTTCTGCTTCCTGCCAATCGTAGCGTATTCCCACCGACATTCAATAAATCCTTCTTGTTGACTGGATTGATTAATATCTGTCTCGTTGCTGGATCTGTTGAAGTACTGCTTTTAATCCTAGAGTTGTAGACATTAGACATCAGCTTATCAAGATTTTGCTGGGATGGCAGATTAATAAATCAACATAAACTCACAAACATAGCAATTCTCAATGATTTATAAACATCTGTCTCCCTTGTCTGCCTTGTCCTCCTTGTCGGTTTATATCTCAAATAAGACTGCTATATTTGTTCACCCTGGAAGTAGGGAGTTGTAACAACTTATCAGATATCAAAGATAATTCTGATACTGAGCAATGTTCTGTAATTCTTCTTTGATAGATAAAGGTTGATATCCTAAACTGAAGGCTTGAGAACTATCTAAAGAAACATCGGCTGGCCTGGGTGCGGACATTTTGACATCTTGTTGTCGGCAGCCTTTTATACTTGTAGATGGTAGTTGAAAGACTTCTACTAATAACTGTCCAAAGTCATAACGTGAAATTCGCTCTTTCCCTCCTAAATGAATGATGCCATTAACTTTTTGTAAAGCTAACAATAGTCCTTTAGCTGCGGTGGTAGCACTGGCTGGTGTACGATATTCATCAATAAATAAATTTAATTCTTTTTCTTCCTTTAAAGTTTTAATAAATGGTTGAATAAAACTCTGGGCTGTGGGTGTCGCACCGCCAAACAGTAAAGGCATTCGGCAAATTGCAGTTATAGGATATCGCTCTAACATACCCATTTCAGCCATGACTTTCTGCTCACCATAAATATTGATGGGGCATACGGGTGAAGCTTCATGATAAGGAGCATTTAAGCCGTTAAAGACTTGATCTGTAGATGTAAATGCACAAGGAATGGAGTCATCTGCACAAAGTCCAGCAATGTTACAAGATGCGGTGACATTGATGAGGTGTGATTCTTGCGGATAAATTTGGCAAAAATTGGGTTGTGAGTGGGCTGCTGTGTGAATAACTGCGTCTGGATGAATTGTGATAAATAGTTGTTTTAATTCTTCAAAGTCTGTTAAATCAACTTTCACCATTTTGATTCCCGGAATCTCTAGCAAATGAGAGTTATAAGTACCATAAACTTCCCATTCTGGTTTTGCTAGTTGGCAAAGATGCCATCCTAAAAAGCCACTGGCTCCGGTAATCAATAGTTTTTTCATATATGATTTTTGATTGCAAGCAGCAAAGCAACGCAGAGATTAGATTTAGTTAATCCAAATCATACCCTGTAACTTGCAACAGCAAACAGATAAAAACTTATACAAAATGGTTAACAAAATCTGCTATTGAATTAACTTTTGAAATCTTTGATCATTACGTACTTTCTTAAAATCTGGGTCGGTTTTCGCTAATTGTTGGTATTTTTCTGGAACGAGGCGAGTGGCGACTTTTAAGTTTTCAACGGCTAAGTCTACTTTGTTTTGTAAGGCATAAGTACAAGCTCGATTGTAATAAGCTTCTGGCTTGTTTGGGTTAATGGCGATCGCCTTGTCATAAGATGCTAGTGCTTCTGGATAACGTTGTAATTTTGTCAAGGCTATGCCTCGGTTAATCCAAGCTTCTTGTTTATCTGGTTTAATGGCGATCGCTTGATCATAAGCTGCAACTGCGGCTGTGTAACTTTGCAAGGATGCTAAAGCATTGCCTCGATTGTACCAAGCTTCATCTTTATCAGACTTGATGGCGATCGCCTGATCGTAAGATGCTAGTGCGTCTGTATGTTTTTGCAACTTTGTTAAAGCTATACCTCTGTTAATCCAAGCATCTGCACTTTCTGGATTGAGGGCGATCGCTTTATCATAAACCGCTATGGCATCTTGGTATTTTTGTGCATCTAATAATTTATTGCCCTGATGAAATAAATCTTCTGCTTTTTGACTTGCCTTTGCTTCTGTCAGCAACTGGGAAACATTAATTTCTTGTACCACTTGCTGAGTATTTTTGATTGATGACTGGGCTTTGCTATTGCAACCAGATATCAAGCAAACAATTAAGCCAGAGGCAGCTATGCAGCGCCAAAAGACCATGCTGTACCTACAGAACTCTAGATTTGATCTTAAATCATTTTGATAATTCTTAATAGTATCATAAAAGACTGTTGTTTTTTTATTAATTTGCTTATCTGGGCAATTACTCAATTTTGCCATTCACTACAGGCATCGGGTTTGATTTTTGAAATTATCTGTAGTGGCATAAGGGTTTTAGATACATACACCTCCCCTGTACCCCTACACCCTTACCCAAACCCTTGATTTTTCGTTTTTATGCGTAAATCCTATATTTTTTCACAAATTTTTATATATCGAGGTTACATTTAGTAAAAATGTAAAGTTTTTATAAAGTAATCGCAGTAAAACCTGGAAGAAAATACTACTAGTATAATTACTCAAAATACTGCAATACTCTTGTACAAAGTAATTTCACACATATCACCTTGTTATGGATTTTTAATTTTTAATTAAAGATATACTTTTCCTATTGCTTTTTATCGGCTGAAATGACACCATTCCTCTTAGATGTAAAAAAGGCATTATCTATTATTTATCTTGTCATAAATAATTAAAATAACAATAAACAAATTATCGTAAACAAAAATTATGAATGCGATTTTATGTTAATTGTCTAATTAGGAATTTATGCAGGTAAAAACGCCATTTTTACATTTTATTCTCATTACTTGAAATCTTGTTTTCAGGATTGAATAACGATGATCAAATCTCTCAAGAATATATTCCAATCGGCAGCGATAGCATCGATTGGTGTTGGTATACTGGCAACTGTGGGGATTTCTCCTGCTAGTGCGATAAATTTGCAAAGATATGAACTTAGCGTAGATTTTGGTAGTAACGGTAGTGCTAGTGGTTACTACATAGTAGATCAGAATCAATTACCATTAAACTCATCCGTACGTCAAGTTATTTTATCTGAATGGGATATAACGCTCACAAACACTTCAGGAACAGTTATTGACAGATTGTTCAATAACTTGGGCAATCCTTCTAGCCCACTGAACAACAGCACAAACATAGCTGGGATTATAGAATTCCAGGTTGGCGTGCAGCCTCAAATTGCAGAGGCATTAGCGTTTGTACAGAGTTCTACCACCGTTAGCCAGTTGGTGTTAGGATTTGGGCGTGGATTTACTGGAATAGGTAGCACAAATTTCATACAGTATAGTCGTAGCCGTGCCCCGTCCTTTGCTGGTATTACAGCTACCAGTCTACAGGCTAACAACGCTACACCTGTACCTGAACCGTTGACCCTTGGTGGTGTGGTTATTGGTTCTGGTTTCGGATTGTGGATGAAGCGTAAACAAAAAGCTTTGGTAAAAGTATAGTTTTTCCACTACTAAAAGATTGAAAAACCATTTCTATCTTTTAGTAGAGGAATCATCTATATAATAATATTTTTGGTCATTTAGCCGCATTAAAAGCGGCTTTTTTTGTGAATATAGCGGGTTCTCATTCCAGTGAGGTAAACTAAATGCTTAACAGCCTCCCTTTTCACCCATTTAGGTGAAGGCGGTTAAAATTACTAGAGACTAGTATTAAGGAACGTTAATTAATATCTGACAACGTTCTCAATAGCGATTCCCTAGCCTCAAAGTATAGATTAGACCGTAATTATGAACACTTACATAGAAGTTCCCGTGATTGGCAAAGTTTATCACCCATATCGCTGGCTAATTGGGTTGATAGCCACGGGTGCTGTTGTGGCGGGTGTTACGAGTACAGTCAATGTGGTGAATCGTGGAACAAGTGAGCAAGATATTACACAACTAACTGTACCTGTAGAAGCAAAAAATGTAACTTTAAAAATTACTGCCAGTGGTAAGGTTGTACCTGTGCAGAGTGTAAATATTAGTCCGAAAAATCCTGGGGTGCTGGCAGAACTATATGTGGAACAAGGCGATCGCGTACAGCAAAATCAAGTGATCGCCCGGATGGATGTCGGTGATTTGCAAGCCCAAATTCTGCAATATCGCGCCAACTTAGCCCAGTCCCAAGCGCAGTTAGATGAAGCTTTAGCTGGGAACCGTCCCCAAGAAATCACTCAAGCCAGGGCGCGTTTGCGACAAGTCGAAGCCCAATTAGCCCAAGCGCGTGCCGGGAATCGTCCCCAAGAAATTTCTCAAGTGCAAGCCCAAGTAGATGCAGCCCAAGCCAGGGTAAATTACACCACTGAACAAGTTAAACGTTACCAATATCTTTACCAACAAGGCGCAGAAAAAAAGCAATTATTAGACCAAGCAGTGAGTGATGATAAATCGGCTAAAGCTAATTTAGAAGAAGCACGTCGGCGGTTATCACTGATGGAAAGTGGTTCTCGCAGTGAAGAAATTGACATGAAAGAAGCTGCCGTCACCGAAGCCAGAGCCGCTTTAGTTTTATTAGAAAATGGCACACGTAAAGAAGAAATTGCCCAACGCCAAGCCGCCGTTAAAGCTGCTCAAGCACAGTTAGCAGCAGCTAATGTCAAAATTGAAGAAACTGTGATTCGCGCCCCGTTTGCAGGGATTGTGACGCAAAAGTATGCGAATATCGGTGCATTTGTGACACCAACTACCTCTGCTTCTAGCAGTGCATCAGCAACTTCTAGTTCGATTGTGGCGGTTGCTAAAGGCTTGGAAGTACTAGCACAAATCCCCGAAGCTGATATTGGACGAGTGAAAGTAGGACAGGAAGTCGAAATTGTGGCTGATGCTTATCCAGATCAAGTATTTAAAGGTAATGTACGCTTGATTGCACCAGAAGCAGTTGTAGAACAAGGTGTAACATCCTTTCAGGTGCGCGTAGCTTTAGATACAGGCATAGATAAACTGCGTTCTGGGTTAAATGTCGATTTGACTTTTTTGGGCGATCGCGTCAGCAACACCTTAGTATTACCCACAGTAGCCATTGTCACCGAAAAAGGTAAAACTGGTGTCTTGATTCCCGATGCCAAAAATCAACCCCAGTTTCGGGAAGTAACAACAGGAGCGCAAATTCAAGACCAAACTCAAGTTTTATCAGGAGTAGAAGCAGGCGATCGCGTGTTTGTGGACTTACCCCAGGACTATAAAATCAAGAAGGCGCAAGAGCAGCAGAATTGAGATGGCAGGGGAGCAGGGGAGCAGGGGGCAGGGAGACAAGGGAGACAGGGAGACACGGAGACACGGAAGCAATCTTTCTACCTTGTCTACCCCCTCTCAGCACTCAGCACTTTAATATAACTAAGCACTTTCTACTTACTTATGAACTTCTTAGAAAGCGTACAAATGGCAGGTAAAACTCTGCTGTCGAATAAGTTGCGTAGCGCCCTCACCATGTTGGGGATAGTGATTGGTAACGCTTCGGTAATTGCCATGATTGGTATTGGGGAAGGCGGACAGAGATACATTGCCAAACAATTAGAATCTTTGGGGCCGAATGTGTTATTTGTCATTCCTGGTAATCAAGAAACCGAGCGGATTTCCCGTGATACCCCAAAAACCTTAGTTTTAGAAGATGCCAGAGCGATCGCTACTCAAGTGCCAACCATAGCAGATGTGACGGCGGAGTTAAATAGTCGGCAGGTGGTGACGGTAGGGAATAAAAACACCGATGTCAATATTATTGGTACAACTCCCAGCTTTTTGACGGTGCGCGACTTTACCACCGACAAAGGGCGGTTCTTTTCAGAAGTGGATATGAAACGCAGTAACCAAGTGGCGGTGCTGGGGGCAAAATTAGCCCAAAGACTTTTCGCCACTAGTAATCCTGTGGGACAGCAGTTACGCATCAACAATACGAGTTTTCGGGTGATTGGGGTATTAGTTGCCAAAGGTTCAAATTTGGGTGTGGATTATGATGATGCGGCGTTAATCCCGGTAATTACAATGGCAAACCGCATTGTCGGGCGTACTTCTCCCTATGGATTAGAGTTAAGTTACATTGTCGCTTCAGCTAAGAATGCCGATAGTGTAGATGCAGCCGTTTTTCAAATTACCAACTTGCTGCGCCAACGCCACAAAATCATCGGTGAAGATGACTTTACTATCCGTACCCAAAAAGATGCTTTGCAAACTGTCGGACAAATCACAGGTGCATTAACAATTATGCTGGCGGCGATCGCGGGTATCTCCCTATTCGTCGGCGGTATCGGTATCATGAATATCATGCTGGTTTCCGTCACCGAACGCACCCAAGAAATCGGACTCAGAAAAGCCATTGGCGCAACCGAACAAGATATATTACTCCAGTTCATGATTGAAGCTGTGATTGTGTCAGCAATTGGTGGTTTATTGGGAACTGGCGTTGGTGTCAGTGGAATTATGATTGTTGCCAGCCTGACACCCCTAGAAGCGGGTATTTCTCCTGTAGCTATTGCTACCGCCGTCGGAGTTTCTGGTGCGATCGGTTTATTCTTTGGTGTCGTTCCCGCCCGTCGTGCAGCTAAACTCGACCCGATTGTGGCATTGCGGAGTGCTTAGGAAGTGCTGTTAGCGGTAGCGGGGCGTTCAGCCCGTGCTGAGAGGGAGTAGACAAGGGAGAGGGGGGAGACAGGGGAGAGGGGGGAGACAAGGGTGAGGGAGTAGACAAGAGAGAGGGGGTAGACAAGGGAGAGGGGGTAGAAATATTGCTTCCTTGTCCCCCTTGTCACCCTTGTCACCCTTGTCCCCCTTGTCCCCCTGCCCCGGTTGGTGAGCGAAGTCGAACCACTACCCTCCTTACTTCCGCCGAATCAGTTTAGCGATCGCAATTGCTAAGTCAAGGGGATCAACGGGTTTGGGGATATGTCGTTGAAAACCTGCGGCTATTGCTTGTTTGTAGTCGATTTCACCAGCATAGGCTGTGAGGGCGATCGCGGGAATTTGCCCGCATTTATCTTGGGGTAATTGCCTAACTTGCCGTAGCAACATATACCCGTCCATAATCGGCATTCCAATATCGCTGAGTAAAATATCTGGCTCTAACTGCACTAGGGCTTCTAATGCGGCGGCGGCGGATGCAACGGCTGTCACTTCTGCCCCATACTGTTCTAAGGCAAAGCTGAAAAACTCCAAGACATCAGATTGATCATCAACAAACAAAATTCGCACTCCCGCCAATAATGAATCTTGGGTTGCCAAGTCCATCTGTGCAGTTTCAGGATTCAATTCGGTGGCATCAGCACTTTTATGCAGAGGTAGTCGCACGGTAAAAGTTGCCCCTTGTCCTTCACCGGGACTTTCTGCCCAGACTATACCACCGTGGAGTTCTACTAAATGGCGGACAATTGCCAGTCCTAATCCCAATCCACCAAAGACTCTGGTGGTTTTGCCATCGGCTTGGCGGAAGTATTCAAAGACGTAGGGTAAAAATTCTGGGGTGATGCCCTTACCGTTATCAATGACTTGAATTTGCGCCTCCATCCCGACTTGTTCTAAGCGCACTTCTACCTGTCCGGCTGATGGTGTGAATTTTACGGCATTGGATACCAAATTCCAGACAATTTGTTGCAAGCGATCGCCATCACCCATCACTTCAACGTTCTGCTGGGGCAGAGAGGTTTGCAGTTGAATTGATTTGGCTTCGGCAGCTAAACGCACTGTTTCTAGGGCGGCGGTAATGGTGCTGTTTAAATCTACAGTGCGGATATGCAGACTTAACTTACCGCGCAAAATCCGCGACACATCTAATAAATCTTCAATCAGTTGGGCTTGTAACTTGGCGTTGCGTTCAATGGTTTCCAAAGCCCTCAATATTGTGGTTTCGTCGTTTTTGCGGGTGCGGAGTAATTTTGCCCAGCCTAAAATCGGGTTGAGGGGAGTTCGCAGTTCATGGGAAAGCACCGCCAGAAATTCATCTTTGATGCGGTTGGCGGTTTCGGCTTCGGAACGGGCAAGGCGTTCGGCTTCGTAGAGTTGGGCGCGGGCGATCGCTTGACCACATTGCTGCCCCAATGTCAACATAAATCCTTGATCAGCTTCGGAAAAAATTTGGGTAGTGGCAAAACTCCATCCTAATGCCCCAATTACTTGTTTTTCTACAATCAAGGG
The DNA here is from genome assembly GCF_014697485.1 of Anabaena sp. FACHB-83. Classification (NCBI taxonomy): domain Bacteria; kingdom Bacillati; phylum Cyanobacteriota; class Cyanophyceae; order Nostocales; family Nostocaceae; genus Anabaena; species Anabaena sp. FACHB-83. The sequence continues at coordinate 117,178 of NZ_JACJRY010000016.1, read as the reverse complement.
AACACAAGCAAAGGCAGAATTTCCTGTCACCGATGGTAAATCGGCTAAGTGGGGATAATTAGCAGCTAAGACGGCTGGACTTTCGAGAAAAATTGCTTTGCCTGTTCGCACGGTTTCCGCTAAAGGGACAGCTGCCGTCACCGGAAAAGTTTTCCACCCATCCAGCACAGATTCTGGATAGCCAGTGGCTTGCACAACTTTCAAATAACTGCCATGTTCTACTAACAAACTCACAGAACCGGCACTCGCACCTAACGCCGCAATTCCCTGATTCACCAGTACATCAGCCACTTGTTGCGGGGTGATAGCTTCGGAAAGGGCGGCGGTAATTCGTTGTAAACGCACAGTGCGACTAACTGCTAATTCGGCGGCTTGTTTTGCCTGCTGGGTTTTTTGGTAAAGTCTGGCGTTATCAATCGCCGTCGCCGCACGATGGGCTAAATCTTCTGCTAATACCAAATCTGCGGCATTATAAGCACAACTAGATTTACCTCTTGCTAAAGAAATTATGCCCAATATTTCCCCGCGCAAATGTAGGGGAATAATGATTAAAGAACTTGTACCCAGGCTTTGGAGTAACTGTAGATGTTCTGCGTCTTCAGCAAGTTGGGGAAGAATTTGGGATGGAAATTCGGGATAAAAGACTGATGCGCCACGTAATAAGGTTTCTCGAAACGGACTGTTGTCTTCGTATTTGGGGGGATAACGTCGGCGCAGTTCTGAGAGGATTTCTTGTTTAGCCGGAAGCGTCGCCACCATTGCGATTTGTTGAATCGTATAATCTTCCCCCAGCACATGAACAACACACCAATCAGCTAAGGTAGGCACTACCAAATTAGCCACATTATGGAGAGTGACTTGATAATCTAGGGAGGCGGCTAGTAAGCTACTGGCTTCGACTAAAAAGTTTTGCGCGAGTTCGGCTTGTTTGCGTTCGCTGATATCTTCGATAATGCCGACTGCATACTTGGCTTGTCCATGAATATCCCAAACAGCCGAAGAAGTCAGATTTACCCAAACCGGGGAACCATCTTTGCGAATGTAGCGTTTTTCTAAAGAGTAACCGTTAATTTCCTTTGCTAAAACTCTCCCAGCCTGGGCTAAATCATCGGTTAAGTCGTCAGGGTGGGTGATATTTTGAAAGTTCATCTGCATTAATTCGGCTTGGCTGTAACCTGTAATCTCACACAATGCCGGATTTACTTGCAAAAATTGACCATTCAACCCTACCAAAGCAATACCGACTGCGGCTTGGTTGAACATAGCGCGGAATCTCGATTCACTTTCACGCAAAGCAATTTCCGCAACTTTGGTGGCTGTGACATCTGAGAAAATAATTCCAATCCCCACAGTTTCATTTAAAGCATTGCGGACTGGATAATAATTACCCAGCCAATAGCTGTATATTCCTGGTTTTCCTGGTACTTCCCCGCTAATTTCCACATTCAGCAGGGGTTCGCCAGTTTCTAACACCTGTTGTAATTGCGCTTTAAATTGCGTTGCCATCCTGGGGAACATCTCGCTAAATTTCCGCCCCAGATGGGCTTCTACAGGGAAACCGTTAATGTCAGCTAAAACTTGATTAATTCTGATATAGCGTAATTCTTGGTCTAAAAAGCAAACTGCCACAGGTGCGCCTGCTAACAGTGCATCTAACAGTGCTAGAGATTCGGCATAATTAATTAACGCTTGATGATTATCTCGATAAAGTTGGGCATTTTCCACTGCTAAGGCAGCGCGATAAGCTACGTCTGTGGCTAAATTTAAATCAGTTTCATCGTAACAACGATTTGATTGCGCGATCGCAAAGGTAATACAACCCAAAACTCGCTTGTGGGCGATTAATGGCACCACCATTGCCGACTTCGCCCCTAGCTGACGGATAATTTCTAAATGTTCGGCGTTTTGCGTTGAGGCAACTAACATTGCATCAGTGACTTGAGCGATTAATTCTGGTTTGCCTGTTTGCAGTACTCTAGCGATCGGATGTATACCTGACAAATTCGGCACATATTCTTGGAGTTGTTGCGCTAACTCCGCCTGAGCAGGATCGGCATAAGCCACAGGTAAACGCCGCAGTGAACCATCATCAGTCAAAATCTCTACACTACACCAGTCAGCTAATTGTGGCACAGAGATTTTGGCAATTTGCTGTAAAGTTTCCTCATAATCTAAAGAAGTAGACAGTAAACTACTGATTTCCGCAATGTAGCGTAGTTGCTCTTCCGCCTGCTTACGTTCTGTAATATCAATAACAAAAAAAGCGCCTCTGTCTGAAGTTCCCTCAAAATGACTGCTACCAATTAACACTGGTAAGCGAGTCCCATCTTTGCGGATATATTCTTTTTCATAAGGAGTGGAAAAGGAACCGTGTTGAAGTTGTATGAGTGCTTGTTCATCAAGATAAAGATACTCAGCAGGTGTCAAATTTCGCCAGTCCAATTCTCCACTAACTAAATCTTCGCGGCTGTAACCCAACATCTTCAGCAAGGCATCATTAGCATCTGTAATTTTGCCATCTTGTTCCCAAAAGCCAATTCCAATCATATTGGACTCAACCACACTGCGAAACTTAGCTTCGCTGTCTCGCAATGCTTGTTCAGCTTGTTTGATTGGTGTAATTTCAACACCAGTCACTCCCACGCCCAGCAACTTTCCATCGGGTAAGCTAACAGGATAGTAGCTAACTAAACTTTGGCGATATACCCCAGGCGGATGAGTTTCGCCGCTAACTTCTTGGTTCAGTAATGGTTGGCGCGTTTGAATTACTTGCTGAAACACAGGCTCTAATCGCCCCGCCCATTCCGGTAAGATTTCTTGTAGAGTACGACCAATATGTTGACTTAGAGGTATACCGTTGATAGATGCTAAAGCTTCATTAGCATACACATAGCGTAATTCAGTATCAAGAAATGCCAATGCTACGGGGGAACTAGTTAACCAAGTATTCAGTAAAGCTAAAGATTCTTCTTTTTGTTGGAGGGCTTGCTGGAGTGTGCTTTGTAACTTGGCTTTTTCTAGTTCTGTTTGCTTGCGTTCTGTAATATTCACGCCCACACAAGTCACACCACCTTCGCCACCGATGAGGGGTTCCACTAGCAAGTCATAATAAATCACTTCTTCCCCAAGACTCAGACAAACTTCCTCACGGGTGGAAATACCTTGTTCTACCGCCTGACGTTTAATTTTGATCAATTGTTGTGCTATTGCCGTGGGGAAAAGTTCATAATCAGTTCTGCCTAACACGGCTGCAACTGTATCTATACCCTGTAGATTATGAACCCATTGATAACGAAAATCGCGGTCTTGCTGAAACACCACAATATCTGAATTACTCAGGGCGACGCGAAATCGTTCTTCACTAATTTTTAGTTTCTGGAGATTAATTTCTGCTTTACGTTTCGCGTGCCTTAATTCTTCAGACAGAAAACTAAATAGTAATCCTTGTAACGCAAATAACAGTATTTTTACACCATTAGGTAAACTTAACCCGACTGTGTAATGTTGGGAAAGAAAAAAGTAATCGCTTAATATTGCTGACAAGAAGGTTGCTAACAGTCCTGATTTCAAACCACCATACCAAGCACTCACCATTACAGCACTAAAAAATAGTAGGAATGGTGTTCCCTTCATGTCTAATATGGGGTCAAGCAAGAGCATAATTACTAGGGCTGTGGCGACAACTACCACCACAAAGCCATAACGTAGTAAATGCGAATAATGAATGTAGGGCATGAAAACAATTGCAAACAACCAAAACTTGTGGCGGGGGGCTATACATACCCTAAGCTAGTTTGCAATTTTTCGACATTTATCGGGAGATAGATCATTTTTTTAGCAAAAAAATGTCTTTCGATAGTAGTCAATTTTCCCAAAATATTGTATGTATTTTTAAATAGAATAAATAAGAATTTAATATTATAATGCCTTATTTAGATTAATTCGGTAAATTTAAATAAAATCATTATTCTACATTTATCTTCAAGTATAGAAATCCTCAATAATTTACAAACAGTTGGCTTGCTATAAAATGCAAAATCTTGCTTGAGCAAAAATGAAGTTTTCGCTAATTTTGGATTAGCTAATTCCAGATGATTCCTATTGTGAGATATTTGTTCCCATTGCTGATGACTAAATTTAAACAGGGAGCATCCCACTTTTTTGTATGTCATTGCGAACGTAACGAAGTGAAGTGAAGCAATCGCAAAGTCTCGCACTAAGAACAAAACCATGCGATTGCTTCGTCGTCCCTCCTCGCAATGACTTTTATTCTTTAGTTGCTAAATAAAAACTGGGATGCACCCATTCAAACATCAAACCAAATCCCTATTTTTCAAGCCTGCGACTAATGCTTCTATATGCTGTGTTTGATGGGTAGCCATAACAGAAATTCTGATGCGACTGGTTGGGACTGTGGGTGGACGAATTGCGGGGGCAAAAATACCTGCATCTTTGAGGTGCTGACCAACGCGGAGTGCGTCAGTTGGACTAGGTAATTGAAAACAAAGTATGGGTGATTCTGTTGGTAATAACTTCAGTTGGGGTAATTGCTGCTGCATCAGATTTTTGAGGTAATCGACATTACGCCACAATTGCATTCGCCGTTGGGGTTCTTGTTGGATAATATGAATTGCGGCTAAGGCGGCGGCGGTATCGGCGGGGGAAAGTCCGGTGGTGTAAATCCAAGTCGGGGCGCGATTGCGTAAAAAATCAATTAAGTGAGCATTGCCAGCAACATAACCACCTAAACTACCTAAAGCTTTGCTTAAAGTGCCAATTTGAATTAACTGCTTACCAGTACAGCCAAAAAATTCCACACACCCAGCGCCAGTTTGACCCATTACACCAGTCGCGTGGGCTTCATCAACTAGCAGCATACAGTTAAATTCTTCCGCGATCGCTAACAATGTTGGCAAGGGACATAAATCCCCATCCATACTAAAGACGCTATCGGTAATAATTAAACAACGACGGTAGTTTTGCCGTTGTTGGCTGAGTTGAGTTTTTAAAGCCACAACATCACAATGGGGATATTCTGTGATGGTTGCCCCACTGAGAATGGCACCATTTTTCAGGCTGGAATGATTGTACTGGTCAGAAAGAATTAAATCACGTTTCCCAACAACAGCTGCGATCGCTCCCAAGTTTGCCAGATATCCTGAACTAAAGACAATTGCATCTTCAGTTTGTTTGAGAGATGCGATCGCTTTTTCTAAATCTCTGTGTAATTGCCGATGCCCACTGAGTAATCGAGAACCTGTACTACCAGTCCCAAATTCTCTAGTGGCGGCTGTAGCAGCAGCAATTAACCTTTCATCCCCAGCCAAACCCAAATAATCATTACTGGCAAAATTAATCACCTCTCGCCCCGCCAACACCACCGTTGCACCAGGGCGATCGCTTAAAGCTTGTACTGCACGATACCAGTCCGCCCGATGGATTGTTGCTAACGATTCTTCTATCCAAGCATAAGGGTCTGGTGTCATAAGGGAATTTTAATTACAAAGATATATTATCACTGTGTAGGTGGGGGGCGAGGGGATAAGGGAGACATGGGGGACACGGGAGACAAGGGAGACACGGGGGACACGGGAGACAAGGAAGCAATCTTTCTACCTTGTCTACCCCCTCTACCTTGTCTACCCCCTCTCCCTTGTCTCTTTCAAGGGCAGGTTTTTAAACCTTCGATAAATAGTTGAGAATATTCTCAATTATGAAACGTAGTTTTAACTGTTCAGACAATAATTTTGGTTTTAAAAGCCCAAAAATTTGTCTAATAAAAAAAGCCTGCCCTTGAAAGCTCCCTTGTCTACCCCCTCTCCCTTGTCTCCCCCCTCTCAGCACTCAACACTCAGCACTCAGCACTCTTGATTACAGTGCTTCCGGTGGGGCAATATCTGAACCGACACTAATTCCCGCAGCACTTGACTTAATACCAGGTTTCGCATTGGTTTCAGGATTTTTATTTGTCTGAGAAACAGGCGAAGACGAACTAGCATCAGGATTAACAGTGGTGTCAATTTTTCCCGGTTGAGACATAACAGATAAACCTCCCACTGTCCCAGCTACCAGGGCTGTATAGCCTAAATATAAATGTATCGGTCTTAGTTCTAACCCCATACTAGGGGAATTATGTTTAGACTGAGACCAAGAAGGTAGAACGGATGGAACAGTATTAACCATTGGTAAAGAGTTAGCCAAACTTGTACCGTTGAGTCCCAAAGCATTACCCATCACCCGGATAAATCCTCTAACTAAAATATCCTCTGGTAATGATTCTAAGTCGCCGTTTTCGACTGCTTCCATTTGATGAGTTGGTAAGTGAGTGAAGATACTCAAATCTCTCAAACAAAAACCTCTAGCTTCACGGGCTTGGCGTAATTGTTGACCAATTTGACTCATGATTGCTAAACGTTGGGCGGCTAATTGTTGCTGGGCTAGTTCAACATTTGCTTTTTTTTGATTCGGTTGCAGCCAGTTCATGAGTTTTGGTATGGGATGTTTTTTAGCTGAATTTTCAGGATTTTGGGTAACGGCTTTACTGGTATCTTCTGTTACCAAAGATGTTGATAATACATCTGTATTTGTTGGTTGCTGATTTAGATGATTGCTAGGAATACTATTAGCAACATTACTAGATTTTTCTGGTTCTGTGTTTGTTTGTTGATTGCTATCTGCGACTTTTGCGTGATGGGCAAAGTTCTGGAATGCCAAACCGATGGCTTCCCTACCGATAGCTTTAAATAAATTTTTGGCTTCTTCGGAAGAACCAAGTAATGTTTGTAGTTTAGCCAAGGCTTGACGATAAACTTGACTGCGATGAAGTTGAGTCTCAATTTCACCTAGTAGCGATCGCAGTTCTGCTTGCGAAATCTCAATGGTAGGATTTCCCAGAATTTTAAATAAATATGCAGGTGCCATAGTCATAATACAAATTACTCCCCATACCGCAAGAAGTCTATTTGTATAAATTCTCCGGCGGTTTAAATATGACATCAGGATATTTATCTATAAAACCGTATATTTTTGGTTATTTTAGGTGTGTTAAGCAAAGGGGCTAAAGGCAAGATTAAAAACTAAGTAATATTACGGTGAGAGATATTTATCAAGTCAATAGAAATTACGTAAAAAACGAAAAATTAAGGTTTTAGATTAGGGTGTAAGTACTCAAAACCCTTTCACCCATACACCCAATCTCCACAGACAATCTTTGTACGTAAGTCTTGACTAATTCCGCACCTTTTGAACAAATGACTCTACCCATTGCAGATATTTACTACCAGAAACTACAGCTGTATTGTTATGGTCAGCATTGGGAACCAAAATTAGCTGTTTGGGTTCAGGGGCAGCATCATAAAGTTTTTGGCTCATGTAAGCAGGTACAGTGGAATCAGCAGTGCCGTGAATAAATAAAACTGGCATTTGCAACTGTGGCACTTTTTTGATTGAGTCAAAACGCTGTGTCAAAATTAAATCGATGGGAAAGACGGAAAACCATTTCCGAGTAGAGATGATTTCGCGCATGGATGAAAAAGAGCTTTCTACAATTAATCCAGCCGCTTCGGGGTGTTTTACAGCCAAATCAATAGCGATCGCACCACCCAAAGAATGACCATAAATAAAAATTTGCTGGGGGGGAATTTGCTGTTGCTGCGTCAGATATTGCCACGCGGTAGCAGCATCTTGATAGACTCTCATTTCATTGGGAAACTCGCCTTGACTGCGACCATATCCCCGATAATCAATCAGCAACACGGAAAATCCCAGTTGATGAAATCGCTGGCTATGCGCTATATTTGCGCCAATATTCAGGCCATTCCCGTGCAGATATAACAACACCTTGGCATTGGGCTGCTTGGCTGGAATCCACCAAGCATGGATTTTTTCGACCTTTCCCAAGCTAGTTTTTACAGGTATCCAGACTTCTTGATAAGGCAAATTGAACAAGTCTGGTGTCTTTTCAATCACAGTGGAGGGAAAAAAGATGAACCTGGGTTGCTGGAAAAACAGAAATAGACTGATGCTACAGTAGGCGATCGCAGTCACGATTCCAAAAGCAAGTAACGACTTAAACTTAAATAAAAATAACAATTGCTGCTTGCGTATTTTCATACGGGTAATTTTATGCTTTAAAAATTACTTGTATAGCAGTTTTCGTTGTTTTCGTATAGAGTATAGAGTCAAAAACAATTTGGGATTCTTGAAGAAGAATTCAGCAGTCAGAATTCAGGAGCCGGAAATTTAGTAATTCTTCCGTTAAATAGTAAACATAAGTTAATTTTAGGAGAAGGTCGTGAGCCTCTTAGAAGACGTTCAAAAAGAACAGTTGCAAGAAATAAGTAAAACTTTAAAACAAGTCAGACAAGAAAAATCTATTCAACTAGAGCAGGTAGCAATTAAAACCAATATTCGCCTTGCTTGCTTAAAGGCTTTAGATACAGGCAAATTTGAGGAACTACCTGAACCTGTATATATTCAAGGCTTTATCCGTCGTTATGCAGATGTGATCGGCTTAGATGGTGCTTCCTTAGCTAAAACTTTTTCCACTGAAGTTCATCCTTCCGTAGTTGAGAAAAACTCTGGTCACAAAGCAGCCTCGAAACGTAAATTTTCTTTACCACTATTCATTCCTTACACCGTTTTATTATTAGTGGCGGCTGGTGGGCTTATGTATGTACTTAATCCCCAATTTTCTGCCGAATCTCTCGTTAAAAAACTTAACTTAGGAACATCTAAAAAAACAACAGCAGCCTTATCTCAACCTGCACCCTTACCTAAAACAGAATCTGTACCGTCAGCTAATCAAGCACCAGCCGAAAATCCCCCAACTCCCCTAGCGGTGATTGCACCCTCCAAAGATAATTTGAGTCAGGCTGTCGCCGTTACCTTAGAACTTCAAGGTAAATCTTGGTTACAAGTGAACGTAGACGGTAAAACTGAATTTGTCGGTAACTTAAACAAAGGACAACGCAAAACCTGGACAGCTAAAAAACAGTTGACTGTACGTTCTGGAAATGCAGGTGTTGTCTTGGTTTCTGTCAACAATCAACCAGCAAAACCCTTGGGAACTTCCGGGAAAATCAAGGAAGTCACATTCACTCCCCAAGTCAACAGTCAACAGCCCAAAGTCAACGCTCAATAGTTTTAAGGGTTTGGGAGAGGGTGTAAGGGCAAAATTAAGTCAAAAGTCAAAAGTTAAAAGTCAAAAATTATTTTACTCAGGACTTACGCACCAAGATTGTCTGTGGAGGTTGGGTTTAGGGGTGAAAGGGTATGGGGTGTAAGAGTTTTAGATACATACACCCCTATACCCATACACCCTTGACATTTCGTCTTACTGCGTAAGTCCTATGACTTTTGAATTTCCCCTAGAGTTTTAGGTGTTCAAAACCCTCACACCCTCCAGCCCTCAAACCCTTACACCCATTCTTCACATACAGCCTTAGTTAGCACTACAATACTGGCTTGCGTAGATGCCAATTAGTTGCTTGCTCATAAGCGTAAGCTATTTGCAGAATTTGGTCTTCTCTTAAGACATTGCCAATGATTTGCAAGCCGATTGGTAAACCTTGGTCATCAAAACCACAAGGTACGCTAATCCCTGGTAAGCCAGCGAGATTGACGGGAATGGTCATCAGGTCATTTAAGTACATACTCAAAGGATCTGTGGTTTTTTCGCCGGCTTTAAATGCTGTGGTGGGAGCAGTGGGAGTAACTAACACATCAACTTGCTTAAAGGCGTTTTCAAAGTCTTGTTTAATCAGGGTGCGGACTTTTTGGGCTTTGAGATAGTAAGCATCATAATACCCAGCAGATAGGGCGTAAGTGCCAATCATAATTCGGCGCTTAACTTCGGTGCCAAAGCCACTAGCACGGGTACTCTTGTACATTGACAGTAAATTATCTGCATCGGGTGTGCGTAAGCCGTATTTCACGCCGTCGTAACGGGCGAGGTTGGCTGATGCTTCCGATGGGGCGATGATGTAATAACTCGGTAAACCGTAGCGGAAACGAGGACAAGAAATTGTATGAATTTCAGCGCCTAACATTTGTAATTGGTCGATGGCTTTGGTAACAGCCGTCTCCACCACCGAGTCTAAGCCTTCACCAAAGGTTTCTGTAATTATCCCAATTCGCAGCTTTTTTCTAGCTCTGAGGTCTGGTTTGAGGGAAGCCGCGTAGTCGGGAATGTCTACTTTCAGGCTGGTGGAATCTTTGGGGTCGTAGCCTGCGATCGCTCGCAGCAAAATTGCGGTATCTTCTACAGAGCGTCCAAAAGGGCCAATTTGATCTAAAGATGAAGCGTAAGCCACCAAACCGTAGCGTGAAACAAGTCCGTAGGTTGGTTTCAAGCCGACGACACCACAAAAAGAAGCTGGTTGGCGAATTGAACCACCAGTATCAGAACCAAGGGAAACCACACATTCATCCCCAGCAACGGCGGCGGCTGAACCCCCAGATGAACCACCAGGAACCCGCGTTACATCCCACGGGTTAGCTGTAACTTGGTAGGCAGAATTTTCTGTCGAACTACCCATTGCAAATTCATCTAAATTGGTTTTGCCCACCGTGACAGCCCCAGCATCTAGCAATTTTTGTGTCACTGTAGACTCATAAGGTGGCACAAAATTTTCCAATATCCGGGAACCGCAGGTAGTGGGGATTCCTTTGGTACACATATTATCTTTAATGCCAATGGGAATCCCTGCTAACAAGCCAATTTCTTCACCCGCAGCGATTTTGGCATCTACAGCACGAGCTTGCTCCAACGCCTGTTGTGCTGTTACATGCAAGAAACTGTGTAATTTCGGCTCTAAAGCTTGAATTTTGTCCAAAGCTTCTTGGGTAATTTCAACGGCGGAACGTTCTTTTTTAACTAGCTGTTCGTGCAACTCGCGTATGGATGCCATGACTGCTCTCTTGGTAACTCAAATCATTGATTTTAGTACATATTGCGGGTAAGTATGTCATCCTTCCCCAAAACAGCAACTATATACTTGATAACTGGATGTTTGCAAATTATAAAACTTAGACTATTAACTTAGCTATAAATTTCAGTTATTGTCGTGTAAGAGGAGATGAGTAGCAGTTAGGGAAGTAAACTTTTAAGTCTGGTTGTTGATGACTCATTAAAGTAATAATATTCGCTTTTATTAAGTTGGCGGCGGGGAAAAGAAAGATGGTTAAAATAATTACTCGTAAATCGGTTGGTCTGTCAAATGTCTATGACATTGGGGTAGAACAAGACCATAATTTTGTCATTAAAAATAATTTCATCGCTTCTAATTGCTTTAATAAATCCCACTCTACTGCTTATGGATATGTCACTTATCAAACAGCATATTTAAAAGCGAATTATCCATTAGAATATATGGCAGCACTGTTAACGGCTAACAGTGGTGACACAGACAAGGTACAGAAATATATTTCGACTTGTTTGAGTATGAATATTCAAATCGAACCGCCGGATATTAACCGTTCTGGTGTAGATTTTACACCAGTGGGCGACAAGATTTTATTTGGTTTTTCTGCCGTCCGTAATGTGGGGCAGAATGCGATCGCTTGTATTTTAGAAGCGAGGGAAGACCAAGGGGCGTTTAAATCATTATCTGACTTTTGCGATCGCGTTGACTTGCGTGCAGTTAACCGCCGTACTTTAGAATCACTGATTTATTGCGGTGCTTTTGACAAAATTGAACCAAATCGCCACCAATTAATCAAAGACCTCGAACTTGTTTATGATTGGGCGCAATCTCGCGCTAAAGATAGAGCAACTGGTCAAGGTAACTTATTTGACTTATTAGGCGGTGGATTTGCTTCTGCATCTACTACCAAAACTACCAATAATGTCTTTGATTCTGTACCCAAAGCCCAACCTGTCCCAGATTTTCCGCCGCAGAAAAAGTTGCAGATGGAAAAAGAATTGTTGGGATTTTATGTCTCAGACCATCCACTCAAATCAATTAAACATTCATCATCGATTTTAGCGCCAATTAATTTATCACAACTCGGTGAGCAGAAAGAAGACACATTACTTTGTGCAGTGGTGATGTTAAATAATGTCAAAAAAGTCATGACCAAAAAAGGCGACCCGATGGCGATTTTGCAGATTGAAGATTTAACTGCACAATTAGAAGCTGTTGTCTTTCCTAAAACTTATGAACGGGTGAGCCTTGCCCTAGAAGTTGATGCCCGATTAATTATTTGGGGTAAAGTCGATAGACGCGATGAACAAGTACAATTAATCGTGGAAGATGTCGAACCAGTAGAAACAGTCCAACTGGTGATGGTAGAACTTACTCCCCAACAAGCGATCACAATTGAAGAACGCGATCGCCTACGTACAATTTTAAAAGAAATATCAGGTGACAGAGAAAAAGCCAAAGTCCCTGTCATTGGCATTGTACAAGCTGGTAGTTCTCGGCAACTTGTCCGGTTTGGCAGACAATTTTGGGTGCAAGATTCTCGCTCGACTGTTCTCGCACTACAAAATGCCAGATTTCTCGCTCATGTAAAACAATTAACTAGTAGTTGATCAGAAATATATGAAACTTGGGTAAGAAAAATTACTTGTTTTTTAAAACTGAAACTACTTGATATGTTAAATATGCCTTCGTCAACAGTAAAACACCGTAGTAATACTGTAATAAGTTAGTTTTTTTAGTGACTTACGCGGATGATGATTTCTTGGTTGTAGTGGTATTTTTTGATGCTAGGGAGAGTTGGAGATTTGCTAAGTGAAGGAGTTAGAGCTTGATGATTGCCAATGATTTACATCGATTTGTTTCTTATTGTAAAAAAATTCAACCACAAACCCAAGAAGATATCAAACAGTTTTTTGAAGGGGTAATCGTTTTTCCTTATGATAAGGAACTACTTTTGCAAGCTTATTTATTTTTAAATATCAAAAATTTGTTTCCTGAATGCTGTGAATTGTTGTTATTTGAAAAATCACCAATAGCAGATTACACTGATTTAGGAAAATGTGATTTTGTTTATCTGACGTTACAAGGTAATCTCTTTCTCATCGAAACGAAATTTATTGATACAGAAGCAACAGGCGCAACTGAAAGAAAAAGACGCAACAAACACAGAAACAAAGTATTTGAACAAGTCATTACTTTAAAAAATAGATTTAGTGAATATTGGGATATTCAACTGAATCAGTTAGAATGTGGTGTTTTTACAACAGATTCCGAAGTAGAATGGCGCGGCAACGGGATGAATGTAGTTACTAAGGCTATTGCAATTGATCAGCTAGAAAAGTGGCGGAGAAGTTACAAACGCACCATTTAACTTTTCTTTTAGTTATTTTACTTATTTAATTTATATCCTATGTTAATACTACATTCTTAGAGACGCGAACTTCCGCGTCTCTAATGTTTTATGAGACAATGAGCAAGATTTGGGGGATTCTCCCCCAAGCCCCCGATTGGGGGACGGTTGCGTCCCCCAAACCCCCTCCACAATCATTTTGTCGTTTTTTGTTGAGTTATCGTTGGCTGGTTTTGTTGTAATTTCGTTTTCTTATCTGAACCGTATTTGCATATAAATAGAAGGGTTAAATTACACCTACAGCGTTTTTCATCCCAATAAGTTACATTTATCTAGTACAGGTTGGCGTAGATAAACAGACCATAAGAGATTGCTAAAAAGCTTGTGTTATGAATATTCTTACTTTTTACTTTTGCCTTTTTACTTTTGCCTTTTTGTACTAACCTCTAGCCTCTAGCCCCTATCAACTTGTACCAATATTTGCGTATCTTGTGGCAATGTGGATATTGAGAACAGCAAAAAGTCTACATCATAGGATTACTGATGAATCGTTCTAAAATAGTTGCCATTATTACAGGTGCAATTTCTGTATTGCTGGCTATTGCTTATCTAATTCTTGTGCAATTTCTTGATTATCGAGACATGAAGCCTGCGCCTGTTGGTCAAATTGACTCAACACCTATAGCGATAGTTAACACTAACCCAAGATATTTTGGATAAGACAATAGTAAGTTGGGTGGAGCAATAGCGAAACCCAACACAAGCTGATTACTGTTTCACTCCGACTAAAGATAACAACTCTTGTGTTGTCAGACTGCGCTTTTTCTGGGTTGATTCTTGTCGCACTGCATTTAAAACAGATTGTGTTTCTTCACTATTGAGAATAATCCCATGTTGTTGCAGCACATTTGATAATAAATGGCGGCCAGAATGCTTACCTACAACTAAACGCCGTTCTTGTCCAATTTCTTCGGGTGCGAATGGCTCGTAGGTATGGGGATTTTGTATGACTCCATGAGCATGAATACCTGACTCATGAGCAAAGGTGTTTTCGCCGACTATTGCTTTCCACGGGGGTAAACCATAACCGGAGGCTGTAGCTACTAGTTGCGATATTTCTAATAAACGTCGGGTGTCTATGCCTAAATCAATCTTAGATAGATGTTTGAGCGCCATAACAACTTCTTCTAAAGCTGCGTTTCCGGCTCTTTCTCCTAAACCATTAACTGTAGTATTGATAGATAATGCACCAGCTTTGATACCAGCTAAGGCGTTGGCTGTAGCTAACCCAAAATCATTGTGAGTGTGCATTTCCACGGGTATAGACAAGGATGTGACTAATTTTTTTACCTTGTCATAAGTGGTGAATGGGTCGAGAATACCTACGGTGTCACAAAAGCGAAACCGTGATGCACCCCATTCTTGCGCTGCAAGTACTGTATCTAACAAAAATTGCTCATCGGCTCTGGAGGAATCTTCTCCACCTACGGAAACAAACAGTCCTTGGTCTAAAGCAAATTTCAGACTATCTTGGAGTTTTTGTAAGACTAATTGCCAGTTTCCCTGAAATTTTGCACCAATTTGAATTGCAGAGACGGGAATAGATATATGTACACGCTTTAAACCACAAGCGATGGAAGCTTGTATATCAGAAATCACGGCGCGGTTCCAGCCTAACAGATGAGCTTGTAAATTTAAATCAACAATTGTGGCGATCGCTTGTTGTTCGGCTTCACCCATCGCCGCAATCCCAATTTCAATTTCTGGTACACCAATTGCATCGAGAAATTTGGCGATCGCAATTTTTTCTTCTAAGTTAAAAGCGACACCTGCTGCTTGTTCGCCATCACGTAATGTTGTGTCATTGATGACAACCTGATTCATTTGTGAAATTTCTCCAAAAAAAGAGATTTATCTTTTTAGCCCCAGTCTGAGTCAATATTAGGGCTTACGCAAAAAAACGAAAAATTAAGGTTTTAGAACAGGGTGCAGGGGTATGAGGGTTTAAGGGTGTAAGTATTCCAAACCCTTACACCCCATACCCTTTCACCCCTAAACCCCACCTCCACAGACAATCTTGGTGCGTAAGTCCTAAATATAATCAAAATTCGATAAAAATAACTGCAAAATAAGTATAAATTAAATACTTATTTTGCTGAAATAACAGCAGATATCCTCTAATTCCTACTGACTAAGCCCGCATTTCTCACAAGCTTCAGGCGTTTGATGGGGCAGAGGGGCAGAGGTGCGGAGGGGCAGGGGAGAGAGTACCTTCATTCTCCCCTGCTCCCCTGCTCCCCTGCTCCCCTGCACAGGCTTTGAAAGGTGTAGTGATAAATCCGGGTAAGGGGTATTTATAGACTGCAATGCTCATCATATTTCATCAGCAGCTACAGTTCTATTTGCAACTATTTCTGTATCTGATAAGGTTTCATGGTTGTGGTTGGTAACATGGCCAAACAAGCGAGAAATTAAAGGTATGGTAATGAAAATTACAGCTAAAACTAATAAAAATGTCGAAATACCAAAAAGCTGATTCTGTGGTATTTCTAATACTCCACGTAAAATTACTTCTCGTAATGCCGAAACTATGGTAATTTCAACGGCTGCACCTACTGATATTTGTTGATTTTGTAAGTAATCAATCAGTAGACGAAATAACTCAACCAGAATCAAAATAAACAGAATATCAGATGTGATTTCTCGTAAATCTAAGGGGTGTAAAAAGGAAAAGAACATATCTCCTAGCCGGATCAGCATCACGCAGAACAAGCCAAGGCAGAGTGAAACAATAATAAAGTCTTGAAATCTTTCTAGGTTACTGACAATTCGCTCTCGCTCAAACCAGCTATTCACTTCTTTAATTACACGCTTTGGCATAATTTCTTCCACAGCCTGATTTACTGATCTCCATGATAGGCAATTTAAGAATAAAAAAATTAATAATATTTGACTATTTCCGGGAATTTGTTAACCTAATTTTGGGCTATTTTGTTATATTATCTACAGCAAAAAAATGATTTTTTAAACTGTATTTTTATTGACAAAAACTATATTTTTTATTGATAAAATCTCAATACGGTTCGGTTAACGTTTTAGTATTTTGAGATCCCCCCAACCCCCATTAAAAAGGGGGGCTGAAAATTATCTTTTACCCCCTTTTTAAGGGGGTCGCCGTAGGCGGGGGGATCTTAACCGAACCGTATTGGATAAAATCTAGTTTTTCAATTTAAAAACAATATCCCCGACTGCTGCAAGAAGTCGGGGATATGAACCTCATATTTTATGAATCAAATAATAATCGCTGAAAATCCGCGTCAGTCAGGTACAACCACTTTCTCCGCAATATGATGGTTGAGTGACCAACGGTGATCAACAGGTACAGATGTCACCTCACAAATTTCTTCTAGCCGTTTTTGCTGGACTGCTGCTTTGCGAAGGGTGATGATGAGTTGATTTACCTGATGTCGCAAATCGGGATTTTGATTAACGGCTAACAAGGTTTGTCTTTCTAAAAGTTGGAGTATTAATTCGTAGTGGATGGGTGACGGTAGAGGAATTTGCTCCATGTGGTTTTAATATTATAAATGTATAATTTGTGTTAGTTAGAGTTTGTCTCTTGCCATGAATTGTTACATAAAAAATGAACCTTTGGTTAAGGTATGGGTGTTTTTAACGATAAATTTTTTGCAAACCCTGGGGAAAGTACGGTAAATAGTATGTTGTTTATATAACATGCTATCGTTGCTCTGTTTCAATAGAGCAAGATAGCTTCACCTAGATTAATGATTGGGTAGAATTTGCGCGATCGCTAATTCTGGGTCTGGTTGTTTGACTAGAGATTCGCCAATTAACACAGCCGTTGCACCTGCTTGTTCAACTACAGTCAAATCATCAGGTGTGTGTAAACCAGATTCACTGACAACCACGATATTGCGATCGCGTAATTGTTCAACCCTAGCTTGTAAAAGTTGACAAGTTGTCTGTAAATCTACGGTGAAATCTTCCAGATTGCGATTGTTAATGCCCACTAAAGAGACACCATCTAAAGCTAATACCCGGTCGAGTTCTTCTAGACTGTGGACTTCAATCAATGCTGCCATGTTTAAGGCTTTGGCAATTTTGATAAAGTACTGTAAATCTTGGTCAGTTAAAATTGCCGCAATTAATAAAACGGCATCGGCACCCTGGAGACGAGCTAAGTACATCTGGTAAGGATAGATAATAAAATCCTTACACAATAATGGTAAATCAACTGCGGCTCGGACTTTCGCTAAGTTGTCAAAACTGCCTTGAAAAAATTTCACATCTGTCAACACAGAAATACAACTAGCGCCACCTTGTTGGTAGGATAAAGCGATCGCCACCGGGTCGAAATCTTCGCGTAATACACCTTTACTCGGTGAAGCCTTTTTCACTTCTGCAATCAACGCTGGTTTTGTCTTACCTTGTTTGAGGGCGGCGACAAAATCCAGAGTTGGCGGTGCGGAAAGTGCTTGCTTTTGCAGTTCTATTAAAGGCTTTTTTTCCCGCAGTTGGTCAACTTCAGTTTCTTTTTGCCAGACAATTTCTTCCAAAATGTTGTTAGGTTTGGCATCTGGTAAAGCGACTTGATAGCGCAATATAGATACATCAATAGCTGGACTTGGTTGACGACGACGGATTTGCATATTTGAGTGCTGAGTGCTGAGTGCTGAGTAGTAAGTAAAAAGTAAAAAGTAAAAAAGTAAAGATTGTTACTTTTTACCTTTTGCCTCCTTCGGAGTTCGCCAGTCGCTCATGGGGGAAACCCCCAAGACCTCGCTGGCTCACTTTTTACTTTTGCCTTGTTTAAGCTACAGCCCGTTTATAGGCTTCATCTAGAACTTCCGAGAGGGTGGGGTGGGCGTGGACTAGATGGGCGAGGGTGTGGACAGATTCACGCTTCGCCACGGCGGCTGAGGCTTCGTGAATTAAGTCGGAGGCGTGCATTCCAAAGATGTGAACACCTAAAACTTCGCCTGTGTCTTTGCGATAAATTACCTTAGCGATACCATCGGCTTCGTTTTCTGCCAAAGCTTTGGAGTTGCCTTTAAAGTAACTCTTACTTGTGCCGACTTCAAAACCTTCTGCTTGTCCTAATTCCTTAGCAGCAGTTTCGGTTAAACCGACATAGCTAACTTCTGGGTGAGTGAAGGCGGCGGCGGGGATGCTGCGATAGTCTACAGTGCGCGATCGCCCGACGATATTTTCTACCGCTACAATACCTTGAGCCGAGGCAGCGTGAGCCAGCATCATTTTGCCATTGGCATCACCAATTGCCCACAGATGGGGTACAACTTCCCCTGCACTCAATACTGCCATGCGATCGTCGACGGGGATAAAATTCCGTCTGTCTAATTCCACACCCACAGATTCTAAACCAAGGTTTTGGGTAGCGGGGATGCGTCCTGTCGCCACTAGACAAGCATCAACCTCAATCACCTCTAAATCTTCTTTGGTTTTAAAATCAGCTAACTCAATTACCACTGGCGAACCAGGGATGACTCTTTTGGCGTAGATACCGACTTTGGTTTCAATATCACGCGGCGTAATTAATACCCGTTCTGCGAGTTTGGCAATATCGCGGTCAAATCCTGGCATTAACTGATCTAGGGCTTCAATCATAGTGATTTCACTGCCCAAAGCCGAGTAGACATCAGAAAATTCCAAACCGATGTAACCACTACCAATAATTGCTACCCAAGGCGGGAGAGATTCTAATTTTACGCCTTGGTCGCTGGTAAATACAGTTTTGCCGTCAACTTCAATGCCTGGGGGAACAAAAGGAACTGAACCAGGAGAAAGAATAATATCTTTAGCGGTGATTGTTTTTTCACTGCCATCGCCACTGACAGTGATTTTTTGAGTACCCGCGATTTTTCCCCAACCCCGGATGATATCTACGCCTAGACGCTTGAGGCTGTTGGTTAAATCGCCTTGAATTTTCGAGACTAAATTGCCTGCATGATCCGCGATCGCTTGGCGATCGAACTCTACATGACCAATTTGAATGCCCAGTGACTTGAGGTGGTGGGCATTACGTAACTCCCGCACACGTCCTGCTGCTGCCAGCAATGCTTTCGAGGGAATACAGCCCCTGTTAACACAGGTTCCGCCCATGTCAGCTGCTTCAATAATTGCTGTTTTCAGACCGCAGCTTACCGCGTGTAGGGCTGCGCCATGTCCGCCTACACCAGCGCCAATAATTACTAAATCGTAATCAAATCCTTGACTCACGTTAGTTTCCCCGTGTGCTTCGCCTATTTATTCTCAATTCGACTAGCTATTCTGACAACCCCAAAGAGTTGGGAATGGCTAAATCAACTATTATCGTTCACCCTAGCAAGCGAAGAGATAACTTTATTGACAATTTTAGTAAACATTATTCACTTATTGAATTTTATACTGATATGGCTAATTTTTTTGGAAAGCTATAATAGCCGATTCAGGTTGATCAAAACTGATTATTTTTACCTTAGTAAGCTGCTTGTGCTTTGATTTAGCAATAACTTGGACAATTAAACTTAGATAATAAGTATTAGAAAATACTAGTACTCAATTGTGTAAATAAACTACTTTTGAGGTAAAGATTTTATCAGCAGCTTTATTGTACTAGTATCGTAATGTTTGAAATTTCAGTAAGAGCCTAATGGTTATGGCTGGAAATTCAAAATCAGTATGAGCCGAAAAGCCAACCTGGATCTAAAATTCATTTACCCATAGGATTTTCGCACTTCGTCTGCCCGATGTCTATTCCCAAAATCAGTGAATTTACCATCCGTCGTTATGCCAACGCCAAGTCTTACCAACGGGGTGAGGCTTATTTTGAATCTGGTGCTGTAGATACCATCACTCGCCGTGGTAATCTATTACACGCAGAAGTTGATGGCAGTGAAGCTAGACCTTATCGTGTCAGCCTCAATTTTGATGGCCATAGTTTAACCTCAGCTAATTGCACTTGTGCCTACAATTTTGACGGATGGTGTAAACACATTGTGGCAACGTTGCTTGTCTGTGTGCGCCAACCTGAGATTATTGAACATCGTCCGACCTTAGAGCAATTGCTTGATCGATTGGATCATGTGCAGACGCAAAGACTAGTGCAAGAATTAGTCGCCGAACATCCCCAATTGATCGAGACGATTGATCGTCATGTTACCTGGATGACAAATCCATTACCCCAGACAAAAAAGCTCAAAGCTTTGCGGCAAAATGCGATTGACACCAGTGCTTTTCGGCGACAAGTACGGCAGATTATTCACGATGGTGTGCGCTATCTGGAGGATGGCTGTGAAGAAGATCCCATCGCCGAGGAATTGCTGGGTTTAGTACAGTCGGCGGTAGACTTGATTGAACGGGGAGAAGGAAATAAAGCGATCGCAATTTTAGAGGCGATTACTTCTACCTGTATCGAAAATTGGTATGAAGTCGCCGAGTATGGTGCAGACTATGATGAAATCGCCTGGGAATTAAATAATGCTTGGTGTGAAGCTATTCTGACTGCTGACTTGACTCCCGAAGAAAAAGTAGATATCCAAGTCAATTTGGAAGTTTGGCAAGATGAATGGGATGTGGATTTTGGCTTAAGTTTAGAAGCTTTGCGCCAAGGTTGGGATTACCCACAACTCACAGAAGTTCTGCAAGGCAAAATTAGTGAACGGGGAGTTTGGGAAACAACAATTCCTGATTATGCCGATGATTTGGCTTTAATTCGGTTGAAAATCCTGGAACGCCAAGAACGTTATCAAGAATATTTATATTTAGCGGAAGCAGAAGGACAAACACGGCAATATTTAACCATGCTGGGGAGACTTGGCAGGGTAGAAGAAGCTTTAGAAGTTGCCCAAACAGAGATGAATTCAATGGAAGAAGCCTTTGCTTTGGGTAAAACTCTGCAAGAACAAGGGGCATTACAACAAGCTTTGCATATTGCTCAAATTGGCTTGCAATTAAAGGGAAATTGCCAATATGACTTGGGTTTATGGACAAGTGATTTAGCTCAAAAGTTAGGTGATCAAACCACAGCTTTGCAAGCCAAAAAACTAGCTTTTCAGGCACATCCTTCTTTAGAAGAATACCAAGATATTCAAGATTTGGCTGGAGAAGAATGGCTGAGAGTTAAACCTGATTTGTTGAAAATTCTCCGGCTTTATAGTGGGTGGGAAACTGCCCCCATCAAAGTCGATATTTTCTTACATGAAGGACTGATTGATGATGCGATCGCGATCGCTAATGATCTCAATGTCTATTATGCTGACATTATTCATCGGGTGATGGATGCTGCCATTCCCCATCGTCCTGAATGGGTAATTACTCATGCTTGTCGCCTTGCGGAAGCAATTATGAATGCCGGGAAAGCTGAATATTATGATGCCGCAGTTGAATGGCTCAAAAAAGCTCGTGCTGCTTACATTGCGTCAAACAAACAAACCGACTGGTCAAATTATCGCGCCAAGTTAATGGAAATCCACGGACGCAAGCGCAAACTGATGGGAATGTTGCAAGGACGAGATATGGAATAATTCTGAATTCATCAATTGATGTTTATCAGCTGAATGCTCTGGGAACTATAGGTAATGAGTCTAACTAAAGCTTTACAGTCATACCTATATGTCCTCTTTATTTCCCAAAGCCCTCAAAATTAGCCAATCCAAACCCACTCCCAGCACACAACTACCTAATATTAGAACCCCACTAATTTTGATTGCTTGTACATTAGCAATAGGTATTGTTGGTTGGACTAGCTACTTGGTAGTTAGAAAGTTAATTATTCAACAACTTCAAGAAAAAGCCCTATTACAAGTCCGCCAAGGAACAGATGAGATTGATCAGTGGTTAGCGATTTGCTCTACCACAATTCAAACTATTGCGAATACAGATGCCGCCCGTTCCTTAAATTGGAAATTGATTGAACCATTGTTAGAGTCAGAAGTGAAGCGCACTGATGATTTCTTTAAAATTTCACTCTCACTACCTGACGGTTATTATTACAACACTGAGGTAGGTAAAAGCAACACCACAAATAGCGATCGCGATTTTATTCAAAAAGCATTAGCAGGAGAAACAAATATATCAGATCCCTTTGTCAGTAGGACTACAGGTATTCCTTCTGTTGCAATTGCTGCGCCTATCCGTCAAAGTTACGATTTTAAAAGTCCTCCCATTGCCGTGATTAACGGTAGCTTAAAAGTACACAGAATTACTCAAGTAGTCAACAAACTGCGTTACGGTAATTTGAGTTATGCCTTTGCACTTAACTCTCAGGGAGAACCAATTATTCATCCGCAAGTGATGTCAACCAAAGAAAAACCTGCTCCCAGTTTTCTCAAATCAACCGACTCTAGCTTGGCGGAACTAGCTCGGCGGATGGTAAACAAAGAGGAAAGAATTGAATTGATGTCTATTGACGGGACTTACCAATATGTTGCTTATGTTCATCTCAAACAAGCCAATTGGTCAATTGCTTTAGTTATCCCGCGAGAAAATATCGAATCTCAACTCCAAGCACTAAATTTACTAACTTCAATATTAGGTGGACTGCTGGCGATAGGAACAATTATCGCTTGGCGACAAATACAACTATCTCAAAAAGCGAAAATTCAAGTTGTGATGCTCAGTCAACAACAAAAAACATTACAACAACAAGCACAAGATTTAGAGCAAGCCTTACAAGAATTAAAACAAACTCAAGCTCAGTTGATTCAAGCTGAAAAAATGTCTAGTTTAAGTCAATTAGTTGCCGGAGTAGCCCACGAAATTAACAACCCAATCAGTTTTATTTATAGTAATATTGAACCCGCCCAAGAATATATTGCAGACTTACTCAGATTTTTAGAACTTTATCAACATCACTATCCCGAACCAGTAGCAGAAATTCAAGATGAAGCAGAAACCATTGAATTGGATTTCTTGAAAGAAGACTTGCCAAATTTACTCAATTCGATGAAAGTTGGGGCTGAAAGAATTAAACAAATTGTGCTGTCTCTACGGAATTTTTCTCGCTTAGATGAGGCGGAAATGAAGTTGGTTAATATCCATGAAGGTATTGATAGTACACTCATGTTTTTACAAAGCCAACTCAAAGCGACACCAAACCATCCAGAAATTGTAGTTATCAAGGAATATACTGATTTGCCACTGGTAGAATGCTATGCAGGAGAACTAAATCAGGTATTTATTAGTTTGCTGACAAATGCGATTGATGCTATACAAGAGTCTTTTGTTAATTTGTCGCCAACTCAAGACAGACGCACAGGCAAAATTCACATTAAAACTGAACTTACTGCTAATCAACAAGTCATTATTCGCATTATTGATAATGGAATTGGGATTTCTGAAAGTTCACAAAAGCAACTATTTAATCCATTTTTTACTACTAAACCTGTTGGCAAAGGTACAGGTTTGGCTTTATCTATTAGTTATCAGATTGTGACTGAAAAACATCAGGGGAAATTGGAATGTCATTCTACTGTCGGTAAAGGTACAGAATTTGTAATTATACTTCCAATTAGTCAGGAAAGATTGCTGGCGGCTTGAAATAGGTTATGGGTTATATAGGAATACGGTTTGATTCCTGAATCTAGTTGTGTAAGCAGAGAATAGGGAATGGGGAGTAGGGAATAGGGAGTAGGAAAGACGGCTGATCTGGGTGTACTGATTTTTTTCATAAATCAAATATGAGTCCTATAGGTCAATACAGTTCAGTTAAGGCAACAACTTAGATTTTTGTAGTGACCCGTGCTACATAGCGGTCTATTGTGACAAAGGTTGGGACGGTCTACTACTTCCCTCAATATACAAGGTTGGGTGGAGCGATAGCGTAACCCAACAAAGTATGCATGAATGTTGGGTTCCGTTCCTCTTACTCATTACTCGCCACACTCAAGTTAAATTTTTCAGCCCGATCGCAATCTTACTGTGTTTCTCAATTTCGCCCATAACTTGTTTTGCTCTTTGTATTACCACCGCAGGCAAACCAGCTAACCTTCCCGCTTCGATACCGTAAGATTTATCAGCCCCACCTGGTTGGACTTGATGTAAAAAGATAATTTGGTCTGGTAATTCTTTGACGGTGACTTGATAGTTAGCCACATTAGGTAACATCCCCGCCAGTTCATTTAATTCATGATAGTGAGTAGCAAAAATTGTCCGGGAACGAATATCGGTAGCGATATATTCAGCAACCGCCCAAGCAATGGAAAGACCATCAAAGGTGGCTGTTCCGCGTCCAATTTCATCTAATAATACTAAAGATTTCGATGTGGCATGATTGAGAATATTGGCGGTTTCATTCATTTCCACCATAAAGGTAGATTGACCAGTTGCCAAATCATCTACAGCACCAACACGGGTAAAAATGCGATCGCATACTCCCAGTTTGGCAGATTTAGCCGGGACGAAACTCCCAATTTGCGCCATCAATTGAATTAACCCTACCTGACGCAAGTAACAACTTTTACCACTAGCATTCGGCCCAGTCAGAATAATTAAGTCAGGAAGTGGGGAGTGGGGAGTCGGGAGTGGGGCTTTTTCACTACTCCCAATTCCCGACTCCCCACTCCCTAAATATGTGGAATTAGGGACGAAGAAACCCGCAGGTAAGGACTGTTCTACCACTGGGTGACGACCATCTACAATTTCTAGTCCTCGCCCTGATATCATTTCGGGACGACAGTAACCTTGCTGTACAGCTAACTCGGCTAAACCACATAATACATCCGCCGCCGCCACTGCGCGAGACAGTTGACGAATAGCCTCGGCTTGTTCGCCGACTTCTTCCCGCAACGCCACAAAAATTTCATATTCCAACTTATATAAATCATCCCGCGCACTGAGAATCCGCGCTTCCCTTTCTTTGAGTTCTGGGGTGATGTAGCGTTCTTCGTTCTTCAGGGTTTGCTTGCGAATATAGTTGGCGGGTACTTGGTCGGCTTTGGTGCGAGAAATACTAATGTAGTAACCAAAGGTTTCGTTAAATCCCACTTTCAGCGTCGGAATACCTGTTCTTGACCTTTCATCAACTTCTAAATTGGCAATCCATTGATGGTCTGCTTCGACAGTCGCCTTTCTTTCATCTAATAATACATTGATACCAGGACGAATTAATCCCCCTTCTTTTAAATGAATGGGCGGTGCTTCGACGAGGTGGGCTTGAATTTTTCGGGCTAATTCTTCCAAGACTGGCGGGACTTTTTGCAAAGCTTTCAAGAAGGGAGAACTAGCATCAGCGACTACACGGGCTAATTCTGGCAAACGTGAGAGAGAATCCGCTAAAGCGATTAAATCTCGCGCATTCGCAGTTCCCGAACTCGCCCTACCTGTAAGCCGTTCTAAATCGTAGATTTGCCGTAATAAATAGCGCAAATCTTGACGCAGTGGTGTATTTTCTTTTAATTCTTGAATTGTTTCTTGCCGCGCCCAAATACCTTTAATATCCAGTAGGGGTTGTAATAACCAACGTCGTAAAGCCCGACTTCCCATTGCGGTGCTAGTTCTATCTAACGCCCACAGTAGGGAACCGTGAAAAGTACCATCCCGAACGGTTTGGGTAATTTCTAAATTCCGGCGGGTTTGATGGTCAATAATTAAGTAGTCTGTGAGTGTATAGGTGCGGAGTCTTTGCAGGGAAATTCTATTTTCTTTTTGGGTATCTTCCACATATTCTAAAAGACCGCCCGCCGCCCGCACAGCCAGGGGAAGATGATCACAACCTAAACCTTCGAGCGATCGCACCTTAAATTTCTGCAATAATTTACTTCTGGCTTCCCCTTGAGAAAAGGGTACTTGCGATCGCAAACTATAACAAAATGATGGCGGTAAACATTGGGGAAGATGGGGCGAGGTTTCCCCCGGACGCAGCAACACACCCAAATCAGGTGCATTGGTGGGAACTAACACCTCGGAAGGTTGCAAGCGCATTAATTCTTGCGTCAAGTGTTCTAAATCGCTACCTTGGGTTGTGAGAAATTCCCCCGTGGAGATATCTGCGTAAGCTAAACCCCAATGATTCCCCGCAATTACCACCGCAGCTAAATAATTATTGCGGCTAGATTTTAACATTCCCTCTTCTAACAAAGTGCCAGGGGTGAGGATGCGCGTAACTTCCCTCCTTACCAAACCCACGGCTTCGGAAGCATCTTCTACTTGGTCACAAATCACCACTGCATAGCCTTTTTCGACCAATTGGGTGCTGTAGCGTTCCCAAGCGTGGTGCGGTACACCAGTCATCGCCACCCGTCCTACTTCGCCGCCATGCTTGCTGGTGAGAACTAATTCCAGTTCCCGCGACACAGTAACAGCATCTTGGAAAAAAGTTTCAAAGAAATCGCCTACCCGATATAACAACAACGCGTGGGGATGTTTATCTTTGATTTCCACATAATGCTGATACATTTTACTCAGCTTACTGCGGTCTACCAGTCGCGTGTCCGCGTGAGGCGCAGGGGGTTGAAGAGATTCCTTTGACTGGTTATCAGAGTCAGAAGCGGTCATAGATAGATGCCAGGATTCACACACGCAAAAGCCACAATACTCCATGATACCGTGATGTGGTGTTGATTTGCGATCGCTCAAGATTTTTTTTATTTTAGGACTTATGCAATAAGACGAAAAATCAAAGGTTTGGTGAAGAGTGAAGTGTGACTTTACCCATAACTTTGCCGCAACTGGAAGCATAACTTTGCCGTCAACAACACTATAAACCTCATTCCTGCGTCAGCTAATACTGGATGAAATTGACAGCCTGGAACCATAACTTTGCCGCTAGTCCAAAATGGAAGGATATAGCGCATTGTCCAGGATTTGTCCTATCCTTCACGAACTAGACAATATTGGGATTCATCCGAGCGCAGGAATTTCGGACAGGAACAATTTGCTTGAACTCACTGCTCAATCTCGCCTAAAAATTCGGATTCATCATCAACAGATTCCTTTAATTTATCCTTATTTAGCAGGTCAAGCTTTCCATATATGTCAAAATTCTTATCAACTAGATATTCCCGGCTACAAACCATTAATTTCTTCAGAAAGTGTCTCATAGTATTGTGAATTCTGGCTTCTGAATTCTGAAGATTATTTAATTACCACAACTACCACAATCAAGAAAGCCACAATCAGCGCCACTACAATCTACAGCGTGACAATGAAAAAAATCACAATCACCCAAGATATTAGCCATATCAGCACAATTGCAACTTAAATCAGCACAATCTACACAGTAAGCACTATCATTACTGCTACAGCTTGTATTGGAAGATTGAGAATTATTACTGCCATTGTCTTTTTTTGCTGGCTGTGTATTTGCTTCATCTTCTGATTTTGCATCTTCAGAATCATCCAGTTGGGAACGCAAAATTAAATTAGCTTGTTTGCAAGCTTGAAATCTGGTGCGGGACTTGATTAACGCCACCCTCAAACCGTCTTGGGCAATTACGCGCTTGATGTACTGGGAACAAGATTCGCCCCCATATAAAATCCTATGGGCGCAAGCAAAGCCTTTGTGGGGAGAAATATGCTTTTGGTATCCAGTAATCACACTAACGCTAACTCGGCGGGTGAAAGAGTCTAGTAAAGAAATCTGCACAGGTAGGGAGTAGGGAGTAGGGAGTAGGGAGTAGGGAGTAGGGAATAGGGAGTAGGGAGTAGGGAATAGGGAGTAGGGAATAGGGAGTAGAGAATAGGGAGTAGGGAATAGGGAGTAAAAAAGAGTATTCCCAATTCTTCACAGTGAATCACTATTCCTAAATTCCATACAATCGTTACCATAGACTTCCTACTCACCACTCACCACTCCCTACTCCCTAGTTTTGTATCGAAACATTAAGGAATATTGCATTTCTGTCAAAACTGAGAGGGTGAGCGCCAAATCAGCCAAAAGACCGTGGTAGGATGCTTTCGGTAAATGTCAAGATTGGGAGAAGACCTTTGACACTACGGGTTGCTGTTGTGGGGTCAGGCCCTGCTGGTTCATCTGCCGCCGAAACATTGGCAAAAGCTGGGATTGAAACCTACCTGTTTGAGCGCAAGCTGGACAATGCCAAGCCCTGCGGGGGCGCTATTCCCCTTTGTATGGTGGGTGAATTTGACCTACCACCAGAGATTATCGATCGCCGGGTGCGGAAGATGAAAATGATTTCGCCTTCCAATCGTGAGGTTGATATTAACCTGGTAAATCAAGAAGAATATATAGGAATGTGTCGCCGCGAAGTCCTCGATGGCTTTTTGCGGAATCGCGCGGCAAAATTAGGTGCAACTTTAATTAACGCCACTGTTCATAAAGTCGATATACCCACAAATAATACCGACCCCTATACAATTCATTACGTTGACCATACTGAAGGCGGCGTGCAGGGTATTACAAAAACCCTGAAAGTAGATTTAATCATTGGGGCGGATGGGGCAAATTCCCGCATTGCCAAAGAAATGGATGCTGGGGATTATAATTATGCGATCGCCTTCCAAGAGCGAATTCGCTTACCCCAAGACAAAATGGTGTACTACAACGACTTAGCCGAAATGTATGTCGGCGATGACGTTTCCACCGACTTCTACGCTTGGGTATTCCCCAAATATGATCACGTAGCTGTTGGTACTGGCACAATGCACGTCAATAAAGCCAGTATTAAACAATTGCAAGCAGGTATCCGCGCTCGTGCTGCCAAAAAACTCGAAGGCGGTAAAATCATCAAAGTCGAAGCGCATCCCATTCCTGAACATCCCCGTCCTCGTCGCGTCGTTGGTCGCATCGCCTTAGTTGGAGATGCTGCTGGCTACGTTACTAAGTCTTCTGGGGAAGGAATTTACTTTGCCGCTAAATCTGGAAGAATGTGTGCTGAAACCATTGTGGAAACTTCCAACAACGGTAGCCGCATCCCCACAGAAAACGACCTCAAAATCTATATCAAGCGTTGGGATAAGAAATACGGACTCACCTACAAAGTGTTAGACATATTGCAGAGCGTGTTCTATCGTTCTGATGCAACCCGTGAAGCATTCGTCGAAATGTGTGCTGACATGGATGTACAGCGCCTCACCTTCGACAGCTATCTATACAAAACAGTTGTCCCCGCTAACCCCATTACCCAACTAAAAATTACTGCCAAAACCCTTGGTAGCTTAATTCGCGGTAACGCCCTTGCTCCCTAAAAGCAGCAATAGGGTAGTAAACACAGCAGAGGAGAAGAAGTGCAGATAATTCCAATGGCAGTTAGTCCATTGTGAATTAATTTGTACCTCGGCTCCTCTGTAATTTTTGGTTATTAAAAACGCAGAAGCTAGAAGTCAGAAGTCAGAAGTCAATGTGAATTGTGAATAGTGACGTAACGCGATATGCAACTTATTTTTGAAACCCCTCTCCAAACCTCTCCCCTGAAAGGAGGAGCCACTGCGTTGGGCGGGTTTCCCGACTTGAAGCAAGTGGCGTAGAGGCTTTGAATCTTGCTCCCCTTCCCTAAAAGGGAAGGGGTTGGGGGTTAGGTTTGAGGGAAAGTTGCACACGGCGTGAAGCATATATTTTGCTACATTAAATTGATTGGCATTCCCTCAAAATTGTTTCAAGAGAATGCCAATTTTTGACTGATTGCAGTGCTATTGGACTCGTGGCGATTAATTAGCACTGTAGTACTAATAGAGTAGCATTCGCCTACTAAGCACCAACCCCCACAAAAGGATGTCTATTGGAAGGTAGCTTTCTGTAGAGTCAAGCAGGCGAAATTAGAGTTTTCCTTGGTAAAACCACTAAACCTCATTCCCCACAGCATGACACACAACATGATGAATTCGGCAAATTTAGGGCTGAGGTCAAGGAATAGATTGCGTTAGTCAACCACTTATGCAGAAGCGCCTTCAGCTGATGCAGGCAGACTGGGCAATTCTAGACAATATCCTGCACCATATACGGTTTTGATGTAGCGAGGATGGCGGGGATCGGGTTCGAGTTTAGTTCTTAAATGACGAATATGAACTCGAATCGTCTCAATGTCATCATCAGGATCGTAACCCCAAACTTCGCGCAGAATTTCGCTAGGAGAAACTGTTTGTCCGTGGCGTTGCAGTAAACAGTGGAGTAACTCAAATTCCAAATGGGTCAGTTTCACTGTCTCAGTGAACCATATCGCCTCAAACCTTTCAGGAACCAAGGTTAAGGGGCCGTAGTTGAGAATTTCGCTGTGCTTGGCGGCTTGGGGAATGCGGTCAGTACGTCGCAATAAAGCTCTTACCCGCGCCAGCATTTCTTCAACTTCAAATGGTTTGGTGAGATAGTCGTCTGCGCCGGCGTTGAAGCCTTCTACTTTGTCTTGAGTCTGACTTAAGGCGGTCAGCATCAACACGGGAATTTCCGCAGTCCGTTCATCTCGACGGAGGCGTTGACAAACTGTAAATCCATCTACTCTGGGCAGCATGAGATCGAGCATAATCAAGTCTGGTTGTAGCTGGAGAGCTAAAGCTTGACCTTTGATACCGTCTTCAGCTTGACTGACATCATAGCCAGCCATTTCTAAATTGACGGCAACAAGCTCGGAAATTGCTGGGTCATCGTCTATGACTAGAATCCTCGGCATTATTAAAAAAATTATTGCTACTTTTTAAGGAAAAATAAGAATCTTTGGTGAATACAAAGATTTCTGTCTTGATTATAAAAAAGATTTTAAATCTAACATAAATATTAAAACTAATTCATGAAAAACAAAACTTAAGATACACGAAATTTGCAAAATGATGTGTTACCCGCCCTACAATCCAGTTAAATTTTTACAAAATGGTCTAGCAATGACTGTTTACACCGCTTTTTGGGGAAAACGTTACTGGGAAAGTACAGTTGCTCAACCAGAGCCGCCCTATCATAAAACAATATTGATGGGTGGACAAGGTGTGCCGATTTTTACTTGGGTAGCTATTCCCGACAATGCCCACAGTACAATCATTGCCACCTATGGAATCACGGGCGAGTTAGACCAAGAATGGTCTTTGCGGTTGTTAGGACGCAAAGCATACTCTCAAGGCTATGCTGTGGTGTTATTTGATTGGCGAGCGCACGGTAGAACGGCAGATTTGTCACCGACTTTAACATCTGACGGATTGTATGAGGGTGAAGATTTTGTGCGCTTGGCGGCGGCGGCGGCGGCGATGGGATGTCCCAGCAAATTTTGGTTTATGGGGTTTTCTTTGGGGGGACAATTAGCCCTGTGGGGAATTAAAGCAGCTGGGGAATTAACCCAGGGTAATGAAAATTTGGGTATCGAATATAGCGATATTGGTGGTGGCGCAGTAATTTGTCCGAGTTTGGATTCGTTGCGATCGCTCACCTACCTCACCAAAGACCGCTTTGGTAGACTCATAGAAGCTAGTATTGTGCGTGAATTAAAAAAACTCGCTTGGCGAATTCATGATGCTCATCCTGGAACTATTGACCCTCAAGCCATAGAAAGAACAAACACCATTTGGGATTTTGACCACGAACTAGTAATTGAAAGGCTGGGCTTTCCCAGTGTAGAGGCATACTACAAAGCCAGCAGCGCCCTCCAATTGTTACCAGAACTCCAGAAACCAACTTTAATCATCTACGCTGCGGATGATCCTTTATTTCATCCAGATATCGTCCCTGAATTAGCAGCCGCCTGTGGCCAAAATTCCGCCCTAGATTTGCTACTCACCCGTTATGGGGGTCATGTTGGCTATTTAAGTAGCAAAGAGTGTCAGTTCCAAGCGCAAGACCCTGATCCTTGGTGGGCTTGGAATCGAATTTTGCAATGGCTGGAAAATCAACGGTCATCCTAAATTGTGGTTGCTGACTCCTCATTCATGATTTCCAAAACAGATAACGAAAATTTAACTAAGTAATAGTTAAACTCTTCATCATCTCGTCTTAATCTCAGCCAAATAACTTTTCTCCTGATTACTCTGCTATCAGGAAAAAGAAATTAAATATAATGGCATTTTCAAGACGTAAGTTTTTAACTTTAGCTGGTGCAAGCGCCGCAGGTGCTACCGTGCTTTCTCCTTTAGAAGCGTTTTATGCTAAGGCTGCTATGGGGCAAATGGTCAGGGGAATCGGCTATGGCCCGTTAGAACCGAGATTACCCCTGAACTCATCAGATTTGGCCAATACAGTCGCGGGTGATTTAAGAGGAGAGACGATCCTTGCACTTCCCCCAGGATTCAACTATCGTGTTCTTTCAGTTACTGGTCAGACAATGAGCGATCGCTCCATAGTACCTGCTGGTCATGATGGTATGGCTGCATTTCCTGGGCCTCGCAACACCACAATTCTGGTGCGGAATCATGAATTAGGTACTTCTTCCCCAAATCCGGTTGTTGGTGGAACCAGATATTCCACAGGCGCACAAGGTGGAACCACTACATTAATAGTTGGCCCTAACCGTGAACTGATCAAAGATTTTGCTTCTCTGGCTGGAACTATTCGTAACTGTGCTGGTGGCCCCACACCTTGGCGTAGTTGGATTAGTTGTGAAGAAACCTTCTCTACCAGTACTAACATCACCAGTTCCGGTGCGGTAGAAGTCAGAAACCACGGTTACAACTTTGAAGTTGTAGCTGACGAAAATAGCGGTTTGGTCAATCCTGTTCCCTTAATCGAAATGGGACGCTTTAGCCATGAAGCTATAGCTGTAGACCCCAGAACTGGTGATGTTTACGAAACAGAAGACCAAGGTGATAGCTGCTTTTATCGGTTTGTACCGAATGTCAGACCCAGAAGACCTGGTGACTTAGCTAAAGGTGGTACTCTTTACGCTTTGAAAATCAAAAACCAACCAGGTGTGAATAACTTTGCGGTGAATACCAGCAATAATCCGAATTTGGGTGGTCAAATAGGTCGCATTCCCGTTGGTCAAGCCTTTCCAGTGGAATGGGTGAAGGTGGATAATCCTAACCCCAGTTCAGAAAGTAATCGTCGTGGAGTCCGCTTTCAAGCACAAGACAAGGGAGCAGCTATTTTCTTCCGGGGTGAAGGTGCTTGGTATGCTAAGGGATTAATTTACTTTACTGCTACTCAAGGCGGCCCTCCCGCTTTTGACTCCACCAGAGGTAATGGTCAAGTTTGGGTATATGACATTGCTCGACAAGAAATCACTCTCTTAGTTGAAGCAGCTCCTACTGGTGAACTTCTTGATGAGCCAGATAACATTACTGTTGCGCCTTTTGGAGACCTCTTCCTTTGCGAAGATGGTGGCGGAGAACAATATGTTGTCGGTGTGAGCCAAAAAGGTGAACTGTATCAATTTGCGAAAAATATTCTGTTTGCCAATAACCCTGATTCTGCAATTAGAGATCGCTTCGCCGACAATGAATTTGCTGGTGCTTGCTTTGATCCTGCGGGAAGAACTTTGTTTGTAAATATTCAAACTCCTGGTTTGACATTTGCAATTTGGGGTGATTGGACTCGTCGCTTTGGTAGTGGACGGTAGTAATAGGATCTCTATATCAAATAGACAAGGGAGATAGGGGAGATAAGGAAGAGAGCATATAAAACCCCTCAGATAGGATTGCTATAGAAAAACTAGTTTTTCTAATTAATTGGTAGAGTCTGTTTTGGCAGGCTCTATTTTTTGTTGTCGTAAATGATATGATTCTTTTGCTTAATTCACAAAACATTAAGTTAAATTTATTTATATTTACAACCAGCGATCGCTTCATCTAACTCATACCATTTCACGAAATTACTGATAGAAATCGCTTCCTCTGCAACTCTGCTTCTGGTCGCCGAGCGTTCGCGCAGCGTCTCCGTCAGGAGAAGTCGAGGCGCTACTTGCATATCCGTATCATTTTTAAAGTGAAATGGTATCACGCTGAGATATAGTTATTAACCGACCTTGATGAACTGCTCTTCAACTCATACCAATTCTCTATGAAGATGCAGTTAATTTTTTTACGAACCGCCAAGAACGCCAAGAGCGCCAAGGAAGACAAAAATAATTATTTCGTGCAAGCTTACAGAGAATTGGTATCACATTATTCAAACAATATTTTGATACACCAGAAATATTTACCTTTGCAATCATCGCCGCAAAAAGTAGCGTCTGGTGCTATGACTGTTAATTGGCACTAATATAGGTAGGCGGACAATCTAAATTTCTCTGGGCAATTATGCAGCGTTTGTCGCAATTTGTTAGGGTGAGTGCCAAACATCGACGGCTTTTGATTTTATCACTGGGATTATTAGCTTTGGTTGCGGCTCATGGAATGGCGCAGATTTACCGTATTCAGCCAGGGGTTTCTTTGTGGTTTCCGCCATCTGGGGTAGCGATCGCACTAAGTTTTTGGTTTGGCCTTGATGGTATTATCCTCACAGGTATTGCATCTTTTCTCATGGCTCCTGTTTGGGGATTGCATGGTTGGGAGCGATTTATTGGCGTTATCGATATTGTCGAACCCCTGGTTGCTTGGTTACTCTACCGTCGTTTTTGGCATGGTTCTCTGACGTTTCATAACCTCAAAGATGCTGCTATTTTTACCTTAACTGTACCTTTGTTTGCCAGCAGTAGTTTAGCTGTGTTTGGTAGTTTAGGTTGGGTGGCTATAGGCAAAATGTCGGCTGCTCAACTCACTAACAGTATTACTCACTGGTGGTTAGGCAATGCGATCGGTATTATGTGTTTTACCCCTACAATCTTGTTAGTATTAACGCCTTATCTGCAATCTAAGGGTTGGTTATCTCATGATCCGACAGCAAATTTTCTCTGCCCAACTTTTAGAATGCGAACTTGTCGCCCTTTATTATTAGAAGTTACTACTATTTTATTTTTGTGTATTAGTATTGCTTCGGTAACTGTATCAGAAGTTTCTACAAATACTAACACCGAGTTTAGATTTCAACAGTTATCTTTTTTGAGCTTTATTCCTGTAATGTGGGCGGCTACACGCTTCGGAGTTTCTACAGGGATGCTGGTTTCAACATTTTCTATTTTAATCACACTTTTCTCTTATTTGGTAATCTATCCTAACGCTATTTTATTGCCGAGTTTTCCTGTACAGCCAGAAGTTTTGCATGTGCATAAATTAAGTTTATTAGTGCAGTCAATTGTGACTTTATTGGTTGGGGTGGCAATTACCGAAAGAGCTAAAATACAAGTAGAACTAGCTATTGAAAAATTTAGAATTGGCGAATATCAAGAACGGGCTGAACTGTCGGATAAATTAATTAAATTAAATGATTCATTAAGAGAAACAAATATTTGTTTAGAAGATTCAAACCGAGAGAAAGATAAATTGTTAAAAGCCGAAAAAGATTTGCGAAATCGCTTGAGTAATATTTTAGAAAGCATGACAGATGCTTTTATTGCCGTTAATCAAGATTGGCAAATAACTTATGCTAACCAACAAGCAGCTAAAATCAAAGGTACAACCCCAGAAACCATGCTGGCACAAAATTATTGGCAGCAATGGCCAGGAATGCAAGGTACAGAATTTGAGCAAAAATATTTGCGGGCGATCGCACAATTAATTCCTGTACATTTTGAAGCATTATATCCGCCGCAAAATATGTGGCTAGAAATTCATGCTTATCCTTTTGAAGACGGCTTAGGGATATTTTTTCGGGATATTACTGCGCGGAAACAGGCAGAAGTTGAGCGAGAAAATCTCTTATATAGTGAACAATCGGCGCGGAGTGAAGCGGAAAAGGCGAATAAAATTAAGGATGAGTTTATTGCTGTACTTTCCCATGAATTAAGAACTCCTTTGAATCCGATTTTGGGTTGGGTAACACTACTCAGAAGACGCAAATATGATGATGAGAAACTCACACATGGCTTAGAAACCATTGAGCGAAATGCTAAATTGCAAATCCAACTCATTGAAGATTTATTAGATGTTTCACGGATTCAACAGAGAAAAATAATTTTAAATCTTCAACCTATCAATTTAATTGATATTCTGCACGCCTCTCTCGATACTGTATATCTAGCAGTGGAAGCTAAAGGGATGCAAATTCAGAAAATGATTTGTGTGGATACAGCATGGGTAAAAGGAGATGCTGAACGCCTGCAACAAATAGTTTGTAATTTGCTTTCCAATGCGATTAAATTTACTCCCATGACTGGGGCTAAAGTGGAAATTATTTTAGAAAGAGTTGATACCTTTGCCCAAATTCAAATTCAAGATAATGGTAAAGGTATTAGTCCAGAGTTTCTGCCATTCGTATTTGATTATTTTCGGCAAGCTGATGGCACAATTACTCGTCAATTTGGTGGCTTAGGATTAGGATTGGCAATTGTGCGCCATCTCACAGAACTGCATGGGGGTACGGTAAAAGTAGAAAGTCCAGGGGAAGGAATGGGGGCAACATTCACGGTGAGATTGCCATTAATGCTGGATTTTATGCCAAAAAATAAACCTGTTTCAACAATAGATGAGGCAGTAAATTTAGCCGGTTTACATATTTTGGTAGTCGACGATGATTTAGATACAGGCAAGTTTTTGACTGTGATATTAGAACAATTTGGTGCTAAAGTCACAGCGATCGCATCTGGTAGCCAAGCCTTAGAATTTTTAGCCAATAACACGGCAGACTTACTGTTAAGTGATATCGGAATGCCGGGAATTGACGGTTATACCCTCATCCGTTTGATTCGCGCCTTACCACCAGAACAAGGCGGGAAAATACCGGCGATCGCTCTGACAGCTTATGCTGGAGAAATCAACCAAAAACAAGCACTAGCCGCAGGTTTTCACATCCATTTAGTTAAACCTGTCGAACAAAAACAATTAATAGGTGCGATCGGGCAAGTTTTGGTTAATTTATAGCAAAAAAACTCCTTACTGACGATTTAATCAGAGTTCCATCCCCCTTACACTCCTATACCCTAAATCAATGTTTTTGAAACCTACACCTGTCATCTACTCACCACTCCCTGAACAAAGTTAACCGTGTATGGTTCCTCTAAAGATTGCTGGGTACTGGCTTTGACGGCGGCTAAATAGCGACGCAAGGCGGACAATTGCTGGGAGTTGGGACGATAGCTGAGATTACCTTGCTTTTCAAATAAAGGTGCAGTTGCGATCGCCTGATAATCTAAATTCTGAGATGAATGCTGGGTTAGCCATGCTGACTCCGGTGGTGTAGGAATCAACCCGGCTGGTAATTCTCCTTCTAAAAATGCCAATAATCTCTGCTGACAAATACTCGTGTTAATTCCTCTACCCTCAAACAACTGAAGCACTTCGTTAAATGATAAACTCCGCTCTGGTAGTAGGCGTAGCAATTCGGTAAACAGAAAATAGTCGGTGTATTGTTGTCTTGGTTCTTCTAAAATCTGGGAATGCAAGGGTAACATTGCCAAACCTAATGCAACTCGGCTGCAATTTGGTGCGCCATTCTCCCCTAAATATGAGTCCTGAATAATTTTGGCGTTGGGGAGTTTTTGCCGTAGCCAATGATAAACAACTCCTAAAGATGCGACTCCACCAGTCAACACGGCTTGATTAATGTCTTCTGTGGGAATACCCCGCGCTACAAGTAATTTATTCAATTCCCGGTTCAGGCGGCGGACAAAGGGGACAAACACTTGACTTTCTAAGTCTCGCCGTTGCAATGTCCACTGTTGATCTGCCAATTCTAGGATGAAGTTTTCTTGATGTTGCAAAATTAACTTCAAAGCCAAGGCAGCTTCGAGGGCAGCTTGTCCTAAAACTGAACTTTCCAACCGTTGCTGTAAGCGAATCCGCACACCAATATCAGGTTCTCCAGCCCTTGGTAAATCAAATTTATCTAACCCCAAACTTTGCCACTGCATTCTGTCAACATTGGCAAAGGCTGGTTGCCAATACCCAGAACTACTAGTATTCTTTTGACCATTGTTTTGGTTATTCTTCCGTGGTTCTCGGTATTTTGGTGGGATGAGTAGCTGACAAATAATATCTTGTTCTATCCCCTTGCTGGCGTAGGGAAAACTATGCAGCATAAAATCTGTGTGCGCTAGTTGCAGCAGATTTCCGGGGATATCAACCAAAGCCATTTCGCTGGCGGTTGCGCCAATATTAATTACCAAAGTATTGCCGATTAACGGTTCTGTGGTTTCGACGGGACGTAAACCAGTGCGATCGCTCACTTGAATGAGTTGGTTGTCACTTTTATCAAATACACTAATTAAACTAGCGATCGCTTCTTCCACAAAAAAGACTTGCTGGGGATGTTGGATAATTTTGCTAGTTAATAAAGCTTCCCGCACATTAAATCTATATTGTTCTGACCAACTCGCGGGACAAGTACAAATCACCCCAGCGATTTTACTCATAATGGTGTGGAAAGTCGGCTGATTAATTCCCACCGCCATAGCAATTAGACCTTGTGTGGTACTCTGGCGATCAGATTTGAGGGTTAATAGTAATTTAGAAAGCGATCGTACCACCCAAATCAACGGCCCTGCGGAAAATTCATTGAATTGCAGTACAGGTTCCCATTTTTGCTGTTCACTTTTGTAAGGTACAGCTATTTGTAAATAAGGCTTTAACTGTGCAGAACATTGGCTACTCTTAACATTACTGTCACCTTGCGCCACGGAAGCATTCGGCAGATAAACTTCCGCAGGTAAACGAAACGAATGTTGAAAAGCCGTCGCACCAGGAATATTCTCTGCTGACCAATATATTGGGTATACCACCGACTGAGTGCGATTTAACAACGCCGCCGAAATCCCAGTTGTGCCTAAATCAATACCTAAATACCAAACCGAATTATGCACATCGACCGGAATTTCTACCTGAGTTGGGGAACCGGAACCCGATTTCTCTTGCTTTTTTTTTTCGTTGGCGGGAGAGAAGTTTAAATCAACTTCGGTTTGTGGCGACGATATGGGTGCAACTGGCGCTACAGCCGGACGAGAAAAAGCCACATTTGGCGTATGGTCTAGGGTTTGTGCATTGGGTAAGGCGACATTTGGCGGTTCTTCTATATCTGCCAAAGTGTAGACATCTGTTAACTGATAGTTGAGTATCTCGTCAAAATTGGCTAAATCTTGATTTAATTGCCGTAACTGTTCTTCATTTAAAGAAATATCCGGTATGCTTCCTGACTGCATCACCTCTGGCGCAAGCAAATTCTCTTGGGGAGAAGCCGCAATATATCTATCGGAAGTATTCTCCAGCACTTCCGCCTCAGATGTCACTCCCACATCAGGAGTAGGTTCAGGTTCATCTAAAGTTGATGCAATTTCCGCAGGCGACAAACCCGGCCATAAATTCTCCGCACTACTAGCATCGGCAAACAGTTCAGTTAGAGAAGTAATTGTATCAGTATGTTCTGGCTGCACAGGAATATTTTCCCGCATCGCCGGCGAATAGCTGAGTGTTGTATGGGAAAATTCAGGTTCTTCAAAAAATAACTTTTGTTGAAAATCTGAAGATAAATCAATAAATGGCGGCGAATTAGTGGCTGTGTTTTGCGGTGGTAAATGATTTGCTTCTAACAAGCCTGCATCTGACTGAGTGAATATCGACTCTGGTAAGGCGACATTTTCCTCAAATAACGGTGCGGTTGTTGAGTTAACAGCATCTTCTGTGACAGTCGTAAACGATGTTTCTGGTTCTGCGGGAGGAATTTTGGCAGAAGTATCTGGTGTTGGTTCTGTAGAAGTCGGTAAAGTGACAGAACTGGGTTGAAATTGCTGAGTGGAGGTTTCAGTCGCTATTTCATATTGGGTTGTGGAATTTTCTGGTGATTGACTGACGTGAAATAAACTGGCGTAAAGTTGATCTACCTCATCATTCAACTCTAAAGTTGGTGGCGATAAATCACTAAACATTCCAGAGATTTCTGGCGGTGGTGTTGAGGCTTCTGGTGTGGGCAAAAGTGTCGGCGCAGTTAGTGGTGGTGGGGAATCATCCGCCAATGTTTCTAAATCTTCCAACCCCTCCAGTTCTAGGGGAATAGCCGCATCAGTCGCTGGTGGAATACTACCAGTCAATTCCAGTAGCATTGCATCCAAATCATTAGCCGCCACATCGTCTGTAAACTCTACTTCTGGCTGGGGTAATTCGAGTGATGGACTAGATGCTTCTGTATTAGTAATTACCACTGATTGAGCATTTTCTACACTAGCAGTTTCTATGGCAGTGGGAAATGGCGATCGCGCTGCTGCTGGTGTTTCTTTAACTACTGTCGTTGCTGGTAGATTATTAATCTGTTGCTGCAATTGCTGAGTCCAATTATTCAGGAAACTCACTAGCAATTGTTCACTTTGCAAGCCTGTACTGTGCATTCTCGCCAGTGCTTGCGATAAAGACTCTTGGTAAGTAGTAATATTGCGCTGGAGTGCATCAAATACGACATTTACCGTACCATCCAGCGACAATAAACGTTGGTCTAATTTCGTGGCAAACTGATTTAACTGTTCTAACTGCGCCGATGAATCTAATGTAGGCGTACTTGCAGCCGGGGTTAGTTCTATACTGTTGTACTGACTATGACTAGCAGCACGAAAATCATGGGCTGGTGTTGAGTTAATATGTGGTGCGATCGTGGGGACAAGGCGACTCATCAACACCTGTAAAAATTCCCCAATAATTTGCTCTTGATTGGCTAACTGCTGACTTAAAGAATAATTTTGCAGTCGTTTCTGCTCTAATTGCCGAATTTCCTGCATCAAAGTCGAGCGTTCTTGCAACAGCGCCGTTAATTCTGCTTGTAGTGGTTGAATTAATGTCGCCAAGTCACTTTTTAGCTGGCTACTCAGTCCACTATTTTCTGCTGACTCAGATGGATATAACTCTCCAGATGACTGGTAATTAACTTGTTCAGCAAATCTCGTCAACAAAGGTGACTGTTGTAGCTGTCCCGTAGGCTGAGGTATATTACCATACAAAGCCTCCGTTGCTGGCAAATTCACCAGAAAATTACGAACCCTCTCTAAAACCTCTCTGGCTTCTGGCGCTTGACCAGACAGCAACTTCGGCAGTCGCTTACCATTGTTAGTGAGTAAGTTATCAATATCTGCGATCAGTTTTTGAATTTCATCAGCGCGGGAAGTCACTTTAGAATTACCTTAGCTAGAACTGGATTTTTAACTTGGGTGAGAAATTGACGCTTATCAAAGTTAATAACGGTAGCAACTGCTTTGAGAGTGCTGAGTACTGAGTGCTGAGTGCTGAGTAATTTTTACTCATCCAAAAAGCATTTCTAGCCCCTAGCCTCTAGCCCCTAACCCTAGCCTCATTTTCATCAGGCATCACGGTAATTAGCTGGAATGCTAATTGAAGTACCAGGATACAAAAATATTTACCAATTGTCAGCCAAATAAGTTGATTAAGTACTTTGTTTGACCTTTTACCATACAGGCGATGTTACAGCCTCTGGGACTTCACAATTAAAAACATAAAAAAATGCAACAAATCAGCCAGAAGTCCGAACCCAATTAGCAAATTG
Source organism: Anabaena sp. FACHB-83 (assembly GCF_014697485.1). Lineage (NCBI taxonomy): Bacteria > Bacillati > Cyanobacteriota > Cyanophyceae > Nostocales > Nostocaceae > Anabaena > Anabaena sp. FACHB-83. Next base: position 75,507 of record NZ_JACJRY010000016.1, on the reverse strand, counting down.
CCTCCACTTTACATCCACACGCGCCATTAATCTAGCTAAGGAGTCTAGGAATGGCAAGTTAACTAGAACACAAATAAACTTATTCCCCAAGAGAGTCTGTGAAAACTGGGTGTAGGGGTGAAAGGGGATGAGGGTGTTAGGGTTTTGGATAATACACCGTTCAGCTGACGCTCACGGTGAAGTCTTTAAACCCTGGTTACTGAGCGCAGCTCCGCCCTGAGCCTGTCGAAGTACACCCTTAAACCCTCAAACCCTTAAACCCTTAAACCCTTATCCGCAAATTTGGCGTTAGCAAAAATTAACTAGTTTGAGTATCATGAATGTGGTTTGCCTATATTTTTAAGTAAATATTTTTGCAATGCAGCTAGAGTTTTCAAAATTGTCCCAGAGGCACTTAGACATTACTTGCAAAAGTTTTGCTTTATTTAAACTGCGTCAGTAAGACTGTTCTGAAAATGCTTTTATTGTGATTTTGTTTACCTAGCTGAACTCTGTATTTTAAAAAGTATTGGCATTTATAGCTTAGGCTGCAATTAACTTTTTTTTCTTTTTGTGTGTAACACCTTTTAATGAAGATGCCGTAATGGGAGACAGATATAGCTTGCAAGAAGAACCTTTTCACCCGTGGATCAGAACGGCTCCCTTTTTTCAAGGGTTGCCCGAATCTGTTGTCGAACCAGCCCTTATCCATCTTGTGACGCGGACACACCCAGCAAATCAAGTGATTTTGTTGGAAAATGACTGGGGTGGTTCTGTATATTTTATCTTTGAAGGTTGGGTAAAAATTCGTACCTATAATTTGGAAGGTAAAGAAGTAACCCTCAATATTTTAGGTAAGGGCGAATTATTTGGTGAAATGGCGGCTTTAGATGAAGTACCTCGCTCGACCGATGTCATTACCCTCACCGCCACAGTCATTGGTAGTTTGCCTGCTCAAGATTTTGTCAAGTTACTCCAAATTGAACCCTTGGCAGGTGTAAGATTATCCAAGTTGATGGCTAGGCGTTTACGCCAAGTCAACCGTCGTTTGCGGCTGAGAGAATCTGACAGTCAATCGCGGGTGGCTGATACTTTGTTATTCTTAGCTGAAGGTCAGGGAAAACGAGCGCAAACAGGAACAGAAATTCCAAATCTGCCTCATCGAGAATTAAGTAGTTTAAGTGGGTTGGCAAGAGAAACAGTGACAAGAGTCTTAACTAGGTTAGAAAAGAAAGGGCTAATTCAACGGGATCAAGAAACTATTTGTATTCCTGATGTGTCAGCCCTGGAAAGATTGATTGTATAAAAAAATTTCAAAATGAGTATTGTAGATTCTCTGCCCGATGAGCCAGAGGAAAGCCTATCTTCTGCGTCTTTACCACCTACTCAAGAGGAGTTACCCCAAAACCAAAGTCAGTTACAACCTCCCCAACTCAAAGCCGCAGCACCTTTACGGATGGTAGAAACGGCATTTTTAGCCAGTACTGCCAGTTTAATTTGGTTTATTAATTTTTATTTTCCTTTGGGGCCAGTATTACGGATTTTCTTTCCTGTGCCGATCGCTCTAGTTTACCTACGTTGGGGACACAGAGCAGCATGGATGGCTGCTGTTACCTCTGGCTTGTTGTTATCGGTACTGATGGGGCCTGTTCGTAGTCTATTATTTGTGATGCCTTTTGCTCTTATGGGTGTACTCTTAGGCGCAACTTGGCATCGTCGAGTTCCTTGGATTGTGTCGATTACTTTAGCTACGTTATTAGGTACTTTGGGCTTCTTTTTTCGGATGTGGTTGCTGTCTATCTTGTCCGGGGAAGATTTATGGATTTATTTAATTAATCAAGTTACAGAAATCTCTGAGTGGATATTTCTCAAACTCGGATTGTTAAACACTCCCAGCGTATTTTTGATTCAAGTCGGGGCTTTGGCTTTGGTGGTTATTAATAACTTTATTTATTTATTTGTTGTACATCTAGCAGCATGGCTACTACTAGATCGTTTAGGTAATCCTATTCCCCGTCCGCCACGCTGGGTACAAGTCATGATGGATTATGAAGGGTAGAGAAGGCAGTGGTTCGGCTTCGCTCACCAACCGGAGGCAGGAGGCAGGAGTTTTTTCACTATTAACTCTTGACTTTTGACACTTGACTCTTCAATTGATTAGGAATTACGCAATGAGACAAAAAATCAAGGGTTTGGGAAGGGTGAAGTGGTATAGGGATATAGGTGTGTATGTATCCAAAACCCTTACACCCCACACCCTTTCACCCTTTCACCCAGTTTCCACAGACAATCTTTGTGCGTAAGTCCTATTTATGATTCGTATTTATACTCAAATAGAACAAGGTAAAGCCTGGATTGCTAAATATGGTGGTTGTTTACCTGTGTTTGCCTGTGTTTTAGGTTTTACAGAAACTGCTTTAATTCCGGGAATTTCGGCGGCTGGACGCACACCAGCAGACCGCAAGTATACGGCTTGTGCAGATGCAGAATTTTTATATTATGGTGCTGAATATCAACCGCAGTATCCTTTACCACCACTGACGGCGGGCGCATCGCCTGTGTTAATTTCGCGTGCTGTGGTGGAAGGACTCAAAATACCTGTGCGTTTATTTAATGCGGGATTACCTTTGTTTCCGGCTGTACCAGCAATTGATTTGGGTGGTGCGCCTGCGAGGTGTTTAAGTACAGGTAAGGCGATGGAATTAGCCACAGTCAAACACTTGCTAGAACAAGGGCTGATTTGGGGCGATCGCTTGGCGGCTGAAGCTCCGCAAAGTTACGTCATTTTGAGTGAATGTGTGGTTGGCGGAACGACAACTGCTTTAGCTGTACTCACGGCTTTAGGTATAGATGCAACGGGTAAAGTTAACAGTAGTCACCCCATTTGTAACCATCAACAAAAATGGCAAGTTGTTCAATCTGGCTTACAACACATTCCTGATGATGCTAATCCGCTACAAATTGTCGCAGCCGTGGGTGATCCAATGCAAGTGGTGTTGGCAGGAATGGCGATCGCAGCTAGTCGTCGTTGTGGAGTTATCCTAGCAGGCGGGACACAAATGTTGGCAGTTTACGCTTTAACTACAGCAATTTCCCAAGCACATAACTTATTTTGGCAACCGACTGAAGTAATTGTCGGTACAACTCGCTGGGTAGCCGAAGACCCCACCGGGGGAACTGTGGATTTAGCCCTCAGTTTGGATAAAAGCCGCAAACATCCTGGTATAATCCCGCCACTACTATCAACACAGCTAAGTTTTGCCAAGTCTCGTTATCCACAACTCCAAGCTTATGAGCAAGGTTTTGTGAAAGAAGGCGTAGGCGCTGGAGCCGCCTGCATAGCAGCTTATCTCTACCAAAATTGGCAACAATCTCAACTTTTAGCAGCTATAGAAGACCAACTCCAACGACTGAATTAAAAGTGCTGAGTGCTGAGTTAAAAGACCACCCACAATTCAGCTTACTTTTGCCTTGTTGTACTAGTCATTTCAAACAAATGTTGAGCGTTTTTGCCTAAAAAAGCCTGAAACAGTTTTGGCTTTCCCGGTTCTGACTCTACTATGTAACGCTGGGCAAGTTCATAATAAGCGTAAGTCCAAGGTATTTGGATTTCTGCTTGACTGTTGTCATCTAAGACTGTCACCATTTCTGAGACGGCGTGAGTTGCAGTTTGGCGCAAACCACAAGTTACATCACCTTCAATTTCGGCTTTCATCGGGACACCTAATTTCACCAAAGCGTCAGCAGTAGTATCTATATCAGGATATGCAGGGGTATTTTGGCGGTTAATATATCCTGTAAAGTGGTTAACGGCGTAACCATGCAACAATACCCAAGCGCCATATTGAGTGATTTTATTCACTTCCTCCACAACAGAACGTCGGGGAATTTGCCAAGGACGAGAAAAGATTTGTTTTAATTGTTTTTCATCTGAGAAACTTGGTGTCAAGGAAGAAAGTGTTGGATGAGGAATTTTTGAGACTGTTTGATAAATCAGTTGGGCAATATTTTCTGGTAATTCATCAACAATTAATTCACTAATAAAAAGTTTGGGTAAGTCAAATTCTGCTGCTTGGGGATGCTGATAGTGACGCGCATAAAGATGGGTGGCGGTAAATGTATATTCACCTGCAACTTCGTAACCCAATGCTGTGGCTATTTGTCCTAAGTGGTTGATACCTAAGTTAATCTTTCCTTGGGGAGTATCGACTAGCAACCGCAAAGACCGAAAAGCAATATGGTCGTTAGCGACGGTTCCCCCCGCGTTTGTAATCATATTTTGGTAGATTTGGGCATAATTGACTCTGGCTTTGTATTCTTGCCAAAGTGCTTCCCAGAGATAAGATGCGAGTTCGGGGTTCATAATTTTTCACGCAGAGGGGTAGGGAGACACGGGGGACACGGGGGACACGGGAGACAAGGGAGACACAGGGGACACGGGGGACACGGGAGCGATCTTTCTACCTTGTCTACCCCCTCTACCTTGTCTACTCAGCACTCAGCACTCAGCACTCAGCACTTTGGAGAATATCTGAGAGAATATCGAGAGCGGTTTGGATTTGGTGGCTGTCAATAATTAAGGGTGGACAAAAACGAATGGCGGCTTTACCACAACCAAGTAATAATAAACCGCGTAAAAAGGCTTCTTGGATGATGCGATCGCGTAGTTTACTATCATAGTTACCAGCTGCATCGACTAAATCCACTGCTACCATCAAACCTTTGCCTCTGGGTAAGGACATTTTGGAAAATCTTTGATGTAACTGGGTTAAGCCAGCTTGTAATAGTTCTCCCATTTGGGTAGCGTTGCTGATTAAGCCACTTTCCAACAGTCTCAATGTTGCTAAAGCCGCCGCACAAGCTACAGGGTTGCCGCCGAATGTGGTAGCGTGGGAACCGGGCGGCCATGTCATTAATTCTGGGCGGGCGAGAATTGCGCCGAGGGGTAAACCACTGGCAAGACCTTTAGCGGTGGTGATAATATCGGGCATTACACCCCAATGTTCAATAGCAAACAAGCGGCCTGTACGCCCCATCCCTGATTGCACTTCATCTACTACCATTAATATGCCGTAGCGATCGCAGATATCTCGGATTCTTTGCAAAAATCCATCTTCAGGGACAATATAACCGCCTTCGCCTTGAATTGGCTCAACAAAAATCGCTGCAACTTCCTGGGGCGGCAACATGGTATTAAATAACTGGGTTTCTAAATAATCTAAACTGGCGTGTGTGCCGTAAGGAATGTGAGTGACTCCCGGAACTAACGCCCCAAAGTTAGCCCGTTGCACTGTTTTAGAACCAGTCAAAGACATTGCGCCGTAGGTACGTCCATGAAATGCACCCAAAAAGGCAACGATGAGCGATCGCTTGGTGTAATATCGAGTTAGTTTAATTGCGCCTTCATTTGACTCCGCCCCAGAATTGGTAAAAAATACCTTTGCACCTTCTGGGAAGGGGGCGCGAAAAGCTAATTTTTCCGCCAATTCCACCATTGGTTCATAATAAAAATCCGTCCCTGACATGTGCAGCAAACAAGCCGACTGTTCTTGAATGGCTTGCACAACTTCTGGGTGGGCGTGTCCGGTAGCAGTAACAGCAATACCAGCCGTCATATCTAAAAATACATTGCCGTCCACGTCTTCTACCATACAGCCTTGACCGCGAGCCACCACTAAGGGATAGTCGCGGGTATAAGATGGGGAAGTTACGGCGCGATCGCGTTCTACAATTGCTTTAGCACGAGTTCCTGGTAAAGCTGTCACCAAACGCGGCACAGTGGGTAAAGGTTGATTAATAGAGATACTTAACATTTTTTAGATTTTTTTTAGATTATTGATGATTAAACTGTCATGTAAGATTTTTGACAGTATCATTTGCTGCTATTTGTACAAATGTTACGTATTGACAGAGAAACGGTAATATGAGTTATTTTCTTTTGGATAAATAACGTAAATTTTTCATGAATCCTCCGCACAATTTAGCGCCAGAGTTTCATGGCTCTTCTCTTACTGAGTATCTATTATTAGCTGATGATGGGAAGTACTGAATTTTATGAGCTTGATTCTAGCAAGATGAACTTAGTTATAATGCCACTATTGTAATCACGGTTACTGGATTGTCAAATTAATATCGCCCAGATATTAAGCAAGTGTAATTATTATTGATTAATAGCAATTTTTTCGAGCCTATGAGTAACTTTTTGCATCACACAATCAGCCTATCTTTGGGTATTGCATCATTATTAACTGCTACTTTTGCTCATAGCTATTTTCCTGCTCAGTTAAAAAACCTACAACTCCCATCATCAGAAAACAGTCAAGATAATTCTGACTCATCTCAACCGCAAATTTCCTTGGCTGCAATGCAAACACTGAGTCTGAATACACCTGATAAATATGCGGCTGGTGTATCTATAGGCTATCCTGTAATTGACGAGTGGAAGAATTATAAATTTAGTATTAATGGTAATCAAATTTTATCGACAACTAAATTACCAACCAGCAAAGTTAATTTTAACCAAACAGATTTATTAAGTACCCTGGTTAATACCAGACAATATTTCAAAGACCACGCCAAAGATGACCCAGATATTCAACGTAAGGGTGTATTAGGAACTCAAGGAGTCAGTGTCGAAGATGTTCTCAAAACATTAGATTTCATGATTATTGTCTTAAAAGAAGACATTGCTAATAATCGCCCGACACGTCTCCAAGACCCGAATTTTATCAATCAAAATTTTCGGGTGATTAGGTGGAATGCTTATAACAAGCAAAATACTCGTCAAAAACAGCTACGCATCACTAAATATGCAGTATTTACCCATACAGGTTCGCGGACGAAAACAGCTAAATATAATACAGCAATTTATAGTTTAAAAGATAACGCAATTACAGATAAATTCTATACACGCTACACCAAACAAGATGTTTTATCCGGCATTTATGAACCTGGTGGTAAAGAATTTGGCAAAGTTCAACCATTAGCTTATCTCACCCGTGACGGCTTAGAAGAAGCTTTGTTGCAAGGTACTATCTTGATTAAATTCACCGATGGTTCCCAAGCATTTTTTAATGTCGATAGAAATAATGGGATGTCTTACGTCCGGGGTTTAAAAGGAACAGCCCAAAAGCGTTATTGGTATTTTAAAAAAGTCGATGCCATTAAAGGTTATGGTCACAAAATAGATGCCAAAATTTCAATTAAACCAGGAGTGACTTTTGCTGGTGATGTCCTCAATGTCGGCTTAGGTAAAATAGTAGTCATAGAACATAACCAAGGTGGGCGTAAAAATCTGAGAATGGGAGTAATTGCTGATACAGGTGGAGCCTTTTTACCTAATCTTTACCAACTCGATTTTTTAGCAGGAATTTTTCAAAATCGCCAAGAATTTAACCAGTATATCCGCCAATTACCTGAGTATGTTACAGCCTATTTTTTAGTTAAAAAATGATGCAATTAATCGGTTGTTTTCGAGACGTTGTAAATAGTTGGACAAAATTAAATTCAACGGTGGAGATAGGTAACAGGGAACAGAAAAACGACACTGTGTAATTAATTCTGCCTAGTTAAGAGAATATAGGAATCCGATTTGATTTCTGAATCTAGTTGTGTGGTGCGCGTTCGCAAAGCGTCTCGCAGAGAAGCGCAGCGCAAGCGCGATAGGCAGGGAGTAGGGAATGGGGAGTAGGGAGTAGGAAAAAAGCCTGACCTGGGTGTACTGATTTTTTTCATAAATCAAATATGAGTCCTATAGTAGGTTGGGTGTAGCGATAGCGTCACCCAACAAAGTATGCGTGAATGTTGGGTTCTGTTCCTCCACCCAACCTACACCTAATTGCTGAATCAATTAACTATCTCAATTGTTTTTACTCTGGGAGAGAAATATACAACCCTGTATTCTATCAAAAAATATTTATGCACGAGTTCTAATTGATATCACTACTTGATTCAATCTTGATTGAGCCAACGTAAAATACTAGCCTTACTATCTACTAAATCTTTGTAAACAAGTGAGTCTGATGACATAGATTCAATTGCAGCACATAACTTACCCCGTAACGGCAAATCTTGTTTCAGCACAGTGCAATCTCTAAAATAAGTACGAATAGTAAATAATGCTGTTTGATACTGTGGTAGTCCCCAAATAACTTGTCGTTCAATTCGCAAATACAGCTGGGGATGCTGAGAATCAAAGCTTCTACCTTGCCACTGGTTAACTAATACACCAACTGGTGGTTCAGGATGATGATTTAGGCGCATATCGGTACTCAAACCCCAAGCAAAGCGCACCATTGGTGGACGGTTAATCATAGTATGCACGATCGCATCCGCACGGCGATTAATTTTTTCCATCCCCGCCACAGGTATATGTATGGTGGCAAAATCTTGACCAATTTTTTCTTCTGCTGACCAATGGTTGGGGTAACACAAGTGAACTGCACTCAGCCAATTACCACCATCATGACCACAGCAAATAACTGTAAAATCTTCTTGTACTTGGGCGGCTAAAGCATCCAGGCTAGAAGCGTAAGCTGGAACCTGTGAACTACCTTCAACTTTTTGTAACTGCCAGTCTGCATCTAAATAAAGTATTTCTTGGGTGAGTTGGCTATAAAATCTCCAGGTATTGGCGGTTAATTGTTCGTAGCTAAAGTATTGGGGATGTTCTTGGGTGAGGCGGTCAATGATTAAACGAGCGATCGCACCTGCCACAGCCTTAGAATAATTATGAGTCTGGTAATATTTACTCAACCGTTCTCCACGGGCTAACAGTTTAGCCTGGCGGTAATCAGTAAAATTATTATCAATTTGAAATACTTGCTTATCAGCTTGACCATTACCAAAACAGGAACCAAGCAACATCATTCCTGGCTTGACTTCATAGCGTCCATTCATTAGGGGGAAGTAGCAAGCCGGACTATTTACAGCTACGACTTTCTGCATTTCCACAAGCCACTTATTTCAAAAAGTGCTATTTATTTTTGATGGTTACATAAAATCAGGGTAAATACTAAAAAGCGTCCGGGAGTGTTGCCGTGTTTCCACCCCAGACGCTCTTTAATTTCAACTTGCTCCTCACACAACTAGAGAATAACACTACCGTTAAATAAGGGCAAGTGTTATGAGTGACACTTTTATAACTGCACTATCTGGATTGAGTTAGCACCCAAGATTTTTAGTTGTGTTTGGGTGTGGGGGTGTAAGGGTTTTAGATACATACACCCCTTCACCTTCTCCCCAACCCTTGATTTTTTGTTTTTTTGCGTAAGTCCCAATTAATGTAAAAAGTGCCGTACTCCTGTCAAAACCATTACTAAACCCAGTTCATTAGCGGCTTTGATGGAATCTTGGTCGCGCAGACTACCTCCTGGTTGAACAATGGCAGTAATGCCTGCTGCGGCGGCGGCTCTGATAGTATCATCAAAGGGGAAAAATCCGTCACTGGCGAGAATTGCGCCTTTAGCTTTATCACCGGCTTGTTCAAGGGCGATTTTAGCAGAACCAACGCGGTTCATTTGCCCTGCACCAACACCAAGAGTAGTGCGATCGCTTGTGAGTACAATGGCATTAGATTTAACATGCTTGCAGACTTTCCATGCAAACAGCAATTCGCCTAACTGGTCAGGGGTGGGTTGCAGTTCCGTCACCACTTGCCATTTACTTGTGTCAGCCACAATATCATCGGCTGCTTGTACTAAGAAACCGCCAGCAATTTGTTTAACTAAAGTTTTCGGGCCACTACTCAAATCTGCTAATGTCAAAACCCGCACATTGGTTTTTTTGGAGAGAATTTTTTGTGCTTCTGCGTCACAGTCAGGCGCAACCACACATTCTAAAAATGTTTTAGTTAATTCGCTGGCTGTTGCTGCATCAATGGGACGGTTTAAAGCCACAATTCCCCCAAAGGCGGAAGTCGAATCAGCATTAAAAGCTTTTTGATAAGCTTCAACAATAGTATCGCCCAAAGCCGTACCGCAAGGATTGGTATGTTTAATAATGGTTGCAGCTGGTGTGTCGCTAAACTCGGCAATAATTCGCCGCGCTGCTTCTAAATCAACTAAGTTATTGTAACTGAGTTCCTTGCCTTGGAGTTTCTTGGCTGCTGCCCATCCTGTGGGTGTAGTTCCAGTTTGATACCAAGCCGCACTTTGATGGGGGTTCTCGCCGTAACGCAGAGATTGTAATTCTGTACCACTGAGGGTGTGCTGTGGTGTACCTGCAAGATAAGATGCGATCGCCTGATCATAACTCGCTGTATGTAAAAATCCTTTTAAGGCTGCTTTTTGGCGAAATTCTAAGGAAGCTTCCCCGTTATTTTGCCGTAACTCTTGCAGATATTCATCATACTGCGCCGGATCACATAATACCGTCAAATGAGCAAAATTCTTAGATGAAGCCCGCAACATCGCCGGGCCACCAATATCAATTTGTTCCACAGCTTCCGCTAATGTCACCCCTGGTTTAGCAATAGTCTCCTCAAAGGGATAAAGATTTACCACCACCAAATCAATTGGGCGAATTTGGTTATTTTCTAAATCTGTAATATCTTGGGGTTCATCCCGCCTTGCCAAAATTCCGCCATGAATGCGCGGATGTAACGTCTTTACCCGTCCACCCAAAATTTCCGGCGAACCAGTGTAATCAGAAACCTTAGTTACTGGTATTCCCGCATCCTTGAGGGCTTTAGCTGTTCCCCCACTGCTGATAATATCAAATGCAAATTCTTCTACCAAACTACGGGCTAGGTCAATCAAACCAGTTTTGTTAGATACACTCAGCAGTGCTAGACGCGCCATGTCTCAATTCCTCAGATGCGAAAGACCCCAATTTTTGCATAACCCTTGGTTCACTTCAATAGTACTGGCGCAGTGATCCGAAAAATCAACGTTGAGGGAGTAAGGAAAGCAGTACGTTGCGGAGATTCCCTGCTTTATGGTACTCACTAGAGTAAGAAATGCTCTAACTTATTTTTTGAAAGCATATAAATTAAATATCTTGAGTGTAGACGGAATTAAATTATTATGTTCAACAATAATCTGAAAATTTTGACTTTCTAGAAGAGTTTTAATTTGAGATATTCTGTCTTCTACGTCATGAACCTCCAGCACTATTTGTTTAATTTTAGTCCAATCATCTTGATTGATGCCTTGCAAAACCTCATATTCGTCACCTTCCACATCAATTTTTAATAAATCTATAGATTCAATGGCTAATGAATTGATTACAGAAGATAATGTTTTGATCTCACCTGTAACTTCTTGGCTTGTAAAAAGATATTCTACTATATCTTGATTCAAAGCCAGATTCATGAATTCTCTTTGCTCTAATTTTTCCCAAGGTCTAGTTGTCGAATTACTAGACATATTGGGATAGAAAGTAAAAGCTGTTTCTGAAATATTTTCTGAACCCAATCCATAATTTTGTAGAGATATATTTTCCAGAGAGTGCAAATTTATATTTGCCTGTAAGACTTCAAATATTGGGTGAATAGGTTCAAAGGCTAATATCTTTAATGATTTATACAATTTGCTCAAAAATATAGAAAATAATCCTATATTGGCACCAATATCAAAAATGCAGTCACCATCATTAATAGTAATTCCATGCTGTAAATATTGCTGTTGAATAAATATTTCTTGATATATATATTCTGTTTCTTCCTTACCAAGATAGTAAATTTCTAAATTATTTGGTAAATTTAATTTCTGCATAATTTCTGGAAACTATTTAGTAAATATAGGACTTACGCAAGAACCCTCTCTAATCCTCTTAACTTTGCGGTTCGTTTTTCATGATTTTGCGTAAGTGCGGAAATCTTTAATTTATCCTTCTTAACAAAGCTTTTTTGGTTCATTATCGTCTGATTAATTATAATGCTGTTACACTTTATACCACATAACAGATATCTATAATTATAGAAAAATGTAAAAATACGTTTTAACCACAGTACTTACTACAACTGATTAACTCAAGTGAACTTAAACACTTTGGGTATATTTAGTCATCCTCAGATTGCTATGAGCAAGAAACTTGAGTTATGGGTTAAGTTGATATGGATCAAAACCCTGGCATCCCTGTGTTTCTTGGACAGTCATTAAACTACATAAATACTACCGAAAGAAGGTAGTCAGAATCAAGTTTCATCAGTCATTCTAGAAATAAACCTAGAAACAACACCAGAGGTAAAAGATTATGACTATCTCTTTGAATCACACTATAGTTCCTGCTCATGATAAACAAGCATCTGCCCAGTTCTTTGCTGATATTTTTGGTTTAAAAGTTGAACCTACTGGTCATTTTGCGGCGGTGCGAGTTAATGACACACTAACACTCGATTTTGATGACAGAAACTCTTTTGAATCTCATCATTATGCTTTTCACGTTAGTGATGAGGAATTTGACACTATCTTTGCTAGAGTCAAACAAGCTAATTTGGAGTATAGTAGTGACCCTATGCACCAACACAAAGGCGAAATTAATCATCGCCAAGGTGGACGCGGTTTTTATTTCTACGACCCAAATGGACATAACCTAGAACTATTGACTCGTGATTGAAAAAAACAGGAGGAAAAATTAATAAAGAAGCATATATTTAGCCTGCACAAGCAGGCTTTATTTTTATAGTTATAGACTGGAAAGCTGAGGGGTTTATATGCAGATTTTTATAGAATTTGTATGACCTACTGAGCTTTTTTCCCTAAAGCGATCGCCATTGAACCAGCGACTACCAACACTGCACCAATCATACCTGTCATGGTGATATTTTCTGCGGGAATTAAACCAGGTGTGAATATTACTACTAACTCAACAGCAATTAAAGTCACTATTGGCGCTAAAGTCAAGACAGCACTAACGCGGGATGCTTCCCAATGTTCTAATGATTCGGCAAAGGCACCATAAGCAATTAAAGTATTTAAAGCACAAAAAATTAACATTCCCAACTGTAAATTATTTAATTTTAAAATAGTTTCTTGTTTTGCCAAAGGTGTAAATAATAAAGCCGCACCGCCATAAATCATCATCATGATATTGGGTGAAGATAATGATTGTAATAACTGCTTTTGTGCTAAGGCATAAATAGCCCAAACTGCTGCACCTACAATTACCAAACCACTACCAAAAATATATGTACTGTGTGCAGTAATTAAATTCGTGATTTGGTCGCGGAAAAATATTAGATAACCACAAATTAATACCCCAACTCCAAGCCATTGGCTGAGTGTATAACGTTCGTGAAAAATCACTAACCCACCAAAGCCTAATAACAAAGTCGCTAATTGAATTAATACTTCGGCGTTGGCTGGGGATGTCAGTGCCAAACCCTGCATAAAAAAGAAGTAATTAGCCCCTAACATAATTGTAGCGATCGCTAATAACTTCCAAGTCTGAGAACGCCATTGACGTAATTTTGGTAACTCGCCACGCATTCCCAAATATGCACTGAGTAGTATAAACGACACTAAAAACCGGAACCAAATCACCGTATAGACATCCAGTGCTTGCAGTGTCACCGCCAGGGCAATTGGTAAAATTCCCCAGAGAAAAACAGTAAGTAGAGATAATGCCAGCCCTAAACGCCAGCGACCAGAGTTTTGATGTAATGACATGCAGTTATGGTATCAAATCTTCACCTGTTCATGCAGATTAAGTGGTGACATACCAGCAGAAGTATTTTTATACATCAGTGCAGTAAATCCTATTAATTTTCTGTAATATTTTTAGCTTGGAAAAGTTAGTAAAATCCTATACATTTAAAATCAAGCTAGTAGCTTTTGTGGAAAATATGGATGTTTTGTAGCAACAAAAAACATGGAAATTATTCCTTTGCTCATTTCGGTAATATTCATTACCAGCTTAATTCTGTACTTCTTACTTACTTCTCAGAGTAGATGGCAAAATAAAAAGAAAATTGAACTTTTGCCATCTCCACGAGTGAGATCGAGGTTTTATAAAGGGATGATCATTGCGGTGATCGCTATGTTCGCCATTATCGCCGGAAACACCGTCTCAGCACAAGTTGCACGACCCCTAGCTTCCCTCAAAACAGTCCAAGTTCCAGAACCTGACAACCTCACAGACTTTGTGAAAAATAAAGTCGCCGCCATCAAGTTAGGTAAAGCACTGTTTTGGGATATGCAAGTAGGTAGTGATGGCGTGACTGCATGTGCAAGTTGTCACTTCCATGCAGGTGCTGACAATAGATCCAAAAATCAGATTGCGCCTGGACTATTACGACTTAACACCGATCAAACAGAAAATCCAGATCCAGTATTTGATGTTGGTGGCGCACCCAACTATCAACTCCAGCCAGAAGATTTTCCGTTCCAGACGAATGATATCGTTTCTTCTCAAGGTGTCTTCAATAGCGAGTTTGTTGATGTGATACCTGGTAATGCCCAAGATCAAGTAAACCTCGTACCAGATCCCATATTTAACGTCGGAGGTACAAATGTGCGCCGCGTTGAACCGCGTAACACACCCACTGTAATTGATTCCGTATTTAACTTCCGCAACTTCTGGGACGGTAGAGCGCAGGAAATTTTCAACGGAGTTAACCAATTTGGCTTGAGAGACCCCAACGCTTATGTAGTGAAAGCCACTACTCCCAGTCATCTAGAATTTGTGAAAGTTAGCCTTAACCATGCCTCTTTAGCTTCCCAAGCCGTCGGCCCACCAATCAGTTCTTTTGAAATGTCAGCTAATGGCCGCACCTTTGAAGAAATTGGTGATAAGTTTGGGTCAGTTAATCAAAAAACTCACCGTTTTCGTAGAGGTAAGAAACTACCCAGAAAATTAGGGAAAAAGTTGCTTCCCTTAAGACCGTTAGGTAAACAGATAGTCCATCCCCAAGATAGTGTCTTAGGTCAAGATAGTCGCTCACCCCGAACTGGACTGCAAGCTTTTAGCTATCAACAACTAATTGCTCAAGCATTTAAACCTGAATGGTGGGCATCTAATCGGATGATCCAAGTCAATTCTGACGGTAGCCGAACTTTTGTCAATAAGCCAGACCGTTCCTTACAAACCAATGAGTACACACTCATGGAGTACAACTTCCCATTGTTTTTTGGACTGGCGATCCAACTGTACGAATCTACACTCATTGCTGACGATACACCACTTGACCGCTTTTTAGAAGGAAATACCAGTGCGTTAAGCGCCCAGCAGCAAAGCGGAAAACTCCTGTTTGAAGGTAAAGCTCAATGCACTATTTGTCATAATGGGGCAGAACTTACCAGGGCTTCCGTTAGTGCTGTAGAGCAACAACGTATTGGGATACTGACCATCCCCAACTTTCCCCGAATTATCTTTGACAATGGTTTCTTCAACATTGGTGTAAGACCAACACTCGAAGATGTTGGTGTTGGTAGTAAAGATCCCTTTGGTAATCCACTGTCAGAATCACGATTATCTTTGTTAGGGACTTTTACACAATTGTTGGGTTCGGAAGCGAATATTACTGTGACTAGCAGTGACTTAATACTTGCAGATGGTAGTTTCAAGACACCAGGACTCCGCAACATTGAACTTACCGCGCCTTACTTCCACAATGGTGGTTACTTGACTCTGCAACAACTTGTGGAATTTTACAATCGTGGCGGAGACTTTCGTCGGCAAAGCGCCCTCGCTCAGTTAAATCTCACAGAAGCAGAAAAAGCCGATTTAGTGGCATTTCTCCAAGCCCTGACTGATGAGCGAGTTCGCTATGATCAAGCTCCCTTCGACCACCCACAATTGTTCGTTCCCAATGGTCATCCGGGTGATTCAATCGCTGTCACCAACGATGGTACAGGTAAAGCTACAGATAGCTTCCTAGAAATTCCGGCTGTTGGTAAATTTGGTGGCAATGGTACACCTAACTTCTTAGCAAATCAGTAGATTAGCTAAGTAACGTTAACAGTTTATCTTTCTGTTACCCCTGTTTTTTTACAGGGGTTTTTTTGATAAAGCACAACAATTTTCATTCGTTTTTAATATAGCAGTAGCCAAGTTGGTTAGGACATGGATAAATAATCAAACTAAAGCCTTTAACCCTGTCACCTGTCACCCATCACCTGTCCCCTGCTATATTTACCAACCTACATCTTAAAAATTGATTAATTTTTGATTATTGAGTTTAATTTCCAGAGTCCCAAGATAGAAGTATAAAGTAGTATGTATAGCTTATTGACGAAAGTACTGAGTTAAAGCTAAATTTCAGGCAGTAAGAATTTATTTTTAGGTTTAAAAATTATTATTTATCAGGAAAATTATATTTTTGAAAATTATTCGCCAAAATTGTGTAATTTCTACCAGTATCTTGAATTTGCTGATGACACAATCATACTTACTATCGATTTGCTAAGGAATTGTTAGGAACAATACTCTACAACTAGATAATAATCCCAAAAAAACTGAAGCCAAAAGTCTGTTTGTAAATTTCAGACAACTGTATGTCTTTTTAGGTTGCTTTTACTGATGGCAGCCAAAAATTTCATTTGTAAAAATTAAAAATTAACTCGTAAATCTTATCAGGGCGGAGCTAAATGAATAAAGTAACTTTTTATGTAATTTTGCTGCACGGATTCTTGTTCGGGATAGCAACTGCTAATGCCGAATCGACCCGTAGTCACAAAGACACAAAAGCCGTACCTGTTAACCAGATTGCAGAAGTTACGCCTACCAAAAATAGTACAAATCCTACCTGGAAAAAACTACCGTCACCACAAGTTTGGGTGATTAATCAAGATAAAAAAGTCGAAAGTCAGCCATTTACTTGGGTAGTTAACAATCTTAAACAAGCAGACAAACAGCCATTTTTAGAAGTTGGGAAACCCAGCATTCAGCCAGAAAAAAAGCCGACTTCTCCAGCAAAACCAGCAACAAAGGATGATTTAGAAGCCTTTGACGAAGTAGTTAAAGATGCAGAAAAAAAAGAGGGACTTTTCACCATCTATCGCAGTGCCAAAAAGAATAAAATTTATCTGGAAATTAAACCAGAACAGTTAAATAATAATTTCTTAGCCACAGCCACACTTGAGTCGGGAATTGGGGAACGTGGTATTTACAGTGGTATACCTTTGCAAGATTTTTTGTTTTATTGGCAGAGGGTGGATGAAAAATTACACTTTGTGGTGCGTAATGTTAATTTTCGCACGCGGGAAGGAGATCCCCAAGCGCGATCGCTTGCCCGTTCGTTTAGCGATTCGACTCTTTACATGCTACCCATCAAAAGCATTCATCCCCAACGCAAAACTATCCTTGTTGACCTCAGTGATTTGCTACTTTCCGACTTAGCGGGATTATCTGCCAGTTTGGGTATAACCGTCACCACAGACCAATCTTACTTCGGTAATGCCAAAGCCTTTCCCAGCAACATCGAAATTGAGTCGGTATTAAATTTTTCTAGTGGTGCGACTAGCAGTCGAGATAATCAAAAGCTGAATTTCGCTTCCCTGGCTGATGACCGTGGCTTTACCTTGCGTGTCCACTACAGCCTCTCACAATTACCTAATAATAATTACCGCCCCCGTTTAGCAGATGAACGAGTTGGTTATTTCATCACCGCTTACCAAGATTTAACTAAAGATAGTGGCGATCCCTTTGTACGTTATATTAATCGCTGGAATTTAGAAAAAGCCGACCCCACAGCCGCGATTTCCCGTCCCAAAAAACCGATTGTTTTCTGGATTGATAATGCAGTTCCTTTAGAATACCGTGAGGCCATTAAAGAAGGCATCTTAATGTGGAATAAAGCCTTCCTCAAAGCCGGATTTAAAGATGCCATTGAAGCCAAACAAATGCCAGATAACGCCAATTGGGACCCGGCAGATATTCGCTACAACACTATTCGCTGGATAAACACCGTCGATGGTTATTTTGCAATGGGGCCATCCCGCGTTAACCCCCTCACCGGAGAAATTTTAGATGCAGATATTTTAGTTGATGCGAGTTTTGTGCGGGCATTAAAAAGTGAATATCGCAAAATTGTCCAACCGAACCAAAATCAAAATCGCACATCTTTATCAGCTTGGATGCAAAATCGCTTTCTTTGCGGTGGCGACAATTCCCAGCCCACAGGAAATGGCTTACTTCGCAATTTATCAAAACTCGCTGGGGAATATGATTTGTGTTATGGCATGGAAGCTGCGAATCAATTTGCCTTTGGTTCTTTGGCAATGACACTGTTAAAAGATGGTACACCCAGCCAAGAGCAACAAAAAGAATATATCAATCAATATTTACGGTTAATTATTGCCCACGAAGTTGGTCATACACTGGGTTTGCGCCATAACTTTCGCGGTAGTACCCTGCTACCACCCCAGGAGATGAACAATAAAGATGTCACCCACCGTAAAGGTTTAACATCTTCGGTAATGGATTACATTCCCCCGAATATTGCACCCCAAGGCACAAAGCAGGGCGATTATTTTCCCAGTGCGGTGGGGGTTTATGATGAATGGGCAATTAAATATGGTTATATCTCCACTAGGGCGAGTAATCCCATTGCCGAAAAACCATTGTTGCAGGAAATTGCCAACCAATCCTCTCAACCAGAGTTGAGTTATTCCACAGACGAAGATGTTTATGACCTCGACCCCACAGCCGATGCTTGGGACAATAGTAACAATGTGATGGTTTATGCCCAATGGCAGTTAGACAATTCGCGGGTGATGTGGGAACGTCTCAACCGGGGTTATCCGACGGCTGGGGAAAGCTACAGCGATGTCAGCGAACGCTTTAGTACAGTGTTGGGCAATTATTTTCAACAAATTTATTATGTGAGTAAATATATTGGCGGACAATCTTTTTACCGCATCAAAGGTGCTGATGTAGACTCTAGTAAACTGAGTGGACAAAATCGTTTACCATTTCAACCAGTCCCCGTAGAAGAACAACGGCAAGCTTTAAAAACACTGCAAAAGTATGTGTTTGCCGAAGATGCCTTAAAATTTTCCCCAGATTTATTGAATAAATTAGCACCTTCTCGGTGGCGGCACTGGGGCAGTTATCCCCGCATCGGACGGTTAGATTATCCAATTCATGAGTTGGTTTTATTCTTGCAGAGTGCAGTTTTGCGCGATTTACTTTCAAGCGATCGCCTCTACCGTCTCAAGGATTTGGAACTCAAAGCCCAATCAGGGCAAGCACTGACATTGCCTGAGTTATTTGACACACTCCAGTCAGGAATTTGGACAGAAGTCATCACACCGAAAAAACCAGCTTTGCAAATCTCCAGTATGCGACGAGGTTTGCAGAGAGAATACTTGGATATTTTAATTAGTATGGTGTTGCGGAAAGATAATGTCCCCGAAGATGCGCGGACTTTAGCTTGGTACAAACTCAAGCAATTAGATGAAAAACTCGCTCAAGTAAGTTCCCAAGATGAATATAGCAAAGCTCATATTCTTGAAACACGCGATCGCATTACCAAAGCCTTGAATGCACCACTGCAAGGAAATTAAACAAAGGCTTGTGTAAAAAGGTTAGTTGTTCAGATGGGTGTAAGGGGATAAGGGTGTCTGACAGGTGTAGGTTTTTTACGTTATGCCCCAAAAACCTTGATTTAGGGTGTAGGGGTGTAAGGGTGTGAGGGGGGTGGAACTCTGATTAAATCGTGATTTTTAGAGTCGCTACTCATCACTCTGTTAAAAACCTACACTTGTGAGGATAAGGGTGTAGGGTGTAAGTCCCGAATTTCTCACGTATGGGTAGGGGGTGTGGGGAGTGTGGGGAGAGAGGGGGGAGAGGGAAGTGTGGGGGGAAAGATTCTTCACCATCCTCCCACACCTCCCACACCTCCCACACCCCTGGATTTCTCTCTTGTGAGAAATCCAGGTAAGTAAGCAAAACCCTTACACCCCCATACCCTTGCACCCTTTATAAATGCTCATTTTTTCACCAGAAACGATATGATATGTCATTTCTCCATGAAATAGTACAGACTGGAAGATAAATTCCAGTACAGACAACAATCTATGACAATTGCGGTCTCAACTAAGTACAACTTCCTGCCTCGCTTTTACAAACTGGCCAGCATTAGTATGCTATCTAACATGATGGTTCCCTTAGCTGGTTTGGTGGATATTGCCTTTTTGGGACACTTGGCAGATATCCGTCACTTGGCGGGAGTTATTTTAGCCACAATTATTTTTGACTACCTTTACCGGGTGTTGAAATTTCTACGTTCTAGTGTCAATGCGCTGACTGCACAAGCTGTTGGACTCGATGACCACAAAGCCGTACTCTTGGCAGGGATACGCAGTGGCTTGATAGCCTTGGGAATTGGCTTATTAATTCTGTTGTTACAATACCCCTTACAAAAAATTGGCTTTACGATTCTGAGCGGTTCCCCAGAAATTGAAATTGCTGGGGCTGATTATTTCCAAGCCAGAATTTGGGGAGCGCCAGCCGTCTTGCTGAATTTTGTCTTTATTGGCTGGTTTATGGGACAAGAAAAGAACAGCGTTGTCCTCGCCATGTCGATAATTGGTAATGGCTCGAATGTGGTGTTGGACTATTTGATGATTTCGCTTTGGGGTTGGGAAAGTATGGGGGCTGGACTAGCCACAGCCATTAGTCAATATCTAGCATTATTAACTGGCATTATCTATGCCTGCTTTACTATTCCCTGGCAAACATTACCCGCCGCTTTCCAAGAAGTATTTGATTGGGTGGCTCTCAAAGATACGGTGGCGCTGAAAAGTAATATTCTCATCCGCTTTGTCGTGCTGATTTCCACTTATGCCATCTTCACCAACTTGAGTGCAGCAATGGGAACGGAAATCTTAGCCGAGAACGGTTTGCTATTACAAATTGCTTTATTAAGTCAGTTCACAGTCCAAGGTGTGGGAATGACAACTCAAACCCTGACTGGTAACTTTTATAGCAAAGGTGCCAAAGAACAAATGACAGCATTACTGACTGTTTCTGTATTGACCAGTTTAGTGATTGCTTTGGGTTTTGCTGTTGTTTCAGTGCTGTTTCCCGATACAGTATTTGGGCTATTAACTAATCACGCCGAAGTCAACAAACATATCAGTACTTATACAATTTGGTTACTGCCATTGTTGGGATTGACCGCCATTGCCTTTATGTTAGAAGGTTATTTCATTGGTTTAAAAGAAGGTGCAACCTTACGTAATGCAGTTTTAATTGCTTTTAGCTGTGGCTTTGTGCCTGTAGCGATCGCAGCTTGGTATATTCACAATAACTCCTTACTGTGGATGTCGCTGGTAGCTTATATGGCAATTAATCTCACAGTCTTAGCAGTCCAAATACCCCGGACACTTGGTAGCCCAACACTCGAAAATCAACAACCCCTACCATCTAGTTAGTTGAAGTAGAGAATTGCACTCACACATACCACTAATATTTTTTCCTTTTGCCTTTGGACTTTTGCCATAAATCATGACTCCAGTAGATATTCTCATTCTTTCTAATGGCCCTGGAGAAGTCACAACCTGGGTGCGTCCAGTTGTCAAAGCATTACGCCAACAACTAGGAGATGACCGTTCTTTAGTCAGAATTTCTGTAGTCTTATCACCTTGTCCTAATGCTAGTGGTAAAGAAGCAGCGATCGCACTATCCTACCCAGAAGTTGATCGAGTTCAGGGAGTAGAACATTTTTGGCAATTTTTACTCTGGGGAAAAACCTCTGACAATTGGGAATGGAGAACTCGCGGCGTTGTCGTTTTCCTCGGTGGGGATCAAATTTTCCCGGTAATCATTGGCAAAAAACTCAAATATCGCACCGTAGTCTACGCCGAATGGGAAGCCCGTTGGCATAATTTAATCGACCGCTTCGGTGTAATGAAATCACAAGTCGCCCAAAAAGTCTCCCCCAAATACGCCCATAAATTCACAGTCGTCGGCGACTTAATGCTAGAAGCCCAAAACTCCCTAATTCCCACTCCCCACTCTCCACTCTCCACTCCCCACTCCCTCATTATCGGTATTCTCCCCGGTTCAAAAGCTGCAAAACTCACCCAAGGAGTCCCCTTGATGTTAGCTATTGCTGAATACATCCACACCAAACAGCCCCAGACCAAGTTTATTCTTCCGGTTGCACCAACTTTAGATTTACAAACCTTAGCCAGCTTTGCCGATCCTCAAAAAAATTCTTTTGTGGAAACTTTTAAATTTTCTGGCGGTTCTTTAATAATTCCAGAACAAAATTATGAGTATCCACTACTAAAAACCAACCAAGGATTAAACGTTGAATTACACCAAGAAAATCCCGCATACAGCATCTTGTCCCAATGTAGTATCTGCTTAACTACAGTCGGCGCAAACACAGCCGAACTTGGTTCTTTAGGTGTACCAATGATTGTTTTATTGCCGACTCAACAGCTTGATGCTATGCGTTCTTGGGATGGTTTACCAGGTTTATTAGCAAATTTGCCAGGAGTAGGGACAACATTTGCCAAATTAATTAACTGGCTATTTTTAAGACGCAAGGGTTTATTAGCCTGGCCAAATATCTGGGCGCAGTCAGAAATAGTTCCAGAATTAGTAGGGAAACTCCAAGCACAAGAAGTTGGCGAAATGGTCTTAGAATTGTTAACTCATCCCGACAAGTTACAGGAGATGCGTAACAAACTAAGACAAGTTCGCGGCGAAAGTGGCGCAGCCGAAAAAATCGCTCAAATTGTCTGTGAGGAAATTGAATGAAGAATTCAAAAGCCAGAATTCAGGAGTCACACAATTTTGGATTTTAGAGATGTTATTAGAACCCGCGCAGGAGGTCACTGAGCTTGTCGAAGTGCGGGTTGAGTTTGTATAGCCCCAGAATTCAGTCTGAGGGCTATGTGCTGAAATTAGATGCACTCTTATGATTTAACTAGGAAAAATTTTTCTTCGAGAAAGTGTTTGTTTCAATATTTTTGGTAGCCAGAAAAGATAATCATATATTTGTTGAGCTTGACTGTACAAAGAAAATAATTTTGTTTCACTCAATAAAGTATATGGTTGAATTATTTGTAACAAAATTGAAAATTTATCTGTTGTTTTAGTTTGAGCTACACCACTAACATTATAAGATTGCAAATGTGGTGGTAAGCGCCAATTAATTGTATTATCTGGCTGGTGCATTACAGGCTCAACATTTCCCCGCCATGCAACTCCCATAATTTGCATAGTTTGATAAACCATTGTCTGCCAACCTTTAGCTTTTAAATAGTCTAATCCTTTGCCGACATCAGGAGCAGTCAAATCATGAAATAAAATGAGAGCATCTGCTTCAGCAAATTGTTCACAAATGATTGCATCATCAAGTGGTGCTGGCGCTTCGTGATGACCATCAATAAATATTAATGACCATTTTCGTTGTAATTTATTAGCTGTTTCTGCTACTGTTTGCGGGCTATATCCGGGGATGAGATTCACAGATTCTTTCACACCTGCTTGCTTGAGTGAATCTGTCACACTTTCATAAAATAATTGTTCAGATAACATCGGATCAATGACATCTAGTTCTACTCCACCTAAAGCTAAATGACAAGCTGACCAACCCATCCAACAGCCTATTTCTAAAGCCTTTTTACCTTGAAATTTTAAAGCGGTGTTGTAGAGAATATGCGCTTCATCGCGGCTGACAAATCCCACATCAGACCGACGCTGATCAACATACCAGTTATGAGGAATATCTCGTCGTAAATATAGCCAGGAAGAATCATATTTATTTCCTAAAACCATGTTAGGGAAACATAAATCTGGCTGAACAGTCTCCAGCCCTGGTGATACATAATCTCCCTGGGGAAATGAAATAGATTTCATATCGTTGACCGTTATTTTGTTCATTTAGTATTCTCATCTCATATTTGAATTTATCCAGCTTTTACTGCTTTTAGTCGAGAATAATTTTCTCAACAAGCATAGTTAAGAGACAAAATTAGGCTGCGATCGCACAATTGCCAATTCTGTCTTCAAGCCGGATAAGTGACATAGATAAACTTCCTGAGATTCCCATCAAAGTCAGAATTCTCAAGCACCAATTGAAAATACCAAATTTCCCAAATTAACGGTTCGATTTTTAAGCTTGACTAAAGAAATGAGCTAAAAATTAATCTGACTGGCCATCCCGTCGCCCTAGTTCATAAATCCCAGAACCAATACAAGCCAGTATCCCCATACTAATTGCCCAACTGCGACCTAAGCTGAGTTCTACACCCCAGTTAAATAAAGCACCTATCCCCAAAAACGGCACAATGCTAAATAATGAGGCGTAAAAAGCGTTTTGGGATTCTCTGGCTTTACGAGTCTTTTCAAATTCTGTCTGGCTAGTGTATAGCGATCGCTCGGCAAAATTAAACCAACGGTTCAACTGCTCAATTACCCATTCACTACAGGGGAAAAAACCTAAGTACAATGCTAAAGACCACAGACTAGCGCCAGCGATCGCAACGGTATCAATTTCAAACGAGAAAGGCAATATATCAGTCAACATGGCTTGGGTGCGTCCTGCGAATGGTCATCTTGGCCTTTTTTCAAGCTCCATCGACCTATTCAGCAATTTTAAGCATAAATGCTTGCACTATTTCAACTATCTAGGGCAGAAAGTCCCCGTTCACAACACAGGGGAAACACTCAGCCTCTATCTACCTTGTCTCCCGTGTCTCCCGTGTCTCTCTAAAATTCCTGATTCTTGGGCATTACTTAAGTATATACATAAGTATGGCTAGATTTGCCATAAATCTAAACTGCCATTTTTGATGATACTGCAACTAAGCGCATATTGTAAAAATTATATTTATCAATTAAAAAATCTGCAAAATGATAAATTCCAACTATTTTTTTAATCGCAAACTCTGATAACATAAACAGTGCAATTCAAGAGCTAACATCTTGAATATCCCAGCAATGTTAGAAAAATAATTATACAAAATTATGTTATCGCATGAATAGATAGTATAAAAAAATCCAATTTAAAAATTGAATTTCCTTGTAATAACTAAAGGCTGGAAATAGCTAAACTTTCAAAAAAATATAGATAATACTGTGATAATAAGGAATCAAATAATGGGTCAAAGACCAAATCAATTATTGCTTTCTGGAGCAACATTATTAGTATTGGGTTTGAGCGTTGTTGGTGTTAGCACTTTAGGCTCAAATGTCGAAACAGTTACAGCCAGAGAAGTGCAACCAAGAACAGCCGCCAGAAACAATGGTTGGTTAGCTGCTTCTTTCCCTGTAGAAAACTTTCAAGCATACACATCACCCTTTGGTTATCGCCGTTCTGCGACTGGTGGGGCGAATTGGGAATTTCACGGAGGCTTAGATATAGCCGCGCCACAGGGTAGTTATATTCGGAATTGGTGGGTAGGTAAAGTAGTTAAAGTAGGCGATCGCACCGCTTGTGGGACTCACATCGTTATAAAATCTGGTGAGTGGGAACATACCTACTGTCATCTAGAAGGCCATGTCGAAACTGCTGATGGTCGTCGCTATTTAATAGATAGGGCTGGCGGAATTTTAATTTGGGAAGGTCAAGTCATTCCCACCGGAGTCAGAATTGGTCGTGTAGGGATGACAGGACGCACTACGGGGCCGCACCTCCACTGGGGCTTGAAATATGCCAATAACTATGTAGACCCTGCATTGGTGCTAAGAGAAATGTTTACTCAGCAACAAATTGCCAGCAGAGAATCAAGAATTGTCATTCAAGAGTCCAAAAATCAGCGCGACTCTGGTTATTAAAAGACTTTTGAGAATTGGTGATGCGATCGCTCTGGCTGTATCAGTGTAAGGTAAAAAGTGGCTCCGTACATCTGAAGAGTGGAAAAATCAAAGCGACATCTTAAAAGATGTCGGGTATCTGAAGTTTGGTATAGCACTCATATTATTGGGGATTATGACATTGAAAGTCTACGTCATTAATAAATATCGTTCTTTTGATAACGCCAGTCGTACCATTGTTTAGCACTACGCACCGCAAACCACAACAGTACTAAAGCAATTATTCCCCCTTGCCACGGTGCATCAAAGGCAAACAAAACTAAGGCAATGCAGAGAGTATCTTGCAGAAAAGCCGCCCACAAAGGTAAGCCACGTAGGCGATAAAACCAACCAATCTGCACCAGTTGTAATACTAAAGCTAATAATCCACCCGTTAAAGCAATCAACCAGTCGGGTGTATCTGTAGCCGAAGCAACGGCTAAACCCATAATTGCCCCCACTATTGGAGATAACAATAGTTCAACTACCTGTATTACTCTTTGTCCCAGCAATTTTTTGCTGCCAAAAAATTCCAGTAATGACCAACTGGTAATTAAGCACAACAAAATCTTGGGGGAAATGTGAGATAAAATCGGTGTCTGCGACCACAAGTTGCTGCCCTGCAACAGTCCGATAATTAATAGAGGTATGCCTATTCTTAATCCTGCTGCCGCAGAAGCAGAAAGCATGGCAAGTATTTCAACCATGAGGGCAATTGCTAAATAAGTATTTGTTATTTATACTACCCAGTGTTGATCAAAATTACAGCACATAGAGAAATAATTTAGTACTAGTAAAACAAGGCAAAAATGAAGAGTGCTGAGTTAAAAGTGCTGAGTGCTGAGTTAAAAGACTGCCCACACTTCGACAAGCTCAGTGCATCGCAAGGGGCGGGGCTTTTACTATAGTGCAGAAGTACTTCCTTCCTCTTTCTTCTTACTCAGCACTCAGTACTGAGAATGATAAAAACAAAGTCCGCCTGGGCGGACTAACACCAATTCACAACCCTAAATCCCTGTATTTGTTGCCAGAAACTAAATATCCAAACGCTGGTAAATTTCTTCTAAATGTTGGAGATGGTGTTGAGGATCAAAACACTTTTCAATTTCTGCGGGGGAGAGTTTTGCTGTGACTCGTGGATCTTGGCTAATCAAATCGTGAAAATTACCGTCTGGCTTATTCCAAGCAGTATGGGCGCTTTGCTGCACGATCGCATAAGCTTCTTCGCGGTTTAAACCTTTGTCTACTAAGGTGAGTAGTACTCTTTGACTGAAGACTACACCGCCATAACAGTTAAGATTTCGCGCCATGTTCTCTGGATACACCAGCAGATTTTTTACTAAGTCAGTGATTTCTATCAACATGAAGTGCGTTAAAATACACGCATCTGGTAACACTACCCGTTCTACAGAACTGTGGGAAATATCCCGTTCATGCCACAAAGCGACGTTTTCTAAAGTTGCACCCGCATGACTTCTGACTAAACGCGCCATCCCGGTTAATCGTTCGGAACGGATAGGATTGCGTTTGTGGGGCATCGCACTGGAACCTTTCTGCCCTTTGGCGAAAAATTCTTCGACTTCCAGAACATCTGTTTTTTGCAGGTTGCGAATTTCGACGGCAAAACGTTCAATGGATGCGGCGAGTAATGCCAATTGCTGTACATAGTCGGCGTGGCGATCGCGGGAAATTACTTGGGTGGAAGCTGTGTCTGGTTTGAGTCCCAGTTTTTCACAGGCGATCGCTTCTACACGGGGTTCAATGTTGGCGTAAGTTCCCACCGCACCGGAAATCTTACCCACTGCAATAGTTTCCCGCAGAATTTTGAGACGTTCTTGATGGCGCAATACTTCTGCTAACCAGCCAGCTAACTTAAAACCAAAGGTAATCGGTTCGGCGTGGATACCATGCGATCGGCCAATCATCACGGTATTTTTGTGTTCCCGCGCCTTTTGGCGAATTACCTCAATCAAATCTGCCAGTCTTTGGGATATCACATCCAAGCTGGCGACTAGTTGCAATGCTAAAGCCGTATCTAGTACATCAGAACTAGTTAGACCTAAGTGAATATAACGTCCAGCCTCACCTACATATTCGTTGACATTCGTCAAGAAAGCGATGACATCATGACGGACTTCTGCTTCAATTTCTAGAATCCGTTTCGGCTCAAAATTAGCCTTGGCTTTGATTTCCTCAACTGCACCAGAGGGAATATAACCTAATTCAGCTTGGGCTTCGCAAGCTGCAATCTCTACCTGAAGCCAGGTTTTGAACTTATAAAATTCAGTCCACAGGTTGCCCATTTCGGGCAAGGTATAACGCTCAATCAACGTTCGCGGCAGAATACAACTGTCATATTCTACATGCTAATCAGCATCGATAGATAATCAGAAGATGATAGGTGACACGACTCAATTCTTCATTGTTGTTGGTTTCGGACAAGCATAAGGATTGGACTTTAAAAGATTTTCCTCAGCCCCAGATACTTGAGAAATCAGGGTGACTTCACCCGCGCCATTGAAACGCCAACCATTAGCAGGTGCGATCGCCACGGTTTTTTCCATAGCAGGTGATTTAATATTTATGGGTAAATTTCGCCTAGCTGTCATTTCTCGTGTCCGAGTATCTGACCACAAAACATCACCACCCAAAAGTTCATAGGGGTTAGCAGGTAAACCACCACGTCCCGTTACCACAAATTGACTATTGTTATTTTCGTTTTCTTGTGAACAATCAGCAGCGAGTAACGTTGAACTATCAACAACACTAGTAGATAATTCACTTAACCCCTGAATCGGATCAACTTGTACTGTATTAATAGTCACATCTCCATTAATCCCCAGTTGAGAACTAGCAGTAATATCGCTAAATTGCGTATCTCGGAAGCGTGACGTAATCCCGAAAATGCTTTGTGCGGTAATATCTACTCTCCCGCCCCTACCATTAAAAGCATTGGCGCTAATATCGCTATTTTCACCAGGAATAGCAATTAAAAATTGGGTGTTGATATTGATGTTTCCACCATTACCCCCTGCATTCGCAACACCAGCATTGGCAGAAATACTACTATTATTTCGCAGCAATACAACATCTCTCACATTGAGATTAATATTTCCCCCTTCACCAGCATTTGTCCCCGTTGTAATTGTTCCTCGATTATTTAACCTTAAAAAACGAGTATTAACTGTGATGTCGCCAGCATTGGCGCGTTCTGTCCCGCGCACACGCGCAAACAAACCACTGTTAGCACCGTCATTACCAATTGAGCCAGTACCAAGTTCTGCTACGCGTGCTGCAAAAGTCGGGTCACTACCACTAATACTCACCCTATTTTTGGCTTCTAGAGTAATGTTCCCTGCATTCCCAATATTGGATGCACTGGTTAAAATTTGACCACCACTAACTAAATCAACGGTATCGGCAATAATATTAATGTTACCCCCCCTACCCCCGCTAGAACTACTAGCACTTACTAATGCTCCATCTGTTATCTGTAAACTACGAGTTTTAATATCAATATTCCCTGCTTTCCCAATTGCATTACCTACCGTGTCAGTAAATAATCCTGAAGAGAAAAATCTGAAGTCTGGGTCTGGAGAAAATGCGATTAGCTTAACTGATTCTGTTGCATTAATTTGAATGTTTCCGCCATTGCGTGAGCCGGTGGTTATAGATGAAATTGCGGCACCATTCGTTAAAGTTAGGTTTCTAGTATTAATATCAATTAGTCCAGGACTAGCCATACTATCTACAGGAGTTCCAATAAAACTCCTGTTATTCAAGAATATATTTTGAGCATTAATTATTATGTTGCCAGAAACTCCAGCATTGAATGCAGATGAGTCTAAAGAGGAGAAATCTGAAAAAATGTCTCTAGCTTGGATATTCAGGTTACTAGCATTGCCAATACTCTCCTGAGTAGCAATAGTACTTATGGCAGTGTTGGTTAACAAAACAGAATTATTAGCTGTTATAGACACTCCATTTGTATTACCTTCTCCTGAATTAATGGCATTCAATGTAGTGTCATTTAAGAAAACAGAACCAGATATTATCTTAATACCCCTTGTGTTGCCAAAACCACCACTATTAATATCACTATTGATAAAACTATTATTACTGATAGAAACAGATTCTTTTGCCTCTATAAATATTCCACCAGTACTTCCTCTACCAAAGTTACTAGCACTCAATGCGGTATTATCTAAGAATGCTGACCCAGCTTTGATATAAATACCCTCGGTATTGCCTGTAGCTGAAGAGGAAAAACTGCCCACATCACTTCTAATGAAACTATCATTCAAGAACACTGATCCAGCTTGAATATAAATACGGCCAGTATTGCCTGTTGCGGAATCACGCCTGGTGCCAAGATTATTTGTGATCGTACTCTGTGTAATATTTATTTTTCCTGTTGCTTGAATAATAATATCTCCAGCCTGATTGAAATTTCCGATCAGACCACCTGTTAGTTGACTTTTAACAATGCTTAAGTCATGGGCATTTATGCTCAAATTACCGTTGCCATTAGACCTCACATTTGCAGATCCATTAAGAATCGAAATATCGCCTCTTATTAAATTATCAGCATAACTTAAATATAGATTTTGATTATTAGTATTCAATTCTATAGTTCCTTCTCCCGCTACCGCTCCTAACTCAATTCGCCCACCTGGAGCAGACAAATTTCCGCCATCTATAGAGACATTACCACCTAATAATAATAAGCTTTGACCAGGATTAACTGATAGATTTGTATGTTGGTTAGTAATAGAAGAATTATAAATTTGATTAAATAGAAAAGCTGAAGGATTGACTGTGAGTAATGCTGGATTATTGGGGACAGAAGCACTGAATAAACCTTGATTACCAAATGCGATCGCATTTGCTGTAGTAGCAACAAATGAACCACCAACATCTAAACTAGCATTAGGGCCAAATAAGATTCCATGAGGATTCAGCAAAAATAAGTTTGGACTACCAACTACAGAAGTTTTGATTTTTCCGAAAATATCAGAACGACTTCCACCTGTTACCCGTACTAAAATATTCTGAATATTTGCACTAGGATTTATAAAATCTGCCGTGTGCATTTCAGGAATATTAAATTGCTTAAAACTATGAAAAAGGTTATTACCTGCTACAGTACCTGCCGTAATTTCCCATATCATATTATTGGGTGTAACAACAGAATTTTTAGGTAGTGTCGTATCAGGAACAATTTGAGCCTGCGTAACATTTATTGGAGTCAGACAACACCAGATTATTCCACTCACAAAACAAGATTTTAATCTGAAGCCTTTCATATTTCTGTGTGCCTGAGATAATTATTAATGTATTTCAGAGGATGTTTGAGAGCTAATTTGTAAACTAAAGTAAAATACTTACCTTGTAAGGGTTTTAGGAATTTGAGTTAATACAGCACTTATTCGCTGAAACTTAGACCTAGTAATGATTTGAGTCTCCTTAATATTTTCTTTACGAATCAGCTCTGAAAAATATTTTGCAAGTATTATGAGCCTGATGTGATTACTGAGCTTAAGTTGTGTAAGCAGAGAATAGGGAACTCGTAACAGAAAACGGCAAAAATATAGTTAGTAGGTATACTGATTTTTTTAAATCAAAATATGACTCCTATAAGTTGCCACTATATAAACAAAGTCTCTAGCACAATTTCTCTGCGAAGGTCATCTCTCACGCAACAATTGTCTCACCGCCTACGCTGACTAATAAAAATCAAAATCTTTCAACCCATACAGTTGGATTTTACTTGTGTAGTTGCGACTTTCATTGGCAAACCAAGTAATAAATTAGAATTTGTTTAAAAGTCTAATTTATGGGCAAGTTTGGGGTGAAATTTGGTAATCAATAGTGTAACCTCTAAGATTCATTGACTGTGAAGTGAGCTTTGCAAAACTCGCAGAGAAAAGTGTTTTTTGAGTTTGAGTATCTGTAACTGCGTCATCAAATTTTACGGTTGTTGTACTGCCGAAACAGGTATCAAGATTAAGAGGTAACACATCTCCTGGCTTCATTGACATAACCTTGGATTGTTGGACACTAGCACCTTGGACTATAATAGTTACTTCACCTGGCTGATTACTTGTATTTTTTATGGATGTTACTCGTATTTGACTTAGAGTACCTACTACCATGATAATGGGGGTCGGCATACTAATGCTATTTCCAATTACCATTTTTCCTAGAATCACTTCGTTCAAATTAGCTGCTAATGCAGAATTTCCGGGAACTAGTATGGTTATAGATAGAATGACGATGAAAAATAATTTCCATAGCCGATTTAACCAAACTTGCAACATATCAACTAACTCCTGAGTAACCGCAATGAATTTTGCCTATCAGTTACGAAATAATTTAATTCTTCTATATTTTGACAGCTATACTATCCACGATATTTAGCTTATTTCACGTTATTCTGTATAACTGGTTTTATATAGAACTGAGGCTGGAATTTATCCTACGGCCAAAACAGGATATTTGCTGGTTAAATTTTGTATTTTATCTACATAAAAATAATTTAAAACAAATGAACTATAGTAAATTTTCGATGGCATAAAATTAATTAAAAAAGCTCAGGAAGTAGAAGGAAAGCTAAACACAATCTATTCCTCTTACTGCCTGAGCTATTATTCTTTTATCAAAGCAAAGTATTGGTTCTTAACAATAGTTTACTTAGTGGATATTTGTACAATATCTAGTTTCTGCCGAGCCATTTTTGACTGTTCAAACGCCGCACTAAACCAAATACCAACAAATCAAGTGTAGTTTTGCGTTCGTCAATTAAGAATGATTCAAGGGTACTGGTCTTTTTGCCTTCGTTGCAGGAAAAACCTTTTTTCCCTTGAATATCTTCGTCGGGAAAATACACGTTAAATTGACGTTGACCATTTTGCCAACTGCCGATAACTTGCCAGTATTCTTCATCGGAAGGTAAGCCAGCGATGGGGAGTTTTTGTTTAGCAAAAGCTAATTGTAAATCTTGTACGCCTTCATCCGCGATCGCCTTTTGCAAAGCTGGTATGTATTCTTGCTGGATAAACTCTGCAAACGGCTTATCTTCAACGGCTGGGGCTTTCTCTTTTTTGGCGGCTTTAGCGGCGGCTGGTTTTTCTGCACCATCGGCGGCTTGAGCAGCATTAGGGTTAACTTTTGGGTTAGCTGCTTTGGGGTCTGGTGCGTTGGCAGTAGGTATATTTGTGGCTACTGGTTCACTGATGCTGGGTACTTGTTTGTCAACAGTGCTGGGAGCTACCTCTCCCGCTTGATTGTGATTGGTTTCGTCTGCCATTGCTCAGGTCAATCCTTTATCTAGCTTTGAAAGCGATCGCTCACCTTTGTGTACTAATTTATCTTGATTTTGACATATCAGAGCTAGTTGATAATCAAGAGTTAATAGTCCATAGTCAAAAGTCAATGGATGCTAGTTAAACTTTCTATATTTCTAGGGAGCAAGTGTGCTTTTAGTAGTTTAGGCGATCGCTTCCCGAATATCCCTGATCAATTCATCCATTCTGGTTTGAGTTGTATTCCAAGAACACATCAAACGCACGCCACCTACACCAATAAATGTATAAAATTGCCAATTTCTCTCTTTTAACTTTTGAATAACTGGCTGTGGTAATTTGACAAATACAGCATTAGCTTCCCTCGGTAACATAATTTCCACACCCTCTATTTGTAATAGTTGATTTTCTAAATATTCTGCACATTGGTTGGCGTGTCGTGCATTTTTGAGCCACGCACCTGTTTCGAGTAAGCCCAACCACGGCGCAGAAATAAACCGCATTTTAGAAGCTAATTGTCCTGCTTGTTTACAACGATAATCAAAATCTTCTGCTAAGGCTCGATTAAAGAAAATAATTGCTTCGCCCAAAGCCATACCATTTTTTGTCCCGCAAAAACATAACACATCTACACCACTTTTCCAAGTCATTTCTGCGGGGCTTTTATTCATCGCCGCAACAGCATTGGCAAAGCGAGCGCCATCCATGTGAACTTTTAATTGATATTTCTGAGCAACTTCTTTAATTTGCCAAAGTTCATCAATAGTATAAACTGTGCCTAATTCTGTTGATTGTGTAATACTAATGACTTTGGGTTTAGGGAAATGAATATCTGTACGCTTGGTGACAATCGCTTCGATACTTTGTGCGGTTAATTTACCATTTTCCCCTGGAGCTAGAAGCAGTTTAGAACCGTTAGAAGCAAATTCCGGCGCACCACATTCATCTGTTTCTATATGGGCTGTTTCATGACAAATCACACTATGATATGACTGACATAATGCGGCTAAAGATAAAGAATTTGCAGATGTGCCATTAAAGGTAAAAAATATCTCACAATCAATTTCAAATAATTCCCGAAAATAGTCAGCCGCTTTTTGAGTCCATTCATCGTTCCCATAAGCAGGCGCACTACCAATATTAGCTTGAAGCATATACTCTAGTGCTTCTGGACAAATACCAGAGTAATTATCACTAGCAAACTGTTCGGCGTTATTACTCATATTTTTTCAATAAAAAATTACTTCAATATCTACAGCAGAATTCAGGAGTCAGAAGTAAGAATTCAAAATGAGAATAGGCTCTCTAACTAGTTTTGAAAACTCAATTGTGTACTTCACTCACTTGAAATTTGCTGTAATTTTTAGCTTTAACTATAGCAATCTTACACCCTCACACCCTCATACCCTGACACCCAATCTTTGTACGTAATACCAATTTAAGAAAAGAATGCGACAGATAGAAATCAGGAAAGTCTTACTGGAGCTAGATTTCTTAATTGCGAATTGCGAATTGGTATATAGCCTTTCTTAGTCTACTGAGGTACAAATTTATCAGCGTCCATCTGTGTCCATCTGCGGTTAATTATTCTTGCTTGTACTTCACTAGAATCAGAAACGCTATAACTCCTAGTCATATTCCATAGTCGCAAAACAAAATCCACCTAAACAATTGTTTGGTGGATTTGTTGGTTACTTTAAGTGGATCCGAGCAGAGTCGAACTGCTGTCCAAATTGGGTATTGACCCCCCGCTCATTCACAGGTTTAGCCTTTCTGACCCTCAAGGCGGGAATCGTTCATTATCCCGAACGTAGGATGCTCTGATTAAGTCTTAGCCAGCAAGCCAACCAGAGAACACCTGCTGGAGCATCCGTTGGGGTTGGTCTCTAGCCCTTAACGGAGTCGGACTAAAGACGCTCGAACCTATAAGAGGCTATTAGGCAGCTACTAGAGCATCCTTACGAGCAAATTTTACGATGTTATTCGCATTTACTTTTTTTTGAGCCTGATATTTGCGAGAGAAGACTCACTCTCGACCTGAGTCACAGAGTAGCGTTCGCCAACCTGTCGAAACCGTTACGGACCCATCTGCTTTATATCCTTATTATAATTCGCGGTGGGGAAAATGTGTTACAAGATGACAAAGAAATATTAAACTCTCATTCTGTATCTTTAACTGTCATGAGCCAGACTACATAATTCTGACTTCTGAATTCTTGTTCATCCCCATAATCTTCTACCTGTTTTACCTTGTAATTTTTCATGAGCATCATTTAATAAAGCTGGAATATCTAAGTTTTCAGGACATCTCGGTAAACAATCACCACATTCTGTACACCGATTAGCTTTTATACCGGGGAACCAATGACCTGCATTTTCAAACATTCCGTAACGATACTGCCCATAATCTGTCATATTGTATGCCACGGCTAAATTACGTAACCGCAATACTTCTGGAATATTGATATTTTCTGGACAAGGTAAACAAGCATAGCATTGACTACATTTATCAGTCCCTAAAATATTATTTTGATGATTTTCTAAGCGTTGAAAAATAGAAGTTTCTGCTGATGTTAATTCATTATTTCTATCAGCAACTTGTAAAGGTGCGATTAATTCTTCTGGCTTGGCTGCGCCGACACTCAAAGTTGTAATCCGGCTATCACTCAGCAAAAATCGATAATTTAATTCTAAGGGCGAATAGGGCTGACATAAATCTTTGAGGGTTTGGGGTGGCGTGTAGAGTTTTCCGCCTTTGTCAGCCGGGGAAATAATAAATACGCCCATATCTTTTTTGACAGCTAACTCAATTGCTGGGGCGTGACGTTGAAAAAAATAGTAATAATGCAGGTTGACAAATTCAAATAAATCTGTACTTATTGCTGCTTGAATTAGCTCTAAAGCTGCGTGGGTGGAAAAGCCAACGTGTCGCACTCGACCATCTGCAATTGCTTCTTGGACAGCTTGCATACAACCACTTTTGGCTTGCACCCACTGTAAATGCTCCCAAGTATTTAAACCGTGGATTCCTAAACAATCTACATAATCTAGATGTAATCGCGCTAAAGATTCATCAATGTACCGCCGCATACTATCAGCGTCGGCTGTTGGGGGAATTTTTGTGGTGATGTACAGTTGGGAACGCGGTAAAGACAACCCATTTTGAATCGCTTGGCCAAGATACTCCTCACTTTTGCCATAACCTCTGGCTGTTTCTATATGATTAATTCCTAGAGCTAAGGCTTGAGCGATGGTTTTCTGAGCATTTTCAGCATCAGCCAAATAGCGCATTGTCCCTAAAGAAAAAACCGAGAGGTAGAGATTTGTTTTGCCAAAGCGTCGGTATTGCATGAGTTCCAGTAACCAAATTTGAGTGCTAAATTCTGAGTATAAATACAATTAAGAGCAGTTACACTGAGAATGAAGTGTGAAAAAGAAAGCAGGAAAATTATCAGAATAAAATTCAGGAGTCAGAATCAAACTTTCTGGATTCTTCTTTAATTCTGGAACTCTTTCTTTTCCAGCACTCCGCACTCATTAATTAGCACTTTCTTTAGCTATCGCCATTACCGAAACGCTTAATCAAATCTTCAGGACGGAGATTGGAGATAAATTCACGAAACGCTTCTTGCTCTGCTTCATCAGCATCACGATCTACGGGAATTGAGGCATCAGCAACTACTTCTTCCATAACCCAAATTGGCGTATTTGTACGGAGGGCTATGGCGATCGCATCACTGGGACGTGCATCAATTTCTTTTTTGACTTCGCCTTGCTGCACAATCAAAGCTGCATAAAATGTGTCCTTCTGCAAGGAATGAATAATCACCTTTTCTAGAGTCATATTCCACGTCTCTAGAATATTTACCATTAAGTCATGAGTTAACGGTCTGGGCGGCTTTTGATTCTCCAGCGCCCCCATAATTGCCCTAGCCTGTTCTTGACCAATATAAATTGGTAAAGCACGCCGATCTGACGCATCTTTTAACAGTACAATCGGGCTACGAGTTATGGCATCTAATGCTATGCCAGCGACTTTCATTTCAATCATTGGCGAAGCCTCTACAATTCTGGGAGAGCTTGAAATATTGGTAACATTTTATACCTTTTCTGGGTGTGTAAAGAGAAGAAATAAACATAGGCAGGTTTTCTATAATTGCTTCTATTAAACTCCTAACTTGGTGTGAACACCAGAGTAAGTTAAAGGAGTCTACCTAGACAATCACCTTCTTAACCAAGTATGCCTTGAGAAAGAGGTGAATGTGTTATCAACCTTATAATAAAAACAGTCAGAAATTATACTTAAAATGTCTTGCATTCTTGTAAGAAATACCAGTTGATTTTCGGCAAAATTAGGCAATAAATAGAGTTAGTTTCACAGAACAGCCGTGTTTACAGGATTAGTCCAAAGTTTAGGAACAATCAAACCCCTAGGGGGCGATTCTTGGCAAATTACTTGTGTGAGTCAGTCATCTAATGTAATTATGCAGGATTTAGCTTACGGTGACAGCGTGGCTGTAGATGGGGTTTGCTTAACTGTTGAAGAAATTTTAAAAGATGGGTTTATAGCCACAGCTTCTCCAGAAACGCTGCGTCGCACTACACTAGGTCTAGAAGAAACAAAACAGAGTTATGTGAATTTAGAAGCTTCGCTGCGGGTGGGTAGTAAAGTCGGCGGTCATTTTGTCATGGGTCATGTAGACGGTGTAGGTCGATTACTTACAGCCCAACAGACGGTGACTTCTTGGGAAATGACATTTACTGCACCTGAAGCGATCGCGCGGTATATTGTCCCTAAAGGTAGCATTGCGGTCAATGGCATCAGTCTCACAGTAGCTGCCTACGAACCAGAACTGTCGCAATTTACTGTAGCTGTTATTCCCCTCACCTACGCTGACACCAATCTCCGCTATCTTGTCTCTGGCAGTTGGGTAAATTTAGAAGGAGATATTCTCGGCAAGTACGTGGAAAAATTTCTTTACCCTGGCAAAAAACAGTCAACATCATCCGATGAGACTGGATTTAATGAAATTACCCCAACATTCTTAGCAGAACACGGATATTTGTAAAAGTCTGAAGTATGAAGTGTGAAGTATGAAATTGATTTTTCAGACTTCATACTTCAGCCTTCATACTTATTAACTTCCTGAATCGCCACCTACTTGGGCTGTGCGAATGGAGTTTAACAACTGACTCAGACCTGCTTGTAATTGTCCATTGGGATCAACAGCCACCCATCCATCCTGGGTCAATTGACGCGCTTCAAAGTGTAGGTGTGGCCCTGTAGAGTTGCCTGTACTACCAACTCTGCCAATTACCATTCCTGATTCCACAACTTGTCCAGGTTGGACAAAGATTTCGGACATGTGACCGTAAAGGGTTTGCTGGGCGGAATTATGATTCAAAATCACTGTCAAGCCATAACCACCAACCCAACCAGCTGTCTCTACCTGACCTTTAGCGGCGGCGAGAATTGGTGTACCCATCGGTGCACCTAAATCTGTACCCGCATGGAAACGGCGATTGCCCGTAATGGGGTGAATTCGCCAGCCAAACAACGATGTAATTGTGGCTGGAATAGACAGGGGATAGCTAATACCTGTACCACCACGATAGGCAATGGTATTTGTAAAGGGAATTTGGGGCAGAACTGAGGCTAAAGGAATATCGTAAGCCACAGTACTAACACGGGGTGCTAAGTTCCCTTCAATTGTTGGTGGGGCTAAAGCACCGGCGCTGGGTGCAACGGGTGTGGCGCTGACTTTGGTTGCACCAAAATCGTTGGGATTAGGAATAAACCGATTAGGACTAAAGGCTGTCTTAACTTCCCCACCATAAGCAACACGGGTTGTAGGGGTGTTACCCGTACTATTGATAGGCCGCGCTAAGGGCGCAGTAGCTAACTGAGCATTTTGGCTTTTTTTCAGCCAATTGGGGGCGGGTTTACTCTCAGAAGCGACACGCTGATTACCAGCAGGTTGAGCTTGGTTACAAAAACCGAGGGATATAGCTTGTCCTGATGGCAAAATTGTGCGACAACCACTAGAACGTTCTGTGATGATTACAGAATTGGGGGCTTGATAAGTATTTGTCGCCTCAGTGCCGTAATTGTTGGAGTCAATGTAGGCGTTGTTAGAATCTTTAACTTTTCCAGTCGTGGCTTCAACTGTGCTGTTAGAGTTATTCACCGGTTGAGCGACTTTTGGAAGTGTTTCTGGTATGGTGCGCGGCGCTACTGGTTTAACTACCTCTTCTCTAGCACTGGCACTTGGTTGAGTGACTTCCAGCTTGGGTTTAGCGGTGCGGACGCTGGATGGTTTCGGCTGTGCAGTTGGTGTTGGGGTGCGTTCCTGCCGAGTTGTAAAAACTGGCTCAACGGCTGCTTCAGCTTGCGGTTTCGACTGTCTAACAGGCTCTTTGGATTGTGCAACCTCTGGTTTGCGGAGTCTTTGGTTGAGGTTAGCTCGTCTTTGAGAAAATTCCGCCTGCGCCTTGGGGGCTGCTGGGATAACAATATCTTTTTTGATGAAATTTGTTTTAGCTGTTGGTTGGGAATTTTCTACAGGAACAATGTTATCGATGGATGTTTCTGTTTGGGCAAAAACGAAGCCACCACTAAGCAGGCTAAAGCTACTTAGTAAACAGAGACTCTGGGCTGGCAGGGTAGATACAAAACGTTTTTTGGTCATACCTTGCTGGTTCGAGCCTTGGGAGTGATTATGGGCAGATGTATTGCGCTGCGTCATTAGTTCTCTCAGTTATTTTAAATTTGCCTCAAGAGATGATGCCAGTGGTTTGTCTTGCCCAAAGAGCTAAATTTATAACAAACCTACAATGGTACAGAAGATTTACGGTACCCTAGCGTAATTGTACCGGGTTCAATATAAAGTTCTGTTGTTTTTATGTCTGTTGTATCATACGTTTCCACAGAAACACGTAATTCACCCTGAGAAGTAACGCCGACTACAGTGCCTGCCAAATCATGAATGTACACTTTGTCACCCACATTGGTGAGTAATTCCAAATAGCGAGACAAGAGTATATTTATTCCTTCTTTAACAAGGCATTCCATACCGGACTCTATTCCCCGTAAAACGACGGAAGTGAGAGTTTCCAGACAAGAAATCGGTTTGGTAGCGTAGCAGGCTTGCCACATTTCGAGGTTAATTCCCGTTTCGGGTACTGGGTTTGTCCAGTTAATCCCAACTCCAATTACTGCTTGATGAATATAGCCATGATTGATTTTGGTTTCTGTTAAAATGCCACCTAATTTACGACCATTTAAAACTAGATCATTAGGCCATTTAATTCCCACATCCACGCCATAACAGCG
Source organism: Anabaena sp. FACHB-83 (assembly GCF_014697485.1). NCBI lineage: Bacteria > Bacillati > Cyanobacteriota > Cyanophyceae > Nostocales > Nostocaceae > Anabaena > Anabaena sp. FACHB-83. The sequence goes on along the minus strand of NZ_JACJRY010000016.1, from coordinate 35,193 downwards.
CAGTTGGTTAGCTATACCCCAAGCACTAGCTAAAGTTAGTTGATAACTGGCACTAGCTTCTAGTTTAGGGGCGATCGCAACAGAAAGGTATAGCCCACCAGGGTGAGAAATCCATTGTCTTCCCCATTGTCCTCTACCCGCAGTTTGTTGTTGGGCAATCACCACAGACCAAGATTCTGCACCCTGGGCTAATAAATTCCACAATGTTTGATTAGTGGAAGCAAGATGATCAAAAATATGTAGCGAAAATAATGAATTTTCCCCGTTTCTTCCTGATTGCAATGCTAATTCTAACTTTTGTCGATCAAATTCCACAGACATGAACCGCAAATACCGTTGTTCAAGTTAACATTAATTGGCTGATTTTGATAAAAGGGAATAGGGAGTAGGAAGGAAAACATCAGGACTTACGCACGCAGTTTATCTGTGGAGATTGGGTGAAGGGGTGAAAGGGTAGGAGTGTAAGGGTTTTGAATACATACATCCCTATACCCTTTCACCCTTACCAAACCATTGATTTTTCGTCTCACTGTGTAAATCCTGTAATTTTTCATCCTGCATACCAAAACCTCATATTCAATACCCTCTATTTTTGGTTAGGTTCAAGATGCACACTTGGCACTGGCGCAATTGGGAAGGACTGCCGTACCTTACCTGTAGTCTTTTAGCAAACTGGCAACACGGCTTTTTTACTCACCAGTTCTGGCCGCGATCGCCCCAAGATTTAACTCCCGTTCTGCACCCAGAAGCATCGGCGTATCGCTTAAAACAGGTACATGGCAATACTGTTCTCACGCCCCAAGAAGTTGATTCCCAAGTTAAGGAAATTACAGGCGATGAGGAATCTGCTTTTGCCTTGGCGGATGGTTTAATTACCGAACAACCTTTACAAGCAGTTTGGGTAGCCAGTGCAGACTGTACACCTGTATTAATTGGGGATGTGCGAACTGGACAGGTAGCTGCATTACACGCTGGTTGGCGAGGGACGGCGGCGAAGATTGTCCCCCAGGCGATCGCGCGATTACAAGCCCAAGGAAGTCAAGTACAGGACTTAAGAGTTGCTCTCGGCCCGGCGATCGCTGGGGAAGTTTATCAAGTCTCAGTTGAGGTAGCTGCGGAAATTGGAGCCAGTATTATATCACATAATGACACCCAAAAAATTGTTCAGGCGTTACATGAATTACCCAATCCTCCCTTATTAGCTGATCCAGAACCAGGAAAAGTGAGAGTTGATGTACGACGGGTAAATACTTTGCAGTTAGAAAATTTGGGCATTAGTGCCGAACAAATTGCGATCGCCCCTTATTGTACATACCAAACTCCTGAACATTTCTTTTCCTACCGTCGTGAACAACAGAAAAAAGTCCAGTGGTCAGGAATTGTGAGCGGGAAAACATAACTTTTAGGAGTGCTGAGTTGAAAGTGCTGAGTGCTGAGTGAACCCCCATGACTAGCGTATGGTTCCCGGCTCGAAGCACCCTGGGTTAACTTTAGACTCTATGAGCTGACGTGCAATTCATTTTACTTTTTACTCATAACTCATAACTCAGCACTTCCGTATTCTGTTGATTAAATAATCAAATTTTTACATGCTCTCTGTATGCTTTTGGTGTTATCCCCATGAGCTTGCGAAAGACATTGGTAAAATGACTTTGACTTTGAAAACCAACTTGTTCTGATATTTGTTCGATTGTTTTTTCAGTTCCAGTTAAAAGTTTTTTTGCTTTAGCAATTCGGCAATTAATCACATACTGATGCGGTGCCAGACCTGTAGATTGTTTAAATAAGCGAGAAAAATGATACATACTCATTCCCACAACTGCCGCAATTTCTGTTAATGTCAAATCTCGTTCGAGGTTGTCATGGATGTATGAAACAGCTTGACGTAACTTTCTTGGCGAAAGACCTTTATGATTCAACAACTGCGAAACTTTATTACTGGTGACTGAGTGGTGTTTTAGCAGGTGAACACAGAGTGTAGTTTTGAGAGACTCAATATACAGTTGGCTACCGACACCACCTGATTCTAATTCTGACTTCAGGGCTAAAGCTATTTGCTGAATTAACGGTTCCGGTGCAGCAAAGTAGGGTGTTAACTCCACACCTTGTAAATCAACCGACTCTAAGATAATTTGATTGAAAAAAGTAGGGTCTAAACTCAGGAGTAGAAAATCAGTTTCCGATGTCCAACGACAGACGTGAGGGGTATTGGCGGGAATAATGGCGACATCACCATTAAGAATATGTTCTTGCTGAAAGCGTCCGTCTAAAACTCTTTCTGCTTGGAGAAGATGATAGTCTAAGTTGATCGAGATGATATGTTGTTGGGTTGAATGTTCGGGGGTTTCATGGGCAGGCTGGTGATGAATATCTAGACGAATACCATCCCATTTGGCATTGTAACTAGAACTTATATGCGATCGCGGCAGAACTTCTGCACAAGCATCTTCTTGAGTAAAATCAACTTTTAGGATTGTCTCTTCCAGCATCATCCTCACCGCAGAGATAATAAATATATGTGTAACGCTATACTTAAACCGTAATCCGAAATAAAAATGCTATTTAAATGAATTATTACGTAATATATGACGGAAATTGCAATCTCTGCGTTACCTTAGTCCAATTTTTAGAAACTTTAGACCAAGGTAAACTGTTTCTTTATGCTGCGATGCAAGACGAACAAACACTTACACAATGGGGCATTACATCCCAAGATTGTCAACAAGGAATGATATTAATTGATGCTAATGCCCCTGAACGACGTTGGCAAGGTAGTGATGCAGCCGAAGAAATTGGCAAGTTATTACCACTGGGCAGTTTGTTTGTGGATGCTTACCGCACTATACCGGGGATGAAATGGGCAGGCAATCGCTTTTACGAACAAATCCGTGACAATCGTTATACTCTGTTTGGCAAACGTGATACTACCTATCAGTCAACATACTGTGTGGATGGTGGCTGCAAAATTGGTAATGATTAGTGTATGCACAAGTTTTGACAGTCTACTTTAGGGGTTGGTATGACAATAAGTAAGCCAGATTTAGAAATCACATCCCAAACGACTGATATCGTAGATGATATTGCGGACTGGCAACCCCCCATGCCACCCACAGATTTAATATTTGATGATGGAGAACCTTTGGAGTCAAATCGTCACCGTATTGCCATGAATGTCTTAATTCGGTCATTACAGCAAGCTTGGGCTGACCGAAACGACTTTTACACAGGTGGTAATATGTTCATCTACTACAGCAGTACCCAAGCACGTAACAATGATTTTCGCGGCCCAGATTTTTTTGCTGTCCTCAATGTTGATGGTACTATCCCCAGACAAGGTTGGGTCGTTTGGGAAGAAAACGGCCGTTACCCAGATGTCATTGTTGAATTAATGTCACCATCTACGGCGCGGGTTGATAAAGTGACCAAAAAAGAAATTTATCAACAAACCTTCCGCACCCCAGATTACTTTGTCTATGACCCCTTTGACCCAAATTCTTTACAAGGCTGGCATTTAGATGGCAACCAAAATTATCAGCCCCTAACAGCAAATGAAGGCGGCTGGCTATGGTGTCAGCGTTTAGGCTTATGGCTGGGAACATGGGAAGGCACAGTAGACAGAGAAACAGCTATTTGGCTGCGGTTTTATGATACTGATGGTAATCTTGTCCCTTTACCAGAAGAAGCCGCCCAAGCTCAAGCTGAGGCTGCACAGGCTCAAGCCGAAACGGCACAGGCTCAAGCCCAAGCCGCTCAAGCCCGCGCTGAACGTTTAGCCGCCCGTTTACGAGAATTGGGCGAAGACCCTGATGCTTAAGGATCTGCGGGTTAATAGTTTACTAATAGGACTTAAGCACTAGACACTGAAAATCGAACCGCAGAGGCACAGATGTCACAGAGAAATGAGAGTTTGAGAGTTTTTTTGCGTAAGTCCTAACCAATTCACAATTAAGAAATCTAGCTCCAATAAAACTTTCCTGATTTCTATCTGTCGCATTCTTCTTTCAAATTTGTATAACAAATAACAAATGAGAAAATTTATTAGAAAAGCTTTAACTTTTTTAGCTGTATACAACACCTACATGTTGGAGTTTCGTGCAGAACTAATTTTATGGGTGTTGTCTGGGTCTTTACCTATAATCCTGATGGGTGTTTGGATGCAAGCAGCACAAGGAGGCAAATTTGGTCTGTCTTCTATAGATTTTTCTCGTTATTTTCTCACAGTTTTTGTAGTTAGACAAATTACCGTTGCTTGGGTAATTTGGGAATTTGAAAAGGAAGTGGTAGAAGGTAAACTTTCACCTAGATTATTACAACCACTAGATCCAGTATGGCATCATGTCGCCTCCCATCTGGCTGAAAGAGTAACGCGGATACCATTTACCATAGTGCTAATAATTTTATTTTTTGCACTGTATCCCCAGTCCTTTTGGTTGCCCAGTTTTGGGCAAGTGTTTCTATTTACGTTAGCAGTGGTGTTAGCATTTATCTTGCGGTTTGTTATTCAGTACACCTTTGCTGTGTTAGCTTTTTGGACAGAACGTGCTAGTGCTTTAGAAAATTTCTGGTTCTTATTTTTTTTATTTTTATCGGGGATGGTTGCACCTTTAAATGTGTTTCCTGAATTTGTGCGGAATATTGTGTTATTTACACCTTTTCCCTATTTAATTGATTTCCCTGCAAGTATTTTGGTGGGATTACCTGTAGATATAGGGCGGGGTTTTTTATGTATGATTGGTTGGACAATGATATTTTTGGGCGCAAACCGTTTGTTGTGGCGGGCGGGCTTGAAACGATATTCAGGTATGGGTGCGTGAGCTAATATATGTTTATTTCACTCTTCGCTATCTTGATATAAGTCTTGTAATGCTTGCAGTTGAGTTTTGCGGGAAACTCGACGATATTTCTTACTTTCTAGTTTGGGTTCGTATTTACTCTGTCCTTTACCTTTGGTTTTTAACTTCAAGGTAGATTCAGGATCGGCTTGTTGGTTTAATTGAGTTTGTCTGGCGATCGCTTCCTCTAAAAACTCTAGATAATGTTCATAGCGTTCCCAATTTCCCCGCACGGCGCAATCAGGTTCGTCTCGATGCAAACAATCTCCAAATCGACAGTGATTCGCTTCTAATAGCTTTCTGACTTCGGGAAAATAGTAAACTAATTCTTCTGGTTGAGCATCTAAATCTGGTTGATTAAAGCCAGGAGTATCAGCTAACAAACCACCATCAGGTAATTCAAATAATTCTACATGGCGCGTTGTATGGCGACCACGGGCAAGTTTACCAGAAACTTCCCCGACTCGCAGGTTAATATCAGGAATTAAGGCATTAATTAAGCTGGATTTCCCCACACCAGAAGGGCCAGCAATTACAGTAGTTTTATGACTAAGATAAGTTAATATTTGGTCAATATTGATACTCTTCTGCACACTGATAAATAATGGTTGATAACCCCAAGCCAAAAGGCGATCGCTAATTTCTTGCTGTTCCTGGGCTGAGATTAAATCGCTTTTATTCAAACACAAAACCACATCCCAACCAGTGAACTCAGCTTTGACTAAAAATCGACTTAATTGATAAGCTTCTAAAGGCGGATCAGCAACAGCAAAGACCAACATAATTTGGTTGACATTGGCGATCGCAGGTCGGTCTAATTGTCCAGTGCGGGGTAAAACTTCTGCGATCGCACCACGTTCACCAGCCCAATCTGGTTCTTCCACCACCACGCGATCGCCTACCATCACCTGCTGTCCAATTTTTTTTAACCTAGTTCTACGGGTACACAAAAGTATAGGGAGATGTCCAGGATCTATCTCCCTATCGTCTTGATCTAGCTGTACCTTGTAAAAATTGGCTTGTACAGCCAAAACTGTACCGATTAACTGTCCATCAGTAGCAACAGCCATCATTGATTAGCGGCCGGACGACGGACTAACAAAGAAAAATACTCGCTACAGTTTGTAATTTGCTCTACCTCATAGCCAGCCATTGTTAAGCTATCAGGAACTTGCTCGATTGGTTCTCCGGGGTCGAGCCATACTTCTAGCAAATCTCCTGGCGACATTTTTTCCAGGCGGAGTTTTGTCCGCACAAAATTAATCGGACAAGGAGTACCGCGCAAATCCAGTTGAGCATCGGGAGTAGACACAGAAGATAGACTCATTATTTAAACAAATTCCCCAAGAATCCTTCTAAACCACCTTTACCAGTGCGATCGCCTTTAATTTTAGCCAGCTTTTCTAGCAATTCTCTCTCCTCTGGGATGATTTTGGTGGGGATATCAATTAACACTGTTAGGAGATGATCGCCCCGACTCACCGGATTACCCAAACGAGGTACGCCACGATTTTCCAGCTTCATCACTGTATTTGGCTGCGTTCCTGGGGGAATGATTAATTCCACTGGCCCGTCAACTGTATTCACTTCCAAACGACAGCCTAAAATGGCTTGTAAATAGCTCACCTTAATTTCCGAAAGCACATTAATGCCATCGCGTTGAAATTCTTCATCTTCGTTAACAAACAGGTAAACGTATAAATCTCCGGGAGGGCCACCACGTTGACCTGCATCACCTTCTTGTCCTATGCGTAAACGTGTACCGTTATCTACCCCAGCCGGAATTGTAATTTTGAGTTTTTTGGTAACTTGATTTGTACCTCGACCGTCACAAGCATCACACTTATCTTCAATTACCGAACCAGTACCATTACAAGTCGGACAAGTGGAAACTTGTGTGAAACTACCAAAAGGAGTTCTAGTAACACGGCGTACTTGACCAGAACCGCTACAAGTGGAACAAGTACGGGGGCGGGTTCCTGGTTTTGCGCCTGAACCATTACAAGCTTCACAAGTTTCGAGGTGAGAAATGCGAATTTCCTTTTCGCCACCAAATACTGCTTCGCGGAAATCCAACTTGAGGTCTAGTCGTAAATCATCACCCCGTACTGGGCCACTGCGCCGTCTTTGCGCTGTCTGTCCACCCATACCGCCGCCAGCAAAGCCACTGAAAATGCTTTCAAAGATATCGGCAAAACCACCCATATCACCCATGTCTTGAAAGCCCACACCAGCACCGGAAACACCTTCTGGGCCAAAGCGATCATAACGCGCCCTGGTTTCTGGTTCTGAGAGTACCTCATAAGCGCGGTTGATTTCTTTAAACCGATCCTCTGCGCCCGGTTCTTTGTTCACATCTGGGTGATACTTACGGGCTAAACGGCGGTAAGCTTGTTTGATTTCTTCTTTGTCGGCGTCACGAGAGACACCCAGAATTTCGTAATAGTCGCGGGACATATAGCAAAGGTAAAAGATAGAAGGTAGGGACTAGAGGCTAGGGATTAGGGGCTAGAGGCTAGAGGCTAGGGATTAGAGGCTAGGGACTAGACTTTTTTACTCAGCACTCAATACTCAGCACTTTTGTAAGGCAGAAGGCATAGATTAACTTTTATTAATAATTGATTGTACCTTTTACCTTTTATAAAAATCACCAGCAAATGTTGAGTCAAATTTACTGTTACGTGGGAGACGACAAGGACTAACGAAAGTTAACAGCAAAGTTAGCAGATGCTAGAAGCTTTGGCTGTCTCTTTTACAATTGTGCTACGTGACAGGAAAAAACCCTGCTGATGAACTAGAGGGGCTAACCGCACCATTAGGTGTGGAAAACCCCCCATTTGTAGTACATTGCATCTGTAGTAAGACAGAATTTCCAGATTAAAGAACAAAGTATGTAAGGTTTAAACTTCATACTTCATACTTTAAACTTTATCCTTTAGTCTATCGCCTCATAATCAGCTTGTGCAGTCATTTCCTCATCAAAATCGAAATTAAATTGAGGGATGACAGTTCCACTGGCAGAATTTTCTAGTCCAGATGCTAATAATGGCTCGGAACCTGCTTCACCTTCTTCTGTATTGGGATTGTTCGCGCGGTTATAAACATCAGCACCGATCGCAAATAGAGTTTGCTGGAAGTCATCTAAACAATTTTGAAATTCTTGCACAGAAATACTGGGATTACTCATCACAGCTTGCAGTTGGACAAACTTTTCATGGGCTAAAGTTTTCATCTGCTCGCCAATCAAGTTGCCATTATCCTTCAAGGTAGATTCGTAACTGATTAACAAATTGTCCGCTTGGTTTTTCAGTTCGACAAATTCCTTGCGTTTTTTGTCTTCCTCAGCAAATACTTCTGCTTCTTGGCGCATCCGTTCGACTTCGTTAGCACTCAAACCACCAGTGTTAGTAATCCGAATACTTTGCTCTCGACCGGTTCCTTTATCTTGAGCCGCAACTTTTAGGATACCATTAACATCAATTTCAAAAGATACTTCAATTTGCGGGACACCACGGGGAGCCGGAGGAATCCCCGCCAACAAAAACTTACCTAAACTTTTATTATCCCGTGCCATTGCCCGTTCCCCTTGGAGAACGTGAATTTCTACGGAAGTTTGACCATCAATTGCTGTGGAAAAAACTTGAGATTTGCTGGTGGGAATTGTGGTGTTACGTTCGATAATTTTGGTGAAGACTTCGCCCAGGGTTTCAATCCCCAAAGACAGGGGAGTGACATCCAATAATAAAAGATTATCAACTTCACCACCGAGAACACCCGCTTGAATGGCGGCTCCCAATGCGACAGCTTCATCTGGGTTAATCGAGCGATCGGGCGTTTTGCCGTTAAAAAATTTAATTAAAGCATTTTGAACAGCCGGAATCCTAGTTGAACCACCAACTAAAATAATTTTGTCGATGTCTTGGGGTTTGAGGTCAGCATCTTTGAGGGATTGAATCATGGGTTCAATCGTCGCCTCAATCAAATGCGCTGCGAGTTCTTCAAATTTAGAACGGCTGAGTTCCGTCTCTAGATGCTTTGGCCCAGATGCGTCGGCGGTAATAAATGGCAAGTTAATCGAAGTATTACCCATACTAGAGAGTTCAATTTTGGCTTTTTCTGCGGCTTCCCGTAGACGCTGCAAAGCCATTTTGTCTTGGGCTAGGTTGATTTTTTCTTGTTCCTGGAAGCGTTCAATCATCCAGCGCACAATACAGTTATCGAAGTCATCACCACCTAGTTGATTATTACCGCTAGTGGCTTTAACTTCAAAAACTCCATCTCCCAGTTGCAAAATCGATACGTCGAACGTACCACCGCCCAAGTCAAACACGAGAATTAGTTGCTCTTGGTCTTGCTTATCCAAGCCAAAAGCTAAAGCCGCCGCCGTTGGTTCATTGATAATGCGTAATACTTCTAAACCAGCGATTGTCCCAGCATCTTTAGTTGCTTGTCTTTGGGCATCGGTAAAATATGCTGGTACGGTAATTACGGCTTGGGTGACAGATTCTCCTAAAAAATTTTCCGCGTCCTGCTTCAATTTTTGCAGAATCATCGCGGAAATTTCTTGAGGGGTGTAATTTTTGCCACGAATTTGAACATCAACAGTTTCATCTCGGCCTTTAACACAATTGTAAGGAACGCGATCGCGTTCATGTTCCGTATCTTCCCAACGACGACCGATGAATCGTTTGATACTGTAGACTGTATTTTCGGCATTAGTTACGGCTTGGCGTTTTGCCAGCTGACCGACCAAGCGATCGCCACCCTTGCCAAATCCCACAATACTAGGAGTAGTTCGTCCGCCTTCCGAATTGGCAATTACAATCGGCTGACCACCTTCTAAAACTGCGACGCAACTGTTAGTCGTGCCTAAGTCGATCCCTATAACTTTTCCCATACTTACAGTATTTGTACTGAATGCTTTTGCCGTGGTGTACGGGATATCTACGGGCAAGAAATCAAGCGTAAGGGTGTAGGTGAAAACTTGGACACCCTTACATCCTTCCTTCTAGAAAATTAAAATCAAAAGTTAATAGTATGATTTGTTTTGACTTTTAACTTTTAACTTTTAATTTTAACTGTTGGCTGGACTCGACTGATCCTCTGGTGCAGATGGTGTATCCTCCTTCGGAGCAGCCACCTTGACCATTGCATGACGTAGCACGCGATCGCCTATATAATATCCGCGTACTAACTCTTCTAACACTGTTCCATCTGGATGTTCATCCGTAGGTTCGCGCATTACTGCTTCATGGAGGTTAGGATCAAACTGTTCACCTTCTGGACGCATCGGTGATACTCCCAACCGTTTCAGACAATCCACTAATTGTTTATAAACTCCTTGATAACTTTTGTGAATTGTCATCTCACCGTCAGTTTGTGGCTTGAGGTGCGCTCGCGCCCGTTCAAAATTATCGACCACTGGCAGTAATTCTAAAATTGTATTCCGCTTCGCTTGTACGTCTAGGTCTTCTTTTTCTTTGCTAGTACGTTTGCGGTAATTTTCAAAATCTGCCGCAATCCTCATGTACTGACCACTACGTTCTTCTACCTGCGCCTTGAGAGACTCTATTTGTTGAGTCAATTCTGTCAAAGCTGCCGTGTCTGCTGGTGTTTTCTCAGTAGCAGCGAAGCCATCTTCTTGATTGAGCGCAGCCGTATCTCCTGATACATTGCTTGTGGCTGCCACTTGCTCAGTAACTTCGCTGCCAGATTCGTTGGAGTTGATTTGGGCTGGGGAGTCGCTCATCATGTCTTGCTTTACCTCTGTTGGTTCACCCAATTGCTGGCTTGTATTGTTTACCTGTTTATTTTCGTCCATCATGGTCTATTCCAGATCCTCTTGTGGACAATAAATCACTGTGGAAGGAGATTTGATTGTCAACATAGTTCTGGAAGTGATATCACCGTCATCCTATTGTGACAAATGGTGAATATATTAGCGCATACTCTCTCAGGACGGGAAGCCGAACGACCAAGGATAAAGTATGAAGTATAAATTTTAGACTTCCTAGAAATTTTATTAAGTTTAAATGAAAATTCTGAGCCGTAGCTTGGGAATACTCTAAGCAGAGGTTTTCCCCTACTAATTGCTCACCTATGACTCAATCGTCACCACAACGGCGCAGTACCGCTCTCACGACCCGAACAGAGTTTTCGCCATTCGGCAGTAAGCTAGTGCAATCTGGCTATGTTAATAGCGAACAGATGAGACAGGCACTGATTGAAAGCCGCAAATCTGGCAGACCCCTGACGGAAGTGCTGGAGTCGATCACTGGGCGACAACTATCGCCGGAATTTCTTAGACAGTATAAAAAACAACAGCTATTTGAACTTAAAATACTATACGGCGTTGATTCCCTTGATCCGGAAATCAATACAATTGGCAATACCAATGTCGGGAGCTTGATTGAAACTCTGATCCCAGTGGATGTTTGCCGTCGCCATCGTTTAGTACCCCTATCAAAAAACGAAGACCAAAACCCACCAAGCGTTTTAGTGGCAATGGTCGATCCAGATAACTTAGAAGCTTCCGATGATCTGAATCGCATTTTGCGCCCCCAAGGTTTGGCATTGCAGCGCATGGTGATTACTCAAGAAGATTATCAGCAGCTAATCAACCAATATTTGGATGATTTAGCGGTGAAGCAAAAACATCTGGAACAAGAAAAGTTTACAGATATCAATCAAGATTTAGAAAATCTCGGCAATTTAGGCTTAGATGACGCTCCCGACGAGATGGAAGCTGATTTGGGATCAGCAATGAAGGGTGCGGAAGATGCTCCTGTCATCAACTTGGTGAACCGGATTCTAGCTAAAGCACTGCACGAGAAGGTTTCGGATATTCACGTCGAGCCGCAAGAAGAAAACCTCCGGGTTCGGTTTCGCAAAGATGGTGTATTGCGTGAAGCCTTCGATCCCTTGCCGAAAAAAATTATTCCAGCAGTCACAGCCAGATTTAAAATCATTGCCAGCTTAGACATTGCTGAACGACGTGTCCCTCAAGACGGACGCATCCGGCGGATGTTTGAAGGGAGAAAGGTAGACTTCCGGGTGAATACCTTGCCCAGTCGCTATGGGGAAAAGGTTGTACTGCGGATTTTGGATAACTCTTCTACTCAATTGGGATTGAATAAGTTAATTACTGATCCTGAAACCTTGAGTATTGTTCAGGAAATGGTGAGTCGTCCCTTTGGTCTGATTTTGGTAACTGGGCCAACGGGTTCTGGGAAAACAACTTCCTTGTACTCAGCATTGGCAGAAAAGAACTCACCGGGAATTAATATCAGTACAGTTGAAGACCCGATTGAGTATAGTTTGCCAGGGATTACTCAAGTACAGGTAATTCGAGAAAAAGGATTGGATTTTGCCACAGCACTGCGGGCTTTTTTGCGCCAAGACCCGGATGTGTTGCTGGTGGGGGAAACGCGGGATAAAGAAACTGCCAAAACAGCGATTGAGGCGGCGTTAACAGGTCACTTAGTATTAACTACTCTACACACTAACGATGCTCCAGGTGCGATCGCTCGTTTAGGTGAAATGGGCATTGAACCATTCATGGTTTCTAGTTCCTTAATTGGTGTGTTAGCACAACGCTTGGTGCGGCGAGTCTGTTCTGACTGTCGCATTCCCTACACTCCCACAACAGAAGAACTAGCTCGCTATGGTCTATCTGCTTCCCAAGATGTGGAACTTACTTTCTATAAAGCGAATACTTTGACAGCAGAAGCCTTAGCCGATGCCAAAGCCACAAATCATGTTTGTCCAAGCTGTAATGGTGTTGGTTACAAAGGACGCTGTGGTGTGTATGAAGTGATGCGTGTCTCAGAAAACCTCCAAACCTTGATTAACCAAGAAGCACCTACAGAACGCATCAAAGAAGTGGCTGTAGAAGAAGGAATGAAAACCCTATTGGCCTACAGCTTAGATTTAGTACGTCAAGGAGCCACCACCTTAGAAGAAGTTGATCGGGTGACGTTTACCGATACAGGCTTAGAAGCAGAACTCAAAGCCAAACGTAAGACAGGCCTGACCTGTCGAACTTGTAGTGCTGAACTCAAACCCGAATGGCTGGATTGTCCCTACTGTATGACACCCAGATTTCAAGATTAATGATTGGTCAATTGCCAATAGTCATTAGTAAACACCAATGACAAATGACAACTGACAACTGACGAAGGACAACTAACACAAAGGAAGCAGAACTATGGAAATGATGATTGAAGACTTGATGGAACAAATGATTGAAATGGGTGGTTCGGATATGCACTTATCTGCTGGCTTGCCTCCCTACTTCCGCATTAGTGGTAAACTCACACCCATTGGCGATCAAGTCTTGACTAATGATCAATGCCAAAGATTAATCTTTAGTATGCTCAATAATACCCAGCGTAAAACTCTAGAACAAACCTGGGAATTAGATTGTTCTTATGGCGTAAAGGGTTTGGCACGTTTTCGGGTGAATGTTTACAAAGAACGAGGCTCTTATGCAGCTTGTTTACGAGCCTTAAGTTCCAAAATTCCTAACTTTGAAAAACTAGGTTTACCAGATGTTGTCCGAGAAATGGCAGATAAGCCCAGAGGCTTAATTTTGGTGACAGGCCCTACAGGTTCTGGCAAAACAACAACTCTCGCCGCCATCATTGACTTGATTAATCGTACTAAAGCCGAACATATTTTGACGGTAGAAGACCCAATTGAATTTGTCTACGAACCAATTAAAAGCTTAGTTCACCAACGGCAGTTGGGCGAAGATACAAAGAGCTTTGCTAACGCCTTAAAAGCTGCCCTCCGGGAAGATCCAGACATTATGCTGGTGGGGGAAATGCGGGATTTAGAAACAATTTCTTTGGCAATCTCCGCCGCAGAAACAGGTCACTTGGTATTCGGCACACTACACACTAGTTCCGCCGCCCAAACAGTTGACCGGATTATCGACGTTTTCCCTCATGAAAGACAAACCCAAGTACGGGTACAGTTATCTAACTCCCTCGTCGCCGTATTTAGCCAAACTTTAGTACCGAAGAAAAACCCCAAACCAGGGGAGTACGGTCGAGTCATGGCTCAAGAAATTTTGATTGTGACTCCAGCTATTTCTAACTTGATTCGAGAAGGTAAAACTTCACAGATTTACTCAGCAATTCAGACAGGCGGTAAGTTAGGAATGCAAACTCTGGAGAAAGTTTTAGCTGATTACTACAAAGCCGGAACAATTTCTTTTGAAGCAGCAATGTCTAAGACTTCCAAGCCCGATGAAATTCAACGTTTGATTGGGGCATCAACACCCCCAGCCGGAGCAAAACCTGGTGCTGCTAAAGCTCACTAAAATTTCATGTTGAATCAGACAAGTAATAATTAATAGTCAATTATTAGTTGGCTATTAATTATTGCTGATTGACCAAATTTAAAATTTTGAATTTTGAATTCATCTATCTATGCCAACCTTCATCGCCAAAATTCGAGATCCTCAAGGAAAATCTCGAACTGAAAAAATCGTTGCTGAATCTCTAGCCGAAGCCCGGACTAATCTTAGAGATAAAGGTTTTTTAGTTCAAGAACTCAAACAATCTCAAGGCTTGCCACTCAGTTTTGATTTCCAAAAAATTAAGAATTCATTTGTTAAGGTTCCAATTAAAGAAAAAGCGGTTTTTTCTCGACAACTTGCGACCTTAGTCAATGCGGGTGTTGCCATTGTGAGAGGTTTGGGGGTACTGGCAGAGCAGTGTACCAATCCAAAGATGAAACAAGCACTCATTGATATTAGTAATGATGTGCAGAGTGGTGTCAATCTTTCCGATTCTATGCGGAAGCATCCTGACTGTTTTGATGGTTTGTATGTCAGTATGATTCAAGCTGGCGAAGTTGGGGGTGTTTTAGATGAAGTACTCAATCGTTTAGCGAAGTTACTAGAAGATGTAGCGAGACTACAAAACCAGATTAAATCCGCACTAGCTTATCCAACGGTGGTAGGTTTTATTGCTGTTAGTATCTTTGTTGGGATGACAGTTTTTCTCTTACCTATTTTTGCAAAAATATTCACGGAAATAGGTACAGAATTACCTCCTTTAACACAATTTTTGATGACATGTAGTGAAATTTTAAGAAGTTGGAGAGTTTTCATTATTATTGGTGCTTTTGTTGGAGCAAAATTTGCCTATCGTCAGTACTATAAAACTCGTGTTGGCAGAGAAACTATTGATCGTTTATCTCTAAAAATGCCTTTATTTGGTGATTTGATTCAAAAATCTTCCGTAGCTAGATTTAGCCGGACTTTTGGTTCTTTGACTCGTTCAGGCGTGCCGATTTTGACTTCCCTAGAAATTGTCCGAGATACATCAGGAAATCAAGTTATTGCGAATGCGATAGATGGCGCTCGTTTAGAAGTTCAACAAGGCGGGATGATTAGTCTTGCTCTCCAAAAGGCAAATGTCTTTCCGGCAATGGCAATCCAAATGATTAGTATTGGGGAAGAAACGGGAGAATTAGATGGGATGTTAATGAAAGTTGCTGACTTCTATGAAGATGAAGTTGAGCAAGCGGTAAAAGCTCTCACTAGTGTTCTTGAACCAATCATGATTTTGGTTTTGGGAAGTATGGTTGGTACTATTTTGATGTCGATGTATTTGCCGTTATTCAAGGTGTTTGAAAAGCTGGGATAAAAAGCGAAAGGATGAAGTTTCATACTTCATCCTTCACACTTTATACTTCATACTTTATAAAATTATGCCTGTACAGAAATCTCACTATGAAGCCAGCTTGGCAGAGTATAGCAATCATCAAGCGGCGATCGCTCTCCTCAAACAACATCGACCATACCTAGAAATGATTCCTAGTTTGCGTCGCCCAGATGAAAGCTTAATTACTATTCCTTTACCTATTGTTCGTCTGCGTAAAACTGTTTCCGAGGTTCCCCAGGCAATTTGTCTACCCTGTGATGTGGCAATTTTAATGTGCGATCCAGAATGGAAAATTAAAACAGGAGCCGAAATCTTAATCTTTATTCACCGCCCCCATGAAGACTTTTCTGATTTGTTGGGACGTTGGCGACAAACCCAAATTTTCTTAGATCAAGACTATGAATGGTTAATGCCACCTCGCCATAGTCACATATTAAGTGAAGGAGCAAATACTATATATCCGTTGTTTGTAGTGTTTAGTGAAACATCAGAACGCATTCAACGAGGTCTTATCGGTGCAGAGTTGCCATTTGTGATGCAAACATCATATTTGCTATTGGAAGAAGAACGAAGAGAGGAAGAGGGGCTAGAGGCTAGGGAATAGAGTTTTAACAGTACAAGGTATGACAGCCGAGGCTGATAATCAATTAAAATTATAGTATTGCTGTGAAGTTGTTTCTTCTAGGAGATATTAGACTTAGTAAAGTTTGCAGGTGTTTTCCAAGATGATCCGCTTTTTGATGATTTTGTCGAAAATATGGCTTCATATCGACAGGAATTAGATGCAGAAATCGCTGCTTATGAAGCCTCTTTAGAGGAGCATCAGTCAGCTTGAGTCGATTGCCATAAAATGTTTTACTCGGCTGTTTCACGTTTGCGTTTTTCAATTTCAGTGTTTGGGAGTAAAAGCCCTGCCTCAATTGTCTTTTTCTGATCTAAGTCAATATCGCTTTGACTCAAGCAATCTAAAAGAAGTTTATTTAAGGAATAGTATTGTTCAAGTTTTTCTTTTTGCATATCACTAAATTGCCAATCATGTCTAATTTGATGACTATTAATAAATATTTCTCTTAGATTTTTAAGCACACTCTTGCCATTTTCTAGCCAAAATTTTCTTAATAATTCTAGTTTTTCTTTTTTTTCTGTTTTGCACCACACACTATATGATATTTTTTCTGGAATTTGCTCATTAATTTTTATCAATTCGGCTGTTTGTGAAGCAAAATCAAGCTCACATATATTTTGAATTATAGACTTTACTTCAGAATGACAAACATCTAGTTCCTGTTTTGTGTCAGATTCGCTAACATAAACGCCTTGAGATAAATATTCAACTATATCCATAACAACTTTCACACAAAAATCAATCTTAAATTTTTTTGGTAAATCATTTTTGTTTTCGTATTTTATTAAATATGATATTGTACCTATTGAAGATTTATAAGCACCACCACCCCCAACACCCAGATTCAAACCAAGATATAGTGAAAGCCCAAAAGAGATAGACGATTCCATAGGAAAAGATTTAGATTTTGAAGCCTTCGGGTGATAAAATTGGTGGTGGGGTAATCCGTCATAAATTATTTCATAATCATCATCATAATCTCTTATAAAAGGACAGCGATATGTTTTTGAAAAGGCAAAATAAAATGCCCTTAAAGCTACCAATATATCAGGCATTCCGATAGAATTAGATTTGTCATAAACCCATTGCATATAACTTTGTATATCTTCATCTGATTTAATAAATTCATTTGTCTTGCTTTGTATATCTATGAGAAAGTTGAATGGATCTTCTAACTTCTCTGCTGTCATCAAGCAAACTTCTCTCCAATGCTTTTCAGTTATATACTGTGAGATGTTAGCTGATGTTTTTTGAGTAGTTAAATTGACAGGTTCATAGTTCCGAGTCAACACTTCTGAAACAAGATATTCTTGAAAAGTCAAATGTGAAAACGACCACACCTTCTGCGCTCGTTCAATCAACAAGCCATGCTGAGACTCAATTGCTTTTAAAACCCCTCGACTTTCCCTTTGTTCAATTCCCAAAAACTCTCCGATATACCCTTCTAACTCCTCCTGCTCAAACAGTACATACTGTTGCTGCACAAACTTCTTCACTGCTAAAAAGCTTAAAAGCTCCAACTTACGTTCCACAGATAAATCTCGATAAATCTCATCCCTCTCAATTGAGCGCGATTGATCCCACTTTTCCAAGAGTAATTCCAATCCTTCTTCATATAACTTGGAACGCTTGGAGTAAAATTTCCTTGTTTGCTGGAAGACTGCACAAGTCAAACTTAGCAAAATTGGCGTAATCGCAAGTTCTCGAATTGTCTTATTTTCCTCTAGAAACAACTGTTCTAAAAATTCTCGCGCTTGTTTATTACCCTCTTCCGCATCTGCATACACCGTACTAAACCAATGCGCTGCAAATGCTCTCACCTGCTCCTCATTAAAATCAGCTACTTCTACACAGGTGAAGTGTTGTGATTTCCAATCCAATAAGTCTGGTAGAGTTTGCGTCCGACAAGTCACCACTACCTGTACTTGCGGATAAACACGGGCGAAACGCTTAATTTCTTTGGCGATTTGCTTTGCTGCTTCCCCTGTCACTTCATCCAAGCCATCCAGCAATACCAAGGCTCGTCCTTGACTGAGGATTAATTCAACGTCTACATGACTCAATCGCCAAAGGTGCGCTAAAAACGGCTCTAAGTTATATCCATACTGACTTCCATCCTCCACAAAATACCGCAGTTTAATCAATACGGGAATTCGCTGTGTTTTTAATTTGCCATCATTACATTCGGTGACGATTCTTTGCAAATACGTCGTTTTCCCCGAACCAGGTTTACCCACTACCATCAAATTTGTATTCCGTTCCAGCGCAGCTAACCCTGATATGCGTTGCTGTTGTCTACCTAAACCAATTCGTTCTAAACTGCGATCGCTAAAATTACCCTTTGTAAAATCCTGCCATAAATCATCTAGTTCCGACCTGTGGTTGCTGCTGAGTGACTCCAGGATATTTACATCTACAAATAAATCGCCCAAAGAAACCAAACGGTCTATTCCCCATAAAGGCATTACACCATGCGAACTTTGAATATCATCGTGGAGACGATGACGCACTTGTTGTACTAAGTCATCAATCGGATTTTGTGCCTTTAATTGGGATTTTTTTTTACATTTTTGAAGACTGGGGTATGTTCCTCCGGGATTCCTTGCAATGAGATCGCATCACAACCACCATAATAAGCATCTTCATACGACCAACCAGCAC
This sequence comes from Anabaena sp. FACHB-83, assembly GCF_014697485.1. Classification (NCBI taxonomy): domain Bacteria; kingdom Bacillati; phylum Cyanobacteriota; class Cyanophyceae; order Nostocales; family Nostocaceae; genus Anabaena; species Anabaena sp. FACHB-83. Next base: position 16,399 of record NZ_JACJRY010000016.1, on the reverse strand, counting down.
CTAACTCATCATAAAAACCAACTGCAAACTTAATTGCTGCCTTGTCTCCAATTTTGTCATTCATCCCGATCACATAATCAATGTATTCAGCGATCGCATCTGCTTGAATCTCAGAATAACAAGCGTTGAGAACAACACACTCTAACCCTCGTGGAGCAAATCGTTTAAATAAGTTTGCTAAAGCTGGGATGGGGACAAGTTGACCTTTACCTGTATCGTCTTCCAAAACTAGTCCATCTTCACCCGAACCATGTCCGCAAAAGTGAACAATCTCTGGATTAAATTCCAACAAAGCACGACGCAAAGAATCAGGAGTAACAGCCCATTTTGCCTGCAAATTAAACTTGTCTCTGTGCTGCGATCTTCGCAAACCCTCGTCAATTTCCCGGACTTCTTGATCTAGGCGTAATCTAGCTCCATTTGTTGGGCTGGATGCTAACACTAAAATGGTTTTGTGTGAACTACTTTGAGGATTTTCTTCTAGTTGAGCCAAGTTATGAATCTCCTTTGCGGCGCACAACTTACCAGATATCTGCGGCGTTATAGATTCGGATTATAACACGAGCAACTTGCCAAATTGCTTCTGCATCAAGTCCTTAGTATTAGCCCTGTCAAGGTAGCTCGAAAAATTTATTGTTTCTCTATCAGCTATTTGTTTAACCAAGAAAGACACAAAGGAAAGAGACGATAAGTAAAGTTTTCGAGAATTTTTATGTACCTTGACAGGAATACCTCCAGCAGCTTATTTCACAAACTGAGGCATGATTTCAGCTGCGGTGAATATGCCGTAAATACCGCGTTGATGTAGTTGCATTCCCGCTTTGAGATAACCGAAAGCTGGGCCGCAGACGTTTGCTGCCATACTGGTTTCATCACCTAATGTAAAGGTATGAGTAGAAATCTTTCCTTCAAAGGTGCGCCCTGTAACTTTAACATTGGTGCTGAGGGGCTTTTTGGGATTGCGGGTATCCACTACACCGCCAACAGTAACGCGATCGCGTGATACTATTCCAGCTAACTCTAACATCACATCATCGGCGTGTTCCATGTTTTCTAAGGTCAACACGCCATTGGTTTTATCCAGTAATGCTTCTACCTCTGCGTCAGTCATTGCCCGTGCAGTTTCTACGGTATAACCGGGTATATGACCGATATCTTCTCGCACGGTGGCGCGGTAAGCTTCCCAGTTAGCAATACCGACACCAAAGGTAATCTCGACTTTGTGAATTTCGGCGTAGCTTTGGGCGGCTAAAGCAGCAGCAGCAGTTAACAGTCCTGGTGTTGCACCACATCCTGTCATGTAGGTAATACCTGCGGCTTGTAGTTCGTCTTTCATCGCAATTAGCTGTTCTACCGCACTGGTACGCTTAATTGCATCCACTAACACACCGCGCCAACCAGATTGAATAAACTGCCGCGCTACGGAAGGAATAAAATCATTGGGTAGGTTGGGTAATGCCAAAAAGTACCCATCTACAGGTTGATTTGTATCAATTAAATCTTGAATACTGTTGTTTGTTAATGTCCCGACTGGTTCTAAATAACCTACAGAACCTTGAGATTGATAAATGGCAATGCAATCTTTAAAATTTAACCCTTCCGCAGCGTAAGCATAGCCTTTTTGATCTGCCACTGCTACTAAAGTCATTTCTCGTTTACCAGCAAGTACTTTGGCGGCTGCTTGTCCGAGTCCACCAAAACCCAGTACTCCCACACGTAACGCTGGCGCAAGATTGAGATTTTCTGTACTCATAGTGAATTTCTGAAGTTGAATCAAAAGCTTGGAGTCTGAACCATCTTGGCTGATGGTGGTTGCTCTCAGCTATAAAGGTTAATTATGCTTTATTATCCTGGTTTCTTCCCCAACCAGATCAGTTTTTTTACCAGAAATTCTTGCTTGGTAATTTGGGTTTGGGCAAATTTTCACGCAGATCACCTGAAAAAGCGAGAGAAAGAGGATGATCGTGTTAAAGCTGAATAGGTAGAGGATATTCAGGGAAAATATTGATGCTGCGATCGCAATTTCAGAGCAAACACAACCCATCGACCGTGAAATTTTTATAAACTGAATCATCATCTTCAATGTGAAGATATTGACTATTTTTCTTTAAATATACATTTTCTGGATAAGTAGAAGGACTAAATTAAACCTAACTTGAAGTTGCCGGGTTTCGACTGCGCTCAACCCTCGTCTTCTCAAGGATCGAGCATTGAGCGTTCGCGTAGCGTCTCCCTTGGGGAGAAGTCGAAATGCGTCTTCTAAATAATTGTGTCCACCTACTTAATGTTCTAGACGATTTAAGGTAATTTTAACGAACTTTAGGGAAAATAGTATTATTGTCTAAGTTATAATTGTTGAATTTTGTTATCGATAAATGTTTCTAACTCTTGCATAGTATACGTGAAAAGATTGTTAGTAGACATATAATAAGAGAATAAATTAACAACATCAGAAAAGCAAAAATATGGTTCTAACTTTTTCAAATCTTTTCTCTGTTTTTTATAATCTGATTTAGACATATTTTCTTGCATTTTCCGATTTTGTAATACTAATAATTGATATTCATATTCAGCCTCTGCTTGTACAAGTGGATGTGAGTCATTCCGCAATTTATCAGAAAAATTGTATTTCATAGAAAAAGTTGCATCCTGTTCACTTGCTGAATTGTACATAAATTCTCCTAGTAAATTTATAACAGCCCAGCGTGTTGTGTAATATTGGCTGTTCACCATACTTGCAAGTATATCCGAACGATTTTCTACACCAAGCCAGAATAATTCACCTAGGAGTCGTGGTAATAAAATCGGATCACTTTCCCTATATTCATAAAATGCTTGCAGTAAAACAGGGACACTCTCATAACTACATATCTTTCCTAGGGTATAAATTACTTGTCTACGAATAAAGTGATTTTCTACAAATACAAGACGTTCTAACTCAGGAATAATTACAGGTTCTAATTGTGTTTCCCAAGATATTTTGCAAGTCTCATTACGAGAACAACTCAAGACAAAATCTGTAATAAATAGCCCAGCATAACCAACAACATCTGGGTCATGATTTTGCAGCATTTTAATTAAAGTCTCAATTGCATCAGGAGATGTCGCAACCTCAGCCATATAGTCTGAGTCTCCTAAATGGGAGAGATAGTTAATAATTTTAGTCTCTAGCATTTTTAATGAAAATATTCTGTCAAGCAAAAATAACTACTTCTGCAATGCTTTGATTTCTTGGACTATCCTGTTATAACCTGATTGGTCGCCTTGTTCTTGAAATAATTTTTCAGCTTTTTCAAAATCTCTCAGTGCTGCTTTTTTCTTACCTAATTGGACGTTGATTAAACCCCGATGATAATAGGCTAAACCATCGTTAGAATTAAGTGCGATCGCTCTATTAAAATCCAGTATTGCGCTTTGATATTCTTTCACTTTCACCCGCGCTAAACCCCGTCCATAGTAAGCGTAGGAGTTTTGAGAGTTAAGTTTAATCGCTTTTGTGTAGTCTGCGATCGCGTCTTTATATTTACCCAACCCGAATAAAGCAAATCCTCGGTCATAATAAGCATTAGCATCTTGAGGATTCAGGGCGATTGCTTGACTCGAATCTGCTTGGGCTTTTTCATAATCTCCTAAGCGAGAAAACGCATCACCCCGATGGTTATAAGCCAAAGAATTCTGGGGATTGATTTCCAGGGTTTGAGTTAAATTATCTACAGACTCTTGATAGTTCCCTTGCTCATATTCACTGACACCTTCTTGATAAAGCAACTGTTCACTATTAACTGGTGTTAACCAGTGGCTAAACCAGCCGATAAACATAGCAGCCAACAAACTAGCAATTCCGAAAATAACAAATTTAAACTTTTGAATCTGTAATGTTTGTGGTTGATATTGTTGATTTTTTAATTCTTGTAGGTCATTGATCACATCGGTTACAGACTGGTAACGTTTCTGGTAGTCAAACCTGACCATTTGATTAATAATGCGTGTAAATTCTCGGCTAACTTTTATTGTTCGATCACGCCAGATAATTTCACCTGTTAGTAAGTTTTTTTGACTTTGTAATCTTGATACTTCTTCGTAAGATAAGCCCATAATTGCTGCGATCGCAATCATGCCCAAAGCGTAAATATCACTGTTATAGTGTGGTTGTCCTTGTAACTGCTCTAAAGGTATATATTCTAAATTACTAACTGTAGTCGTCACCATTTCCTTGAGAGAGCCAAAATCAACTAAAACTAATTTATTATCTGAGTGTCGGCGAATAATATTTTCTGGCTGAATATCTTGGTGAATGATACTATGACGATGTATAAACAGTAAAATGTCTAATATTTCTAATAACAAGTTAATAACTTGGTCTTCTCTCAGAGGAAACCCTACTAAGATTTCTTCAGCTAATTGATGTCCATCAATTAATTCTTGAACTAGATAAAATTCTTCATTGGATTCAAAATAATCAATGATTTTCTGGATTCTGTCATTTTCCTGGGCTAGTTGTTTTAATATCTTAGCTTCCTGGAAAAAAGACTTTCGCAACCAAGCTAAATTTTGCAGATGATGAGTTTCTGGGCGTAGTTGCTGAAGAATAAATAACTGATTAGGAATTTGAATATCTTCAACTAGATAGATATTTACCGACTCCTCTATGTACAATAATTGCAGGATACGGTAACGTGTACCCAGAATTTGCTCATCCATATATAAGCTTTTATACGAATTTAAGTAATTATATACTGATATTATTACCAGTATAATTTTTATGGGGATCAAATAGTTACAAAAAATCTACAAAGATGCAGAATACTCTTAATTCATCTCATTAATTTTCAGAACTGGCATAAAGCAGTATAGCTAAAACTTTGATATTCCACCATTCTCAATAGCTTTAATTGTCAATCTGAGGATTACTGAGTAACTACTCAATAATTCCAAAATGTGAAGATTGCCGTGGGATCACTCATGACAGGCTATTGCTCAGTACGGTAAAAGAGTTGTAATCGAATTGCTATAAACGCCAAATAGCTTGAACATCAACTTATTCAAACGTAACCAAAATCAAGTAACTGCGACCAAGCGTCAGTTTCTGAAGGCGCTACGTCGGCGTGATCCTGCGGCTATCCAAGGCTTAACAATGCGATCGCAAAATATAATCGGCGAAGAAAAATTAACCCAGATCGTCGATGAAGTATTGCGTGAGTGTGATGCTGACAGCCATAGTTGGTTTTTTACTAATTTTCTAGGGCAATTTAGATATCAACAGATGCAGCAAGCTGCTCAAAATAATGTCTTTCATATACTTGTTACCGCAGGTTTAGAACCGGGAAAGGACTTTAGTTTTGGGTTAGATGGTGAGATGATTGTGAGCGATCGCGCCAAGCAAATCTTACTCGATCACCTCCCGCACGAACAGCGAAAACTGTTTGCGGCACAATTGCAAGTCTCGGCAGTGGCAGATCCGATTGTGGCAATTGAAAAGCAATTGGGCTGTCCTTTTTATCAAAATTTAACTAAAATTGCGGCGGATAAAGTCAAGCAACTAAATAACAAGCAAGCTGCTGCTTATTTAGGGGTCTTACTGGCTGGTTTAGTCAAGCGCCATCCAGCCCTGCAAGATGTTGACTTTCCCACAAAGTTTATTTTGAATACTCTGCAAAGCTTACCACAGCAGCGAGCCACAGCTATATTAAACGATCCCGAAACCGATCCACAGTTTGATGAAGTAATTATCTTCCAAGATTTATTAGCCGCAATGACAGAACCGGAAACCAGCGAAACCGAAAACGTTAATAGCTTAGAACAACTCAAAAAACTCGATAGAGTTTGGTGTGGTGAATATCGCCTTGCCGAAATCGTCGCCAGCTTGGAAGAGTTATCTAGGGAATAATAAATCCCCAGATAAAATTACGTCAAACCTTGAGTTTGGCTGAGTTTATACTGGCACTACGAATTTCTCGCTACCAGCAAGCCCAAAGGCTGCATGAATCGCTTGTAAAGCTTTCACGCCTTGTTCTTGGGCGACAACACAACTAATTTTAATTTCTGAGGTAGCAATCATTTGAATATTGATTTGGTGTTGCGCCAACGCTTCAAACATTTTGGCTGCTACACCTGGCTGTGCTACCATCCCTGCGCCGACAATGCTAACTTTAGCGATCGCACTATCTAATACAACTTCACCCCAACCTAATTCTGCTGCAACTTGAGTTAGCAGTTTTTGGGCAGTTTCCCCGTCCATCCGTGGAACTGTAAAAGCAATATCCCGTTTGGGAACACCATCAATGATGCGACAGCGTTGCGATTGAATAATCATATCCACGCTGATATTGTGCTGTGCCAATATGCCAAACAATTTCGCTGCCATTCCTGCTTTATCAGGAACTTGGCGAATCGCCAGACGTGCTTGGTTCAAGTCTAAGGCAACACCGCGCACAGGGGAAGAAGAAACGGGGCAGGGCGCAGGGAGTGGAGGGCAAGGAAATACTTCTTGTTCCCTAATTGTTGTTTCCTCTGTCTCTCCCTTAGCTACAATTTCAAAGGCGTTACTGAGTGCAGCCACGGCGCGATCGCAGTCTACGGCATCAACTACACAGCTAACTTTGACTTCACTGGTAGAAATCATTTGAATGTTCACCCCGGCTTCAGCAAGGGTAGCGAACATTTTCGCCGCCACCCCAGGACGGCCAATCATCCCTGCACCTGCAATACTGACTTTAGCAATGTCTTGTTCTACCATCACTTCCGCTTCGTCTGATTTGGGGTTGGATGGATTTCTCAGGGCGGGTGCGATCGCTGCTGCTACTGCTTCTGCCCGTTTTAATATTGGTGTAGTGACTGTAAAGGCAATATCGTTACTATTACCTTCATGGATTGATTGAATAATTAAGTCTACATCGACGTTTTGCCGAGCAATTTCTCCAAATAACTTGGCTGCTACCCCTGGCTTATCGGGGACTCGTAACAAAGCCACCCTGGCTTGATTGGTATCAAATTCTACCGCATCCACAGGACGGGCAATTTCCAGATTGATTAGCGATCGCTCTTGGGGTTTGGAAGATGTTACCCAAGTACCGGGGTCATCTGTCCAACTAGACCGCACTACCAAAGGTACACCATAGTTCCTGGCAATTTCCACTGAGCGCGGATGTAAGACTTTTGCCCCCAAGCTTGCCAGTTCGAGCATTTCATTACAGGTAATCGCATCCATCAACTGGGCTTCGGGAACTAAGCGGGGGTCTGTAGTTAAAATCCCTGGTACGTCTGTATAAATTTCACAAAAATCTGCTTGGATTGCTGCTGCTAATGCCACGGCTGAAGTATCCGAACCACCACGTCCCAAGGTAGTAATTTCTAACTCTCCAGTGCTGGATATGCCTTGAAAGCCAGCTACCACAACTACTTTACCTTCTCTAATATGCCGCAACAGGCGGTCTGTTTCGATGCGTAAAATTCGGGCGCGGGTGTGTTCAGCTTCTGTTACAATTCCTACTTGTGCGCCAGTCATGGAAATTGCTGGTTGTCCAATTTCTTGCAATGCCATACTGAGTAAAGCAATCGTCACCTGTTCCCCAGTAGATAGCAACATATCCATTTCCCGGCGATTAGGATTTTGAGAAATTTCGTTGGCTAGTTTGACAAGTCCATCTGTAGTTTTCCCCATTGCGGAAACTACGACAACCAAAGAGTTTCCGGCTTTAACTGTTTTAGAGACACGCTGTGCAACAGCTTGGATGCGTTCGACTGAACCGACAGATGTACCACCGAATTTCTGAACTATAAGCGCCATATCTTTGTCTTAAATGAAGTTTGCCTACTTTCATCAAGGCTCCTACCGGGTTAGGAAGCTTTGAAGGCATTAGCAGTAGTTATTTAGTTTACAGAAAATATTGGGTAGTTTGAAATTTTCATAAAAATAAAAAAAGGCAAAAGCCAAAGAAATTTTCTTTTGACTTTTGCCTTTTTACTGTTTACTTATATTTATTCGCCTGCTGCACGCTTAACTTGTCGGGATTCCAACCACAAGGGAATGACAATCACAGCAACTAAAATCAGTAAGGCTGCGATCGCAAATTGGCTTACCCAAGCAACTAATTGTTCTAAAGAAATTACTCTGCCTGCAAAAAAAGCTAATGTCACCATCACAGCCGCCCAAGTGGTTGCGCCTGCTAGGTTATATAAGAAGAATTTTGGGAACGGTATTTCTGCAATTCCAGCTAAAGGAGCCGCAAAAATTCGCAACAAAGCGAAAAACCTACCAAAAAATACAGCTTTAATAGCATTTTGACTAAATTGCTCTTTAATATTGAGTAATTTTTCTTCAGAAATTCTAAATATTTTCCCGATTTGCAACAGGAAAGGCCAGCCTCCCAGTCTACCAATCCAATAGCCGCAAGCACCGCCAATCATAGCACCTGCAACAGCATCACCCACAACTAACCAGTAACTTAGTTCATCACTACCAGCTAGAAACCCACCGACAAGGGTGACGGTTTCACCAGGAAGAGGAATGCCCAAGTTTTCTAGTAAAATTCCCAAAAAAATTGCCCAGTAACCATACTGGTGAGCAAATTCCTGGATGTTTTCTAGTGAAATAAATTCAAGAGACATCCCGCACCGCCGCCTTTACAATTTTTTACCTTTACTCTATCTTGGCGTGTTTGTGGCTGGAGTGTCAATCAACGTACTGTTTTAACAACTCTTATTAGTTTTAAGGGAGCAGAGGTTAGAGGCTGGAGGTTAGAGGTTAGATAAATTTACTTCACTGGCATAGAAACCGCAGTATATTGCCTTACTGATAGCTTAGGCTTGATGATAATTATAACTTATTTGGTATTGACTATTATGCTTTTAAGCGTTACTAGCACAGTTGCATAGTATCTCTAACAAATCAATAAATTTTTTATGAAAAATTTACAAAAATCTCGCTAAATTATGAAAATTTTGTAAAAGCTATTATTGATACTGAATTTACTAGGCGTTTGTGCCTATATTTAGAAGAGTTAGTACAAATTATTACGGCATGAATACGTAAGCTAATTCAATCAAGTTCACAGCACTTGCGAGTTAGCAGTTTTTCATTCTTGGAACCGTGCAGTATTGATGTCAATTTTCATTTTGTCCAGTAGTTCAACTACCCAGATAAATACATGACTATCGCACAAGAATTGCAAGTGGTTTTATTTAAACCCCAAGGGAGCATAGACTTGCAGGGTGGTATGGCTCTTAGCCAAAGTATGGCAGAAGTAATACCCCAGCCTGATCAACTTTGGGTCATTGACCTCGCAGAAGTAGATTTCATGGATAGTTCTGGTTTAGTGCCGTTAGTTAAAGCACTGACAACAGCCCGACAATGCGGTTGTCGATTAGTGATTTGTAATGCCAAAGCGCCTGTAAGGTTAATTTTAGAACTGACCCAGTTGGATTCGGTTTTTGAAATTTTTAACACTTACGAAGACATCACCAATGTGATTAATCAACAGACTTTGCCACTAGCAAGTTAACTTATTATTTTAGCAATAAAAATGCTTAGTGTCTAACAAGAACAATTACAGCGTTTTTCGATTGAGTGCAGTACAAGTTGATCGGGGATAGAGGCTAGAGGCTGGATTGACGTACCTCATTGGAATGAAAAATGCTGTAATGTTGATAGCGATCGCTAGATTGCTGTAGGGCTAAAATTTTGCACCCGCACAAAGTCAATAAAATAAAAGTCTCAACTTACGAACAGTGAAGACTTTGAGAGCCTGTGATTGCAGGCTTTATTTTTTTAAGCATTTTGTACCGCCGAAACATTTCCTTGTCCTGTAGCAGGGCGAGGAAAGTTCGGTAAGTCAATACCACTGTGGCTGGAGTTACGAGTTTTTAGCGCCAAACGATAGCTGACACTTTGCAGTTCTGCTTGCAGCTTGCGGTTTTCTCTTTGCAGAACGGCAACTTTTTCTCTGATGGGAGTCATTCGTTCCTCAAACTTCCGACGATAAATTTGAGGTAATTCTTGTACTACCTGCTCCAACATCCGGCTGCGGTCTGTTAACTCTTGGACAGACTGGCGCAGTTGATAAATTTCGCCATCACGAGTGGCGATTTGCTCTTGATAAAAAGTTACCTGCTGCTCAACAGCTTGTAATTGTTCTCGTAACGCTTGCAACTGACTTAAATCGCGCTCTGATTCAGAACGTTGGGGCATGAAATTAGCATTGCCCTTCACCAGCCGAAAGAGTTCTTGAGATAACTGCTGCACTAATTGGTCTCGCAGTTGCAGCTCTTGGCGCAATTGCGAGACTTCTTGAGAGAGAGCTTGGATGTTGGGTATGTCAGTTTGGCTCACAGTGGCTTACAGCTCCCGTTGACGAATCTTGGATCATCTTAGGTATAACGGCGATCGTACTGCCTTTGGCAAGTACTTGTTAATTTAGCATTCCCAACCGAAGCACAAAAAAGTCAAAGGTAAAAAAAATTTTTGTTTTACTGTATCCAGTACTGAGTTTTGTAGTATAAAAACTCAGTACTGGGTACTTAATTATGTCCTTAGTACAGTATGGCGTAAATCAAGCAAGCAATTGAAACAAGTGCAAAACTGAGAAGAAAAACACTCTTTCTTTTTACGTTTGCCTTCTTACAAAGTTAGGCGGGACGGAAACCGACACCGCCTACTTTGCGCTTTTTACGTTTGCCTTTTTGTACTATTTTGTACTATGCAGTTACGGCAACTTTTTCTGCTGCTGGTGCTGCAACTTCTTGCTTAATGGTCAAGTAGCGAATTACTTCTTCACTCAAACGCATAGCACGTTCTAAAGGAGCAACAATGGTTCCTGGCCCGGTGTAGTTTAGTTGGATGTAGATTCCATCCCGTTGCTTTTTGATTTCGTAAGCCAGACGACGCTTACCCCGATTTTGAATTTCAATATTTTCGGCACCTTGCTCTTGAATCAAGGTTTGGTATTTAGCGATCGCTTGATCTACCTGTTCGTCATTGAGATCAGGACGCAGGATATACATTGTTTCGTAAACTGTGGACATGAGTTGAAAATCCCCTTTTGGACAAGTTGGCTGCTTGCGTTAAATGATACAAATATTCCTAGAGAATATTCGTACACTTCAACATCTGAAGCAACAAGGAACTATAATTTTACCAGTTTTTTATATGAATCATCAGCAAAATCTGCCGAAATTCGTACTTTAGCCAAAAGTTATTTTATGGATGAGAAGGAGTCAATGAGAAGAAAGGGGGTAGAGGGGGACGGGATGTTGTGCCTATTTGCCTGCTCTACGCAGGGGAACTGGGTAAAATTCTCTCTTCTGCTCCCCATCACCGAATCTTGCTCCCCCCTGCTCCCGGCTCTTTTTGCCCCGCCTCTTCCGGTAAACAACCGCAAATTAATTGATCTATTGGCTGAACCAACAGGTATGCTTCCCAAAGGGGGCTATTAACTCCTGACTTTCATTGCTGAAGATTCTTTGTGCTTAAAACTCTTAATTGCAGACAATAAGGATATTATCAAGGTTATGGCACAGCGTTATGTGCGAGTTCAAAATCCAGAAGGCAAAATTTACTATGGTTTGCTCCAACTATCTCTGAATGTACAGGTGTTGGATGCGCCGCCTTGGTTACAGGGACAACCAACAGATTTAGTGTTAGCACCCGATAGTTACCAAATTCTGTCTCCTTGCGCTCCCTCAAAAATTATAGCGGTTGGTAAAAATTATGCAGACCACGCAGCAGAGATGGGAACATCTGTACCGAGTGAGCCATTGATTTTTCTCAAACCGCCAACATCGATTATTGCGACTGAAGCCAATATCAAATATCCCCTTCAGTCTCACAGAGTTGATTATGAAGGTGAATTAGCCTTGATAATTGGCGATCGCGCTTGTGACTGCACCCCAGAAGAAGCTCAAACCAAAATTTGGGGTTATACAATCGCTAATGATGTGACAGCGCGAGATTTACAACAAAAAGATGGTCAATGGACGAGAGCCAAGGGGTTTGATACCTTTTGTCCCCTAGGCCCTTGGATTGTCCGAGAATTAAATCCAGGTGCAAGATTGCAGACTTTCATCAACGATGAACCAAATCCCGTACAATCTGCGGGGATTGATCAGATGGTTTTTCCTCCTGATGTTTTGGTATCTTACATCAGTAAAGTGATGACCCTGATACCAGGGGATGTGGTACTAACGGGTACACCATTGGGTATTGGCCCTTTGCACATAGGCGATCGCATCCGAGTAGAAATCGAAGGCATTGGTCGTCTAGAAAACACCATCGTAGCCCGTTAAGCAGTGCTGAGTCACAAAACTAGCCCCTAGCCTCTAGCCTCTAATTCATACATCCAGTTACCGTACCTGCATATAAACAGCATCGGAAATTGCGGGAATTTCTGCGTAACGTCCCAAAAGCGACTGGATGACTGAATATCCTACTGCTGCTACGATGCCTAAGAAAATAGTGCTATATAACGTTTGAATGGCAAAGCCACTACCAGGAATCTGCGCCACAATGTTAGTCAGAATCCGACACAAAAAGATAATAATGTCTAGAAGAATCGCTTGCATGGTGTTGAAGCGAATGAAATGAGAAATATTTTCGTTTCTCACGACTAACAACCATAAAGCAAAGAAAATTATGATTCCGGCAAAACTAACGCTGTAATAAAGACTTATTAACGGCATCAATGGTAGGAATACCAGTCCTAAAATAGGAAACTGTGTTAATAAGACACTACTAAATACAAAAACCTCAACTAGAGGTAGCAAATAAGGTAAACAAGCAAAAATGCGATCAGAAACGTTTGTCGAACCACGCCAGGCCATTTTGCGTTCTCCTGTGGCAGAATTTTCAGAGTTACTTGAGCCTAGGATAACGCAGTTGTCTAGTCTCCCAGAAGCGAGAATCAGCGAATCTCGGCAATCCGAAAGCCCATGATACACTCATACTGCTCTGGTTGTTGTTCGGTGAGTTTGCGAATAGCTTGACCACAATGCAGTTGTCCACCATTCCACCGGGGTTGACCACTCCTATTCGCCAGTACACAAGACTGACACACCTGCTCAGGAGCAAGGATTTGATCATCCATTAAAATGACTAACATCCAACAACCTCCTGTAAATTTCCAAATTATTGATCTTGGTTCAGCTAAAAAAATTTTTGTTGGTAGCTCAAAAACTGCTGGTGACAGAATTTACCCAAGTTCTACATCAAAGCCAAATTGCTTTGGTGTAAAAATTCAGCACTCAGGAGTCAGAAGTCAGAATAATAAAGTCCAGTAGTAAGTCAGGAAATAAATTTATCAAATATTGTTCCTGATTCTTTAACCCTTATAGCTCCTGAATTCTGACGCTTTGGTTTAGCTGCTTAGTTGGGCTGTGCTGCTCCTCTAAAGTTGTTTTTGAGAAAAATGAGGTTAATCGCCAAAGATTCCTCAGTGAACCTTAACTTTATTTTATGTTGAGTTTTTCGGAGATTGAGTTATGAAGTCATAACTCAATACATAAATTTTCAACCCAATGTTAAGTAATGTTTGTTGTATTCTCTAGATAACTGTTAAGTTCATGTTCCAGAAAGAGCTTTATAATAATTAACACATCAATGGGACTTAATCGGGCTGGGAGCTAAGTAATCAATTTTAGTTACTACCAATAGTGAATAGTCGGCAGTCAATAAATCTGGCAATGTAAACCTTTGACTGCGAGTTATTACTTTGAAACTCAGTTCCAAAAAATACCATTGTCCAAATTTCCACTAAGGATAGTTAAAGTGACTAGGACTAATTCAGATTTTCTTGCATCTTCTGACCCCGCGATCGCCGGATTAATCAATGAAGAACTCCAGCGTCAACGCGACCACTTAGAGTTGATTGCGAGTGAAAACTTCACCTCTGCGGCTGTACTGGCGGCTCAAGGTTCAGTCTTAACTAATAAATATGCTGAAGGACTGCCCGGTAAACGTTATTATGGCGGCTGTGAATTTGTTGATAAAGTCGAACAAATTGCCATTGACCGAGCTAAACAAATGTTTGGTGCGGCTCATGCTAACGTCCAACCCCATTCCGGCGCACAAGCCAACTTTGCAGTTTTCCTGACTTTACTCGAACCAGGCGACAAAATCATGGGGATGGATTTGTCTCATGGTGGACACCTGACTCACGGTTCGCCTGTTAACGTTTCGGGTAAGTGGTTCCAAGTCAGTCACTACGGTGTTAGTAAAGAAACAGAACAACTCGACTACGACCAAATTCGAGAGCTGGCGTTAAGGGAGCGTCCAAAGCTGTTGATTTGTGGTTATTCGGCTTATCCTCGGATTATTGACTTTGAAAAATTCCGTAGTATTGCTGATGAAGTTGGTGCTTATCTACTAGCTGATATTGCTCACATCGCTGGTTTAGTGGCTTCTGGCTTACATCCCGATCCCATTCCTTACTGTGATGTGGTCACAACGACTACTCACAAAACCTTGCGCGGCCCCAGAGGCGGATTAATCTTAACTAAAGATGCCGAATTGGGTAAAAAGCTGGATAAATCAGTTTTTCCTGGAACCCAAGGCGGGCCTTTAGAACACGTCATTGCAGGTAAAGCAGTGGCTTTTGGTGAAGTTTTAAAGCCAGAGTTTAAAACCTATTCTGCACAGGTAATTGAAAATGCACGAGCTTTAGCCACACAACTGCAAAACCGTGGTTTAAAGTTGGTATCTGATGGTACAGATAACCATTTGATGCTTGTAGATTTACGCTCCATTGGTTTGACAGGTAAACAAGCCGATCAACTGGTAAGCGGTGTAAATATTACTGCAAATAAAAATACCGTACCCTTTGATCCCCAATCACCATTTGTTACCAGTGGTTTGAGACTAGGTTCTCCCGCCATGACTACCAGAGGATTGGGTGTAGCAGAGTTTACCGAAATTGGTGATATTATTGCCGATCGCCTGCTCAACCCCGAATCAGAAGCAGTCGCAGCTGATTGTAAACGTCGAGTAGGGGCATTGTGCGATCGCTTCCCCCTATATCCCCACCTGCAAATTCCCGTACCCGCACTAGCATAAAGTCAAAAGTCAAAAGTCAAAAGGCAAAAGAATCATTGGTTTTTCCTTTTGCCTTTTAGCTTTTGACTAAAAAATCTTCTGCTGATAAAAACCGAAAATGTAGTAGATATTAAGTAGAACCCTCCCTCGGTAGAGTTTTGTCTTAACCACTACTTAATTTAAAATACAGATGCCTGCTCAGATTTATCATCTGATTGCCTTCCTGGTCGCAGCCGTAGTCGTTCTCTGGACTACGCCTGATATAAAAAACATTGGTATAAAAAGTGGAACTGTAGATAAACCCGGTGGTCGAAAAGTTCATGAACGCCCGATGGTACGTCTGGGTGGAGTTTCTATCTTCGCAGGTACTCTCATTTCTCTACTCATTGTTTGGTGGCTAGGTGGATTTGCCAATTTACCGCCTGACAAAGAATGGCAAATTTGGGGTGTTACCTTGGGGGGTTTGGGCTTTTTTCTCATTGGTTTAGCAGACGATTTACTCAATCTATCTCCCTTGGGAAGATTGATTTTACAAGTAATCGTTGCTGCTGGCGCGTGGAAAGCAGGTGTAAGTATAGACTTTATCACAGTCCCCACTATCGGCATAGTTGACCTAAACTGGCTAAGTTTACCAATCACTGTAATTTGGCTGGTGGGGATGGTGAACGCTATCAACTGGATTGACGGTTTAGATGGTTTAGCGGCTGGTGTGTCGGGAATTGCAGCCATAGTTATGCTTTTGGTGTCTTTATTTATGCACCAACCAGCCGCAGCCTTAATTGCAGCTGCTTTAGCTGGCGCAGCATTAGGTTTTCTTCGCTATAATTTCAACCCGGCCCAAATCTTTATGGGAGATGGCGGGTCTTATTTTATGGGATTCACCTTAGCGGCTGTAGGCGTAATTGGTTTGGTGAAAGTTCCAGCTTTTACCGCCGTAATTTTGCCTTATTTAATTTTGGCAGTACCAATTTTAGATATGTCAGCAGTGATTTTGACACGCCTTCGCCGTGGTCAATTGCCTTGGGTAGCAGATAGATGTCACTTACACCACCGATTACTACAAGCTGGTTTATCTCATCGCTGGACTGTGTTATTTATTTATACACTCACGCTCTGGGTTGGCAGTTTAGCCTTAGCCGTAGCTGGTATCCCTAGTGGTATTGCTTATGCTTTTGGTGCTACTTCATTGCTAACTTACACAAGTTGGCGAGTTTGGAAACGCTCTCAGCAAAAGTAAAAACTAGCAAGGTAAAAGAAATACAGTATTATGAACTACCCCTGGCTAACTTCGTTTGAGCCAGGGGTTTCTACATCCCCTAGCGTAGCCTGAGATTTTTGACGCTTCATTTGACCCAGGTTCTTCATGCTTCCCGCAGTCTT